>NZ_JBFODG010000030.1:0-140054 GCF_040908215.1 Aeromonas sp. R5-4 | reverse complement strand
CCTGCCGCCAGCGTTCAATCTGAGCCATGATCAAACTCTTCAATTTAAGTTTGGTTGCTTCGAAAAGCGGCTCAATGAATTGCTGAAATAAACTGCTCGACTTCTTATTGCTAAGAAATCGTCTTGGTCACTTCACCAGACATTGAAAATCAAAAATTGTTTTGATGTTCGATGCTGTGAGTGCCCACACAGATTGCTTGATTCAAATTGTTAAAGAGCGACGCAACAGTGTGTTGCTGCGGGAGTGGAATTCTACTCAACCGTCTTCTCGAGTCAAGCCTTATTTTCAAAGGCTTTTCGAGGTTACCGACTTGGCATTCTGCGTTGCCGCTTGCCCTGTCGATGGAGGCGCATTATAGAGATCCAGCTCACATTGGCAAGGCTTTACCGCAATAAAATTGCAAAAAAGTGCAATCTCTTGGTTATTCATATCAACACACAGCCTTTATACAGACTTACCCACAACCAAGGGTGAAGTGAGGACGTTTTACACCGGATAAATGCCTTACAAGGGTACTGGCCTGGCACTCATCCACCATTGCCGCACTGTCGCGTCTAACGCGCAGCGCCCTCGACATCTTCTATATAAGAAGGCGTATGAGGCATATATAGAAGTGCTTATCCCAATCCAGCCTCTTTGACCCAGCACGCCATCAGCTCGCCAGCGGGAAGATCCCGGCAGCCCGATACATCCTGCCCAGCCCAGAGCGGAGAGAAGCCACTGTCCCCCGCCTTCTCGGTGGCGACGCGCAGCGGTGCCAGTGCGCCACTGGCATAGGGGAAGTGAGGGGCAAGATTCGAGAGCGGGCCCAGCTCTTTCATAAGACGGTTGACGATCCCGCGCGCCGGACGGCCACTGAACAGATTGGTCAGTGCCGTCTGCTGGCCCTCTGGTGAATGGATGGCGGCGCGATGCAACGCCGAGGTGGTCGCTTCATGGCAGCAGAGAAAGGCGGTGCCCATCTGCACGGCGCTCGCCCCCATTGCCAACGCGTTGGCGATCCCCTTGCCATCGACGATACCGCCAGCGGCAATCACCGGCAGATCGGTCACCGCGAGGATCTGCGCCAGCAGGGTCAAGGTGCTCTGCTGCAAGGCGGGATCATCGGAGAGGAAATGACCGCGATGGCCGCCCGCCTCCAATCCCTGAGCGATGATGGCGTCGGCACCGTGCTGGGCAAGCCATACGGCCTCCGCCACCGTGGTGGCGCTGGCCAAGACCTTGGCCCCCGCAGCCTTCACTTGGACAAGCAACTCGGGCGCGGGCAGGCCGAAGTGAAAGCTGACCACCGCCGGTCTGAACTCAGCCACCATGGCGGCATGATCCTCATTGAAAGGTGCACGGGTTGGCGCCGTCGTAACAGCTGGGGGCTGTACGCCGAACTCGGCGTAGTAGGGAGCAAGCCGCTGCTGCCAGCGGGCCAGAGCAACGGGATCCGGTTCCCGTTGCCGGTGGCAGAAGAAGTTGATGTTAAATTGCCCAAGGCTGCTTTGGGAAAGACGCCCCAATTCGCCGCGCAGCTCCGCTGGCGTGAGCATGGCGGCAGGCAAGGAGCCCAAGCCGCCCGCTCGGGTTACGGCCAGCGCTAGCTCGCTTCCCTGCACACCGGCCATCGGTGCCTGAATAATGGGATAACGCATCCCCAGCTCGGCAAACAGGCTCATCCGTTCACCCCGAGCAGCATTGCCCGCTCTTGCGGGCCAAACCGGTTGTTGCCATCCATCTGTCAGACTCCTTTCCGATAGCTGTGGTTAAATATCAGGCCCGCAAGGGGCCCGATGAAGAGAGTGGAGGCTTAACGCACGCTGCGCAGCAGGAAATCCGGCTGACCGCAGGAGCGGCGCTCGCGCTTTTGCATCTCGGCGGAGCAGGTGACCGCATCCGTCCCCTCTTTATTGACGCAGATGTAGATCTCCCGCAGGAAGCGGCCACCATCGGCGCAAGCCACCGTGATGTTGTCGGGGGCCAGCCACTCGTTGGCGCTCGCCAGATCGGCCTTGAGCTGGAAACTGGTTTTGCGCAGCGGCTCTTCCGGGGATTGATAAGCCGCCGGGATCTTCACCTTCTGGCGCAGATCGCTCGCCAGCTGATGGAAGGCCTGCTGGCTCAGGCCGGAGCAAGTGCCGTGCTTCTCCCACTCATGGCGATAGAGAAAACGGCTGGGGTAGAGGTCGGCAAACTCGCTCTCCATATCGGGATCGAGCCGTTCGCGGGTGCAGTTGCTGGGGTAACCGCGATCGTACTGGGGCCAAAGACCATGCAGCACAAACCCCAGCTTGCGGGAACACTGGTCCCGATCCGCCGGTTTGACGGCACAATGCTCGGGCGACCAGGAGAGCGCCATGGCGTAATAGTCAAACGCCCCCGCCTCCCCTTTGGCCTGCACGGCCGAGGAGAGCAACAAACCTCCCGCCAACAGGGCAATCATCTTCTTCATATTTATATATCCACCTTACGCGACTCTGGATGACAGCCATGCTCCCATATTCTGGCGGCGGGAAACAGCCATACCGAGACGCCGCGCGACAAGGGTCAGACCAGTCAGGGGTTTCACCAGAGGGCGAGCAGGGGTAAGCTGACCGACCGGTAGGCTCCTCGTCCACCACCAGATAATCCCTCTTGGCAACCACAGGATGTAACATGATCCGCAAGAATCCCTCCGGCCATCTGCCTGTCATCGACGAATCCGCCTATATCGACAAGACCGCCATCATCTGCGGCAAGGTGATCATCAAAGAGAATGTCTTTGTCGGCCCCTATGCAGTGATCCGCGCCGACGAAGTGGATGCCAACGGCGAGATGGAACCCATCGTCATCGGCGCCAACTCCAATATTCAGGATGGCGTGGTGATCCACTCCAAATCCGGCGCCGCCGTCACCATCGGCGAGTACACCTCCATCGCCCACCGCTCCATCGTCCACGGGCCATGCGAAGTGGGGAACCGGGTCTTTATCGGTTTCAACAGCGTGCTGTTCAACTGCCATATCGGTGACGGTGCCGTGGTGCGTCACAACTCGGTGATCGATGGCTGCGATCTGCCGCCGGAGTTCTACGTCCCCTCCACCACCCGCATCAACCAGCAGAGCGATCTGACCCATATCCCGCGGGTTTCGGTCGATGCCGCCGAGTTCTCCGAGGACGTGGCCCACACCAATATCGATCTGGTCAAAGGGTACAAGGCGCTCTCCAACGAGTTCTGATCCCTTTCTTTAATTACCAGAGAACAAAACGGGCGCCGAGGCGCCCGTTGCTGTTTCTATCTCTACTTATATATGTGCTGGTCAGGAGCACTTCTTCAGGCTGATATGCCAGTTGGCACCGGACTGCACCTGATGCTTGGCGGCGAAGCTGTCCATGTTCAGCGCCACCGACACCTGCAGCAGGCTGTTGAGGTAGACCAGCGGCTGACCTTCCGGCACGTCACCGAAGCTGCTGACGTAAGGGGCCTTGCCATCATATTTGACCACATCCCCTTCGCGGATCTTGATGCAGGCGTTATCCCCCTTGTTGATCCCCGCCTTGGTCAGCAGGGCATCGTCGATATTGGTCCAGACGTTGCCGTACTGCACATCGAGGATCGGGATGGTGCCCTTGAGGGTACCATCCTTCTCGGCTACCGCAGGCTGATAGGGGATCTTCACGACCTCGGCGGGCAGCTGCGGGCCGACCTGCTCATAGCTGATAGCGCCGGAGGCGAGCCGTGCACCGGTGTAGGCGTACACATCGCGGCCGTGGAAGGTGTAGGACTTCTCGGAGCCCTTGAGGCGATTGCGCTTCTCGTCAATCTGGCGCACTGCCTCGATGCCGAAATGCTCGGCCACCAGGGTCAAAGTGCCATTGTCCGGAGTCACGATGTAGTGGCCGCTCCTGGTCTTGAGCACCACTGACTTGCGCTCGGTGCCGACACCGGGATCAACCACGCTGACAAACACGGTCCCCTTCGGCCAATACTGCAGGGTCTGGTAGAGGCGGTAGGAGGCTTCCCAGATGTTGTAGGCCGGGATCTCGTGGGTCAGATCATAGAGCGGCAGGGTGCGATCCACCCCGAAAGCGACCCCTTTCATGGCCGATACGGCGCCATCTTTGAGGCCGAAATCGGTCTGGATCACCAGCGCTTCGTTGGCGGCGGCGATGCCGCTGGCAAGCATGAGTGCGAGCGCGATGGCGCGGGGAGCGGTGCGAATATCCATATCTGAACTCCTGAATCATCTGAGGATAACGAAACGGCAACAGCCATTTAGACATCCAGACTGCCACCAATGGATTTTTTTGCAAGGGGTTTGCAACAAAGTGAGGGACGACTCGCAGAAATTGTGCTCGCCAAACGTCGGCGGCGGGGGTATCAAAGGCAGAACAGAAAAACGTTTACAATACAGGAGCTCAGCACCATGACACAACCCGTACCGGAGATGATGACCCTGCTGCTGGAGATTGGTGAACAGAGCAGTCAGCTCTGGCTGAGCCAGCCAGATGCGGCCCCGTCACACTACCCGCTGGCCTTTGGCACCCACGCCATCCAACCCGGGCCGTTTCGCCACGCGCCACCCACCCCGCTCGAACTGGAGCGGGCCATCATGGTGGTGGAAGATGAGCTGATGCGCATCGCCCCGCAGATCCCGCCCGGCTTGCAGCTGACCCTGCGCAGCCAGCCATCACTGGCCGAAGCGCTGGGGGACAACCAGCTCGACCGGGATCTGGTGGAGCAAGCCTTTGGCCAGCTGGCCGCCATGGCGGAAGGGGATCCCCTCGCCGCCAGCTTGCTGCCCCGCGACGAGCACTTTGCCGCCGTGCTGCTGATCGTCAGGGAGTGGCTGCACCATCTGGCCAGCGAGAGCGTGCTGATCGTGGAGTAGGGATAAATAAGTGGTGAGGGCTTCAGCTTCTGGCAAGGTTTGTCGGTGGATCCTGTCGGGATTTCATTCGCGTATACTTTGCCCGTATGGCGCCCGCGCCCCTATCGGTACTGCACCCAGACACCTATGACCTTATTTTCAGGTAATCCCCCAGCCTTGCGCTGGCCACCGGCGTTTGCTCGCCAGTTCATCGTCAAAGTGGCCGGATTGGCCCTGCTCGCCCTGACCGGGTTGGGCACTGTCTTCTACTACACCTATCTCACTATCCAGCACGACATGGATCTCATCACCGCCAGACAGAAGAACGTGTTCGAGGTCTTCTACCAGCGAGCCAAAATCCTCAAGGTGGAGAACATCACCAGCTATCTGGCACAACACCATCTGCTCGATCAGCCACCGCCCCCGAATAGCGTCGGCAGCGACTATCTCTACGGGTATGACCTCAAAAGCAAATACCGCTTTGCCGATATTCCGCTGCAATACCCGGCCGCCAATCTTCTCAACACCTTCCGCTATGCCCTCTCTTATCCAGAGGTGATCAACATCTACACCATCTGGAATGACTACCGGCTGATCGGCATGGTGGCCGACAACAATGTGCTGCCCGCCAGACTGGCGCCGATCAAGGTGGACCTGATGACACTGCCCGCCTGGTATCACTACTTCGGTTGCGCCAGCTTTGCGCCCGGCCGCCCTTTGTGCAGCACCGATGAAGCCTTTGTCTCCGATATCGAGATCGACAGCTTCAGCATGCGCAACACCATAGTGATGTACTTCCCCTTCATTCATCAGTCGGGGCGCGGCGGTTACAAATACGGACTGCTCGGTATCGACATCGCCGTCGATGAAGCATTTAACGATGTGCTGCGACCCTTCGACACCATCAACCCGACCCGCACCAACATATCGTTTGAAGCCGCCGAGCCCTGCCGCCCGAGGCATCTCTGCCTGAGCAAACCCTTTATGCGCACCAAGGCGGGGGATGATCTCTATCTGAAGTGGTCCTACAGCTGGTTTGATTTCGTCAAGCTGGCCCTGCAAAGTGCGGCCTTCAAGGTCTATCTCATCGTGCTGTTGCTGGGCATGGTGGCCTGGAAGCAGATCTACCTGCGGCTGCGCACCCTGGCGCACACCGACCATCTGACCCGGCTGCCACGCAGGGATGTGCTCTGCCAGAGTCTGCTCCATGAGCACGACTACCTGATGATCCTCGATATCGACAACTTCAAGTCGATCAACGACACCTATGGCCATGGCGTCGGGGATCTGGCACTGGTCGCCTTTGCCCGCCACCTCAGAAGCAATATCCGCAAGGTGGACAGCGCCATCCGCTGGGGCGGCGAGGAGTTTATCGTGCTGTTCAAGGGGATGGAGGATGACGAGATGATGATCCACTCGGCTGGTCGCCTGCTGGATCGACCATTGGGGATCCCCGAGCTGCCCACCCCCATCACCTTCTCCGCCGGGGTGATCCGCATTCGCGACTACCTCACCGTCACCGAGGCGGTGCATCTCGCCGACGAGCTGCTCTACCACGTCAAACAGCACGGCAAGCACAACATCGCCTGCTACGAGGGCAAAAAGATCCGGCTGATCCGCCCGTTGCCGGACGACACAGAGGCATAGCCGCCTTCTGCCGCTCCCCCTGCTTCTGTTACCATCGCGGCCACGATCACTCACTGCATCGTGGCCGCAGGCCGCGATAACCCCGACTGGTGCCCCTATGTCCACAGCCTCCTTTGCCGAACTGGCCCTCTCCCCCCGCTTGCAGCAGACCCTGACCGAGCTTGGCTATGCCGCACCGACCCCCATTCAGGCTCGCGCCATCCCCGTCATTCTGGCGGGGCGGGATCTGATGGCGGGGGCACAGACCGGCACCGGCAAGACCGCCGCCTTTGTGCTGCCGCTGCTGGAGCAGTTGCTTGCGCAGCCACAAATGGAGTCCCAACGCCCGATCCGGGCACTGGTGCTGGTGCCGACCCGCGAGCTGGCGGTGCAGGTCGCCGAGAGCGTGGCGCGCTACGGCCAGGGCACCGGTCTCACCAGCACGCAAGTCTACGGCGGGGTGAGTATCGCGGCGCAGGTGGAGGCGCTTCAGACCGGGGTGGATATCCTGATCGCCACCCCGGGCCGTCTGCTCGACCATCTGCGTCAGGGGGCCTTGAGCCTTGATAGCCTCCGCCATCTGGTGTTTGACGAGGCGGATCGCATGCTCGACATGGGCTTTATGGACGAGATCAAGGCGCTGCTGAAACAGATCCCGGCGGGTCGCCAGACCCTGCTCTTCTCCGCCACCTGCGACGACAACCTGTTTGCCCTCTGCAAGGTGCTGCTGCGCGACCCCGAGCTGATTGAAGTGGCACCGCGCAACACCACGGCGGCCGAGGTGGAGCAGCGGGTCTACACGGTGGACAGCGATCGCAAGCTGGCGCTGGTCGAACACATGCTGAAAGTGAAAGGGTGGGCACCGGCACTGATCTTCAGCCGCACCCGCCAAGGGGCGGACAAATTGGCCCAGCAGCTTGGCAAAGCGGGCATCAATGCCCTCGCCTTCCACGGCGATCTGTCGCAAAGCGCGCGGGAGAAGGTGCTGCTGGAGTTTCGCGCCGGCACCTTGCAGGCGCTGGTTGCCACCGACGTGGCGGCCCGCGGCCTCGATATCAGCGATCTCAACTACGTGATTAACCTCGAGTTCCCGTTTGTGGCAGAGGATTACGTCCACCGTATCGGTCGCACCGGTCGCGCTGGCAACAAGGGGCTCGCCATTACCCTGTTCAGCCCGGAAGATGCACCGCTGCTGGAGAAGGTGGAAGCGGTACTCGACACCCGTTTGCCCCAGCAGTGGTTCCCCGGCTTTGAGCCGGATCTCACCCGCTTCGAGCTCGAGCCGCGCCGCAACAGCAAGGCGGCCCAGAAGCAACGCGCCAGAAAGCAGGCCCTCGCTGGCAACAAGGGTGGCAAGGGCAAGCGTTAAGCCTGCCCTGCGCCGCCAATAAAAAACGCCCGCACGGGCGTTTTTTGTTATCTGACAGAAGCCTGCTCTTGGCGAGTCACACCCTAGCGGGTCGCCAGCACCAGTGGCAGGGTACGCAGGATCTGCCGCTCTGCCAGGGTCGATAGGATAAACATCACCATATAGCCGAGGCCCAGCGCCACGATAATCGCCACCACGTTGGCGGTGAACTCGGCCACCAGATAGTAGGCGGCGACTAGCGCCACTATGCCCGCCAACCGGATCAGCAAACTCCGGGTAAAGTAACCGTGAGCCTTGATATAGGCGAGCTGATAGCCGTTGAGCATCATAAAGATAAAGAAGATGGAGAAGTGGAACAGCACAGGCACCGCCCCCACGTAGTCGGCAGGGAAGAACAACAGCACCAGCGGCTTGCCCGCCAGCAGCATCAAGCCAAAGAAGGCCAGACTGACAATGGCGGAGAGGCGGAAGATCCAGCGGCGAATAAGCCTTATCTGGCGATGATCGCCATTGCGCAGATTGACCGCCAGCTCAGGCAGCACAAAGCGGTAGATGGGGAAGACAAACAGGGTGGTCATATAGGTGAAGATGGGACGCACCACCACCTGAAAATCCCCCAGCTCGTCGACGCTGAAGTGACGGATGGTGAGCAGCACAGTGATGTAGATCATCAGGATACTGGCCCCCGCCTCCAGGGATGCGGTAAAGCTCTTCTTCACATAGCTCACCATCTCGGGGCCGAGCGCCACCTTGGCCAGCGGCTTGGTGGCGATAGCCCGACGACGCGAAACATACATATAACCGGCGATGGCGAGCGACGAGAAGGTCAGCCCGTAGAAGAGCGAGGCAAGCGCATCCATCCCCAGCCCAAAGTAACAGGCCATAAACAGCAGGCCATTGGCCAGCGGCTCCAGCCAGGTGACCCGGTTGGAGAGCTGATACATCCGGTACATGGCCACCAGATTGGTGAAGTAGACCTTGAGCCCCAGCCCGAAGATGACCCCCACCAGTTGCAGATACTCCACCCGGATATGGAGCCCGTGCTTGATATAGGGGATCACCGCCCCCCAGGTGAGCAGCACGATGCCGATGAGGAAGTAGCGAAAGATATTGATGATGTCCCGATCGTTTTTGGTCTGGGAGTAGCTCACCACCATGGAGGAGCGAAAACCTGTCATCAGGATAAAGGAGAGGGAGATCAAATCCACCACGCTGTTGAACAGCGCCAGCTCCCCCTTGGCGACCCACTGCGCCAGCCACACCTTGAAGGCGAAGCCAATAACGATGCTGACCAGCGAGGCCCACATCCCGGTGATAAAGGCCTGTTTGAGGCGGGCGAGAGAGGCGTATTGCATAACGAAAATGGATAACTTTCAGGGAAAAGAGAGAGGGCCATCTTATGAAAGCCCACCTCCCTTGAACAGCGTTAATCTCGCCGTGCCAACGCCCGCAATAAGTGGCCGCAGAAAAGCCGCAACAGCAAAACCCCCGCTTATTTCCTGAAAGCGGGCGTTTTGTGGTGTGCCGTTATGGCTGCTGATTGCAGCAATGGCAAGGCTTGCTACCAGTCTGTCGCGCAGCCGTTATGACTGCGGCGCCGCCTTGATCAGCTCTTCATAGTGATCAATCAGCTCAGGCCCGTGCAGCGGCGAGTCGTGACCGCCAATCACCGTCTTGATCGGCAACTTCATCGCTTTCAGCCTCTCGATGGTCTGCGGATAGGCCTTCACATTGGCAAAGCTCAGGTTGCCCAGCTTCTCCTTGAGGATGCAGTTGCCATAGAGCACCTGCTCATCGGGGAAGTAGACAAAAATGCCGTCCGGCGTATGGGCCGGGCCCGCGTAGAAGGCGCGCACCTTGCCCTCTTGCAGCTTGAAGTCGCCATCGTGCACCACGTTCGGCAGCACCAGCGGCAGATCCGGATACTCCGGCAGCCCCTTGCGGGTAAAGGCGACAATCTCGGCCCAGTCGCTCTTCATCAGATCCCGAGTCTGGCGCGTCGCCACCACCTTGGCCCCGATGGACTTCCAGTAGGCATTACCGCCCGCCCGGTCGGTGTGGTAGTTGGTGTTGATCACCTCCAGCACCGGCTTGCTGCTGACCCGTTTGATCAGCTTGTGCAGCTCGCGGGCGGTATCCGGCGTCCAGGTCGCCCCCACCACCGTCACCCCCTTGGCCCCGAAATAGACCATGGAGTTTTCCTTTACGTAGTAGTTATCTTCAACCACGTAAACAGGGCCGCTCACCTGCTTGAGGGAGATCCCCGCCGCCCGCACGCTGCCACCCCAGAAACTCGCCATCAGCACCACGGCCCCGGCCAATGTGCACTTCATCCAACCTTTCATCATCTTGCTCCCTCGAACCAACCGCCCCCTCGCCACCCCTGTGGCAAGCCGGGCCTTTTAAGCAGTGAGCAGAAGATACGGGGGATTTGTGAGGGGAAAATGAGGTTGTGTGAAGAGAAGGTGAAGTCTGGGAAAATTCAGAAAAATCAGGGGGGAATCGACGACGAGCCACGACCAATATGGCGATTGATGGTGCGGGAAGCTGAGAGAGGTAAAGGCTCAAAACACGCAATCAGCGCCTTGATGTAGGGACGATTAGCGCAGCGTAATCGTCCGTTTACAACATGAATCATGATCACAACATAAGAAGAAGCAAGACTCCAGGAATCTATTAACAACATTTTATTCACAACTCGAGTCAGTGAATCTTCCCACTACTTCATTGATCCAGAGCGACTTTGTCTTAACTTGCCCTTCCAAATGACAGATTTATCTATATCATATTGCCGCAACATAAATAACTTTTTATACAATCAACTTTTATATTGTCGGTACATTATGGATTCTATAGAGTTTACTTTAGGTGTTTTAGGGATAGTTTTAGCAGTTTTATTTTGGCTTGTGCCGAAAGAAACCATTACTGGTTTATTCAAAAAATATAGTTTAGATAGCTACATTGAAAAGCTAAACCTTAGATCAGAATTTAAGATAGCGATCGTTGATGACGAAATAGACAGCTATCCCATTAAATATATTAAAGACTTGGGGTTTACTGTAAAAGAATATGAATCAGTATCTTTTGCAGACTCTGACTCATTAGTGAAAAATGACCTTGTACTGTTAGATGTAAAAGGGGTTGTAAAAGAAGATCTAGATGAAGGCGGAGCAAAACTCATTAAGATAATTAAAGAGACCAGGCCACTAATGCCTGTTGTCGCAGTGTCTTCAGGATATTTTCATACAGAATTAAATGACTATTTCAGAAGCTCTGATGCCACGGTAAACAAACCGATAGATGAGTATAAAATCAGAGAGTTGATAAACGAGCTTAAAAAAGAATTCTTCGATGCAAAATGTATTGCTACCGACATTGAAAGCCGAATAAAAAAGCTAGACATTAGTTCAACTAAGAAGAATAAAATGAAAAAGACTATCATCTATTTCATTTCAAATAGATGCGATGAAGGTGAGTTTTTGAACGTGATTCATATGAATGCGAGAAGTGAGTCACAAGAAATTATTAACAACAGCAAAATCCTACTAGATAGAATAAAAAATGATTAATTCAATACTTGAAAATAGAATTATTGATACACCATGGCCGGTATATATTGGCGATAAATTATTTGAAGGTAGTAAAATAAAAAGTTACTCAAACTGTAATGAGCTTTGCCGTACTCACTCGAATGGCCAAGATGAGCATACATGTGAACATGGTCTAACTCATATATCTAGGAAGATATCAGGACAGTTAGTCACAGTATCTGGTGTATTTATTTCAGGTGAGAATACAAGTAAAAAACACAAAAGAAACATAGTTCTGTCACAAAGAAAAACTAGCAGAGATGCAATAGCACTATGGTTTTCCACATTAGATGAAAAAAATACGATCATCCAATCTTTAGTAACAAAAACCGCAAAGAATAATTTTGATCAATTCCATGAATTCGTAAAATGGGCAAGAGAAATAAGCTATTATAGCAATAGATTATTAGATGCGAATACAAAATCAAAAGGCCTTTCTTTTGAAAATGCATCCGAAGATCTAAAGAGCCTATACAAAACCAGCGCCATGTTACTAGACTCTTTGGATACTACTGCATTATATTTCAATCCTGCAAGCGCTCAATTTGGTAGGAAAAAGCTTACTGATATATATAGCATGGTACATAAAATAAAACTTGTGCTCTCTCATTCAACAACGAACAAAAATAGAGCTAATGTAATTTTAAGAGGGAGGGTTGAAAACAAACATAAAGTTTATGAATCATTTAAGATAGTACCATTATCGTTAATTCAAAACGCTATAAAATACAAACGTTCTGGGGATGTGGAAGTTGTCTTTGATGAAATAGATGATACTCTGCGCATGAGTGTCAATTCTATAGGATTTGAAATACCAAGCTCTGAAATAGAGCACTTATTTTTAAGAGGTTTTCGAACTAAAAAAGCTCGTGAAATGTCTGTAGAAGGTTGTGGCCTTGGTCTTTATGTATTAAAAATAGTCACTGATGCTCATAATTTTAATGTTACAGTCACTAGTACACCATTAGCCCACTTAAATAATGGCTTAGCATTAAACTCATTCACAGTTTTTATTCATTGAGCAAATTGCTGTAAGCCACATAAACTTTCTGATTTTGAAAACATTCCACGCCTTTTAATTTAAAATAAACCACCTGCATAATGCGGGTGGTTTTTGGTATTTTATGTCGAATCAGAGATATTTATTTTCATTTCAAAATCAAGACTATGGTAACGTCTGCGGCGGCACCATTCGCTTGCTGCTATTGGACTCAAAGCCGAGGCGACACAACGAGCTGCGCCCTCCTCACAGACGCCAGCGCAGACCAACCCCAAACTAAAATAGTGCAACCATGGCTAATAAACGGCGTTTTCCCTGACGGGTATGATGCAGGCCAGATGTATCGCTTGTTAGTGAGATAAGGAACCAAGGTCATGGCTATTCATGGAGCTACCCCGGTGATGTTGAAGGCTATCGACAGCCTGCAGCTCGCCAACGTCAATCCCGGCAGCAATCAGAAGCTTGCCCTTCATCTGGGTGAAGGCAAGGAATACACCATTCATATCGGCAAGAGTGGGGATGTCTCCGTACAACGGGACCTGGCCCATTTAAGCACGCTGGGCCGAATCAAAAATGCGGTGGTCGACTTCTTTAGCCGCGCCACCACCAAGGGGGAGAGTGCGCTCACCACCCGGGCCACTCAAATTCAGTCCGAGGTGCAGCGGCAGCTGACCGAACTTGGCCAAGCCAAGAAGATTGTGCAGCAAGCCTTTAACCAGCCCGTCAGCGAGTTCAAGAACGAGGCCCAATATCTGAAGCCGGGTAGCGACCCCAAAACGGCGACCATGGCCGATATCACAGATGCCAACAAGAAGCGCCTCGGTCTGGAGACGCTGGATAAGGACTCCCTGAGCTTTGTGCAGCAGCACTTCTCCAGCTTTATCAACGGTAAAGATGCCATCTTCAGCATGCTGAGCAGTCGGGTGATCGAGCGGACGTTCTCCCTGCACGAGTCACTCTCGGGTGAGGCACTCAGTTCGGCGTTGAATACGCTGGGCCACGAATCGGAGGCGTTCAACGCCAAGGTCAATGCCGAGTTCAATCGCAGCTTCGTCCAGCTGTTTGAGCAAAGAGCCAACGCCGAGCTGGACGCCCTGACCGAGGCAAACACCCGCGCCAACAAGACCTCACCGCAGGTCGAAGAGCACACTGGCGAATCGGACGGGGAGAACGTCGCCGCCAAGATGAAGAAAAGTGTGCGCTTTAACGACAATCCGGTGAGCGATGTCCGGGTGTTCGAGCTGGAAGAGGGCCGAGCACTCAATATCAAGGTGTAACCCTTGCCATGAATATGGATGACGGCCCGGCCCGCTCGGTGGCGGGCCGTCTCTTGGTGATCGTGCCCTGCCCCTTCGAAGACGACCGGGCAACCGGACTGGAGTGTTGTGTTGGATATCTATCAGAAAATCGTGGCCGAGCTGTCGGTCGAACCGCTGGCCTTCGATGAAAACGGCGTCTGCACGTTCGAGATCCAGCGAGCAGCAGAGGAAGCGAGCGCCCCCTTTGTGGTCAATATCGTGGCTCAACCCGACGAGATGGCACTGGTGCTCTCGGTGACCACGGCGAGCGATCTTCCCGAGCGCCTGTCTCGCGAATTGTTCCTGCGCTTTGGCGAGCATGCCCTCGCCCCCTTGCGCCATGGCTACGGGGTCGGCATCTATCCGGGCACCGAGCGGGTATCGTTTTTCTCCCGGATAGCGCTGGGGAGCTATCGTCCGCAGCAGATCAGGGAGAGCCTCGCCGATCTGCTGGAGAAGGCCCACGAGTGGGAGGCCAGCTTGTCCCAAGATGAGCAGACCCCGCCTGTGACAAAAAGCGAAATGGGTGCGGGCCAGAACATCCGGGTGTGATGGCCAAAGCCGGAACATGGACGAAAAAAAGAGGGAGGCATGATGCCTCCCTCTCTCTTTGTCTCTGATCTAACAACAATCAGGCCAGCTGTGGCAATCAAACCAACGGCGGCGTCCGTGGCGGCACCATCCGCTTGCTGCCGGTGGACTCGAAGGCCGAGGCGAAGCGCAGCAGGTTGTTGTCGTCATAGGCACGACCGGCGAAGGTCAGGCCCACCGGCATACCGATATCGGCCATCACCCCCATGGGGACGGTAACAGTCGGCACGCCGAGATGGCGAATGGCGAGGTTGCCGTTGGCAACCCAGATGCCGTTGCTCCAGGCGATATCGGCAGAGGCCGGATTCACATCCGCATCAGCCGGGGCGACGTCGGCGACGGTCGGGAACAGCACGGCGTCAAGCTTGAGCCCGTCCATCCAGTCTTCCAGATCCAGCTTGCGGGTCTTCTCCAGACCACGCAGGCCATCCGGCACTGTGGCGATCTCGTCCCAGGATTTCAGGCCACGCTTGGCCATATTGACGTACTCGTCCATGCCCGCCGCCAGATCGCCCTCGCGGTTCGGCAGGGTGCCCGGATCGTGGGGGAAGATCTTCGGCCCATCGACATCGGCCAGCTTGTTCAACTTGGGATCGCCGTTGGCGCGCAGGAAGTCGTCGAACGCCCAGCCGGAGAGCTCCCACAGCTCGTCGTTGAGAAACTCCGGGCTCACGATGCCGCGATTGAACACGGTCGGCGCGCCGGGTCTGTCCCCTTCGCAGTTGGAGACCAACGGGAAGTCCACTTCGATAACTTCGGCGCCAGCGGCTTCCAGCGCATGACGGGCCTGCTCCCAGAGGGTAATCACGGAGTCGCGGGTATGGATGCGCTGACCAGTCGGGCCGCCGATACCGGGGTTTTCGCTGGTGCCAGCCAGTTCATCCTTGTTGATAAACATGCGCGGCACGCCGAGGCGCTTGCCCTTCAGGGCATCGACCTTGGCAGCCAGATCCAGATAGGAAGCCGGACGCACCTCGGAAGCCTTGGGCAGCTGCACCCAGGGCTGCATGCGCCACAGATCGCCACGGGTGTCGGCATCGTCAGCCACCACAACGTCGAGCACTTCCAGGAGGTCGTTCATGGTGCGGGCATAGGGCACGACCACATCCATGGTCGGAGTCAGCGGCCAGTTGCCGCGCACCGAGATGACACCACGGGACGGGGTATAGGCGCACAGGCCGTTGTTGGAGGCCGGGCCACGGCCGCTCGACCAGGTCTCTTCGGCCAGACCAAAGGCGGAGAAGCTGGCGGCGGTGGCGGTACCGGCACCGTTGGAGGAGCCGGAGGCAAACGGCGCGGTCAGGTAGTCGGCGTTGTAGGGGCTCTCGGCACGGCCATAGACGCCGCGCTGCATGCCGCCATTGGCCATCGGCGGCATATTGGTTTTGCCAAGGCAGATGGCACCGGCGGCGCGCAGGCGCTCAACGGTAAAGGCATCGCGCTGGGCCACCAGATCCTTGAAGGCCGGGCTGCCGGAGGCGGCGGTCAGCCCCTTGACCAGATAGCTGTCTTTGGCGGTGTAGGGGATGCCGTCGAGCGGGCTCAGGGTCTCGCCACGGGCACGGCGGGCATCGGAAGCCTCGGCTTCTTTCAGCGCATCGGGATTGGCGACCACCACGGCATTGAGTTTGGTGGCAGTCTCGGGGCCGTTGTAGGCCTCGATCCGGGCCAGATAGGCCTTGACCAGTTCGACCGCTGTGGTGCGGCCTGATTCGAGCGCGGCACGCAGCTCGGCAATGGAAACCTCGGTCACTTCGATCATTTTGATCTCCTGTAAAAGGGTGACTGTTTGTCATGATGATCGCCGCATCAGCGCCTGCGACCATCACACCATCAAGAGATAAAACCCCACTGAGTGGGGTTTTGAATACTCACCGGAACCGGTTCTTATTTGCCGGAGGGGATCTGCTGGGTAATGCAGTGAATATTGCCACCGCCCAGCAGGATCTCGCGGGCCGGTACGCCGATCACGGTGTGCTCCGGGAAGATCTCTTCCAGAATGCGCTGGGCTTCGCCATCGGTGGCGGCATCCAGCAGCGGATAGACGATGCGATCGTTGGTGATGAGGAAGTTCACGTAGGAACCGGCCAGACGGCCCTCGGCCTCGCGCGGCACACCGCTGCCGCTCTCGACACCGGCAGACTCCTCTTCAGTGCAGAACAGCGGGCCCGGCTGGGGCAGCTTCCACACTTTCAGCTTGCGACCCTTGGCATCGACCGCCGCTTCCAGCACCTTGAGGGCGGCCACGGAGCGGGCGTACTGGGGATCGTTCTGGTCGTCAGTCCAGTGCAGGGCCACTTCACCCGGACGCACGAAGCAGCACATGTTGTCGATGTGGCCGTCGGTTTCGTCCATGTAGACGCCTTCGTCCAGCCAGATAAAGCTGGTGACGCCCAGATAGTCGCGCAAGTGCGCTTCGATCTGCGCTTTGGTCAGGTGCGGGTTGCGGTTTTCGTTGAGCAGGCACTCGGCGGTGGTCAGGCAGGTGCCTTCGCCATCGACGTGGATGGAGCCCCCTTCCAGAATCAGCGGCGCATCGTAGCGAGCCATGCCGTGCTGGGCCAGCATCTGGGCTGCGACCTCTTCATCCTGATTCCACGGGTAGTAGAGACCGCCCTTGTGACCGCCCCAGGCGTTGAAGCCCCAATCCACCCCACGGCACTCGCCGGCCGCGTTGGTGACGATGGTCGGGCCGGTATCGCGGGCCCAGCAGTCATCGCTGTTCATCTCGACCAGAGTGACGTGGGCGGGCATGATGGCGCGGGCCTGCTCCATAAACTGGGCTGGCACCCCCATAAAGACCGGGGTGGCGCCACCGATGGCATCGGCCACCTTGGCGAAGGTCTCTTGCGCGAAGCGACCGGCTACGCGCCAGTTATCCGGGCGAAACGGCCAGATCATCCAGACGGCCTGCTGGTGCGCCCACTCGGCGGGCATGGTGAAGCCGTCGGCGGCCGGCGTGGAGTTAATGGTCTTGATGCTCATCGCAAGGCTCCTTGCATGGATTGAGGCCCCGTTTACGCCCGATGCGGCGCGGGAACCCGGAAAAATAACAGTGGGTCGCAGAGTAAGACGTTGCGCCCCCATCCATCAAATGAATAGGATGGATTATCCCATAAACACGGCGAATAATCCCCCCATGAAACTGCACCAGCTCGACCTCAATCTGCTGCTCGCTTTTGACGCCCTGATGACGCAGGGCAGCGTTACCCGCGCCGCCGAGGCGCTCTTTATCAGCCAGCCCGCCATGAGCCACTCCCTTAACCGGCTGCGCACCTTTCTCGGCGACCCGCTTTTGGTACGCACCCCGCAGGGGATGCTGCCGACCCCGCGCGCCCAGCGGCTGCATCTCGGGGTGCAGCAGGCGCTGCGGCTGCTGGAGCAGCAGCTCACCGAGGAAGAAGAGTTCGAGCCGAGCCAGTCGAAGCGGCGCTTCGTGCTCTGCACCACAGATTACGTGGAGTGCGTGCTGATCCCACCGCTTATTCAGCGGCTCAGACGGCTGGCGCCGGGGGTCACCATCGAGATCCGCATCCTGCGCGACACCCTGCCCGAAGCCGAGCTGGCGAGCGGCGAGATCGATTTGGTGCTGGGCTTTGACGAATACATGCAGGTACCGGGGTATCTCGGCAAGGAGACCTGGCTCACCGAGCCGCTGGCCGGGCTGGTGCGCGCCGATCTGCCGATTGCCAAATCGGCCCCCTCCGGCGCCGAGGATGACCCCTCCCTGTGGCAGGAGCGCATCACCCTGCCGCAGCTGATCGCCATGCCCCATGTGTTCCACTCGCCGCTGGGCACCTCGGAGGCGAGCCTCGACCGCTATCTGAAGAGTCAGGGCTTTAGCCGCACCATCTCGGTCAACAGTCAGAGTTATATGTCCGCCGCCGCCATCGTTAGCCAGAGCGATCACCTGCTGGTGCTGCCCAGCATGGTGGCCGAGCTGCTCGCCACCCACTGGCCGCTGAAAAGCCTGCCGCTGCCCGAGGATGTGCCCGACTACCACCTCAACTGCGTCTGGCATCCAGTGCACGCACAGCAACCAGCACTGGTATGGCTGAAAGATTTGATGAAAGAGCTGGTGGGGCCAAGGTAATGCTGAGGTAAGCCTCCCAAAAACAACAGTGGCTCCCTCAGGAGCCACTGTTGTTTCTGCTGTATCGCGTTACGCCCGCAGGGCCCGCATCAGCTGGGCGACTACGTCGTCGAGCAGGGGGCGATCGGGGCGGCACTGGGCGAAGGTGACCAGCCCTTGCAGGTTGATCAGCAGCAGTGCGGTGAGGGTGTGGATATTGCTATCCGGGGCCAGTTCACCCTTGGCCTGCGCCTGTGTCAGCAACTCGGCCAGATCCTGCTCCAGCTCGCCATAGATCCCCTTGACCCGCTGGGTCAGCTCCTCATCCTGCTCGCTCAGCTCCATCATGGTGCGGGTCACCAGACAGGAGCCGCAGAGCGCCTCCCCCACAATCCGGTCGAGATAGGCCGCAAGGCCCGCCAGCGGGCTCGGGTTGTCGAGCAGGGAGCGGCGCAGGGTGCGTTTACCCTCGACATAGTGATCCACCGCCGCCAGCAGCAGGCCGCGCTTGTTGCCAAAGGCGCCGTAAATGCTGCCCGGGTGCAGGCCGGTGGCAGCCACCAGCTCCTGCATGGTGGTCTTGGCATATCCCTTGGCGCGAAACGCTTCCATGGCATTTCGCAGTACCTCGTCCCGATCAAACTCGGCTATGCGCATGGTTCCTCCCGTGGGAAATGGTTCACCGGCAAGGGGCAACAGAGCCCGCCGATAAAGAGTGGCTGGAAAGGGCGGCAAGTTTACCCCAGCCGCCCGCTCGGGCCAACCTTCTTGAACGCGCATTCAAAAAAAGCTTGCGCCCGACGCAAAAAACGTCTTGAATGCACGTTCAAGAATAACCCGTTCAGGACAACCTATCATGAATACCCTGTTTCAGCCGTATCGACTCAATGACACTCTGACCCTGGCCAACCGTTTCATGATGGCCCCGCTCACCCGCTGCATGGCAGGCCCAGGTCTGGTGCCGACCGAGCAGATGGCAGCCTATTACGGCCGCCGCGCCGATATCGGCCTGATTGTTTCAGAGGCCGTCATCATCCGCCCCGACGCGCAGGGCTACCCCAATACCCCGGGCCTCTTCACCCAGGCTCAGATCGATGGCTGGAAGAAAGTGACCAGCGCCGTGCACGCCAAGGGTGGCAAGATCTTCGCCCAGCTGTGGCACGTCGGTCGCCTCTCCCACCCCTTCTTCCATCAGGCTGAAGTGCTGGCCCCCTCTGCCGTGGCGCACGAGGGCACTGTGCCCCGCATGCGCGAGCTCACCTATCAGGTGCCGCGCGCCCTGACCGAGGCCGAAATAGCCCTGCTGGTACAGGATTACGCCCAAGCCGCAGCCAACGCCATCGAGGCGGGCTTTGACGGGGTGGAGATCCACGGCGCCAACGGCTACCTGATCGACCAGTTCCTGCACCACTCCACTAACCTGCGCACCGACAACTACGGCGGCAGCCCGGAAAAGATGAGCCGCTTCGCGCTGGAAGTGGTCGATGCCATCAGCGCCCGCATCGGTGGTGATCGGGTAGGTATTCGCCTCTCCCCGGGTGCCTATGTCCATCTGGCGGGCAGCCCGGAAGATCGCGCCGTGTTCGACTATCTGCTGGGCAAGCTCAACGATCGCCCGCTGGCCTATATCCACCTCGGCATCTTTGATGACAACCTCACCTTCGATTATCTGGGTGGCCGCGCCTCCGACTATCTGCGTGCCCACTACAAAGGCAATCTGGTCGGGGTGGGCAACTACGACGCCGAGCGCGCCGCTGCGGCCATCGAGGCTAACCGCTTCGATCTGGTGGCTATCGGTCGTCCACTTATCGCCAACCCGGACTATCTGGCCAAGGTGAAGAAAGGAGAAGCGCTGGTGCCCTACGCCGACACCATGCTGGCTGAGCTGGTATAACCACGAAGCCATCGCCAGACCACAGGCAATAAAAAATGAGGGGAGCTGTTGCTCCCCTCGTGCTATCTGGCTGATGCGCTGATCAGTTGGTGCGGATGCTTAATTGGTACGAAACAGCGCCTCGATGGAGAGCCCCTGGCTCAGCAGGATCTCCCGCAGACGACGCAGCCCCTCCACCTGGATCTGGCGTACCCGCTCGCGAGTCAGACCAATCTCGGCCCCCACATCCTCGAGGGTGGCCGGCTCATAACCCAACAGACCAAAACGACGGGCCAGCACTTCCCGCTGCTTGGGGTTGAGCTCCTCCAGCCAGTGGACAATGCTGCTGCGCATATCATCTTCCTGTGACTCCAGCTCAGGCCCCATGCCGCGCTCGTCGGAGAGCACATCCAGCAATGCCTTGTCGCGATCGCCACCGATGGGGGTGTCCACCGAGGTGATCTTCTCGTTGAGTTTGAGCATGCGGTTCACGTCGTCCACCGAACGATCCAGCGCGAAGGCGATATCCTCGGCGGTCGGTTCATGATCGAGACGGTGAGAGAGTTCGCGCGCGGTGCGCAGGTAAACGTTTAACTCTTTGACCACATGAATGGGCAGACGGATAGTGCGGGTCTGGTTCATGATGGCCCGCTCGATGGTCTGGCGGATCCACCAGGTGGCATAGGTAGAGAAACGGAAGCCGCGCTCGGGGTCAAACTTCTCGACCGCGCGGATAAGACCGAGGTTGCCCTCTTCGATGAGATCCAGCAGCACCAGGCCGCGGTTGTTGTAACGACGGGCGATTTTCACCACCAGTCGCAGGTTGGACTCGATCATGCGCTTGCGGGCGGCTTTGTCACCGCGCAAGGCACGACGGGCGTAGTAGACTTCCTCTTCGGCAGTGAGCAGCGGGGAGAAACCTATCTCCCCCAGATAGAGTTGCGTGGCATCCATCACCTTGTTCAGTTCCGGTGCCAGCAACTCATCGGAGATAATATCTTCCGCCTCGGCGGCTACCTCCTGCAACTCTTCTACCTCGTGAGATTCGGGTTCAGCGTCAAACTCTAACTCTGCATCCTGCATTACCAGTTGTTCTTGGCTCATGGTGTGTCTCCCTGACGTTACCAGAGTAAGACGGTCTCTCTGGGGTTAACGCTTTGGCAAATAGCTCATCGGATTGATCGACTTGCCTCTGTACCGGATCTCGAAATGCAATCGCACATCCGGCGCGTCCGTGCTACCCATGTTGGCAATGACCGAGCCCCCCTTGACGCTGTCCCCTTCCTTCACCCGCAACTCGTCGTTGTGTGCGTAAGCGGAGAGATAGTCATCATCATGCTTGAGGATAATCAGCTTGCCGTACCCCCTTAAAGCACTGCCAGCGTATACCACTTTACCGCTGCTGGCGGCGTAGACGGGTTGCCCCTTCTGGCCGGCTATGTCGATCCCCTTGTTACCCTGTTCTGCAACAGAGAACCCCTCGACAATCCGGCCTTTTGCGGGCCAGTGCCAAGCAAGTCTCGACTGGGAGTTGTTTGTTTTTTGTTCTTTGACCTGAGCGTATTCCTTCGGTGCTGCCGGAGCAACGGATTTTTGAGAGATGAACGGCGTGGTCTGACCAGATCCACTCGGCTCGGCCAACGGACGCGGACCGCTGCTGGGACGGCTCACGGCCACCGGCGTCACGGTTGCCGGACGAGTCGCAGCCACCATCTGGGTCGAACCGCCGCCTGCGGTCTGGACATTGAGCACCTGACCCGGTTGCAGCGCATAGGGGGCGCTCAGGTTGTTGCTCTGGGCCAGCGCCTGCGGCGTCATGCCAAACTGGCGGCCGATGCTGCTCAGGGTATCGCCGCGGCGCACCTCATAGGTACCGGCACTGCGGCTGCTGCTCATGCTGGCGCTGGAGCCATCGAGCCGCAGTCGCTGCCCCGGATAGATGTTGTAAGGCGGGCTGATATTGTTGAGGCTGGCCAGCGACGGCACGTCGTTGCCGGAGTTGAAGGCGATGGAGTAGAGGGTATCGCCCCGCTTCACCACATAGCTGCCGCCCTGAATGGGGGCGCTGACCTGGGCACCGCTTTGGCGAGCCGGAATGGTCGAGACAAACTGCCCCTCATCAACACCATCTACCGGAGCTGCATTTTTACTGGAGGAGCAGGCAAGCAGCAGCCATGACAACACCACGACACTGCTTCCTTGCCAAATACGCGAACGCATAATGGATCCTTAACGACTAAACCAGAAATAGGCCACCACGGCCAGACCAATACAGAGCCAACCGAGCACATCTACGTAGTGCATCAGTTTGCGTTCCATCTTCTCGCCACCCCAACGCATCAGGCCCGCAACCAGGAAAAAGCGCATGCCACGACCGATGAGGGAGGTGATGATGAAGGGCAGCAGAGCCATTTGCAACAACCCTGCCGTCACGGTAAACACCTTGTAGGGGATAGGGGTGAAGCTGGCAATGAAAATGACCCAGATCCCCCACTGCTCAAACCAGTTGCGAGCGATTTCGATCTTGTCCTGATAGCCCACAGACTCCACCAGTGGCAGCACGACCGGATCCCACAGGGCATAGCCAAGGGCATAGCCAAACAGGGCGCCCAGCACAGAGAAGACGGTAGCCAACGTGGCGTAGTGCCACGCCTTGTGGGGCTTGGCGAGCGCCATCGGTGCCAGCATCACGTCCACCGGGATCGGCCAGAATACCGACTCGATGAAAGCGGTGATGGAGAGATACCAGGGGGCATGCTTGTGGCGAGCCCACTGCATCACCAGTACGTACAAACGGGAAAACAACTTCACTCAACATCTCCGTCAATCAGGGGAACAAAACGTACCGGCTCCAGAATACGGCTGGTCAGCTGGGATCCGGATCGTTCGATCAGCTGCAGGGTCTGCTGGCTGTCACCCA
The DNA here is from genome assembly GCF_040908215.1 of Aeromonas sp. R5-4. Taxonomy (NCBI): domain Bacteria; kingdom Pseudomonadati; phylum Pseudomonadota; class Gammaproteobacteria; order Aeromonadales; family Aeromonadaceae; genus Aeromonas; species Aeromonas sp. R5-4. The sequence goes on along the minus strand of NZ_JBFODG010000030.1, from coordinate 116,881 downwards.
CGGGCAACACCAGTCGGCCCCCTTCGGCCAGCTGATCGGTGAGTGCCGTCGGGATCTCGCTCGCCGCGGCCGTCACCAGAATGGCGTCATAAGGCCCCTTGTTGGGCCACCCCAGCCAGCCGTTGCCGTGCTTGGCCGAGACATTGTGCAGATCGAGCTGGCGCAGTCGGCGTCTGGCCTGGAACTGCAGCGACTTGATCCGCTCCACGGTATAAACATGCTCCACCAGATGGGCGAGGATCGCCGTCTGGTAGCCCGAGCCAGTGCCAATCTCCAGCACATGGGCCGGATTGTTTTGCATCAGCAACTCGGTCATTCGCGCCACCATATAGGGCTGCGAAATGGTCTGGCCGTGGCCAATGGGCAGGGCGGTGTTGTCCCACGCCTTGTGCGCCATGGCCTCGTCCACGAACAGCTGGCGCGGCACTTTCGCGATGGTCGCCAGCACGCGAAAATCGCGAATATCCTGCGCAATGAGCTGATTTAACAGGCGCTGTACTATCACACCACCCTCATCCCTGCAGATCTAACCAGGCCCCCAGACCGGCGAGACTGTCGTAGGCAGTCATATCGATGGTCAGAGGGGTAATCGAGACATAGCCCTGCTCGATGGCAGCAAAATCGGTACCGTCACCGGCATCCTGCTGGCTACCGGGGGGGCCGATCCAGTAGATGGGCTGGCCACGGGGATCCTCGGTGCAGATCACCGACTCCGCCCGGTGGCGATTGCCAAGGCGGGTGGTCTTGATCCCCTTGATCTGCTCGAGGGGCAAGTCCGGCACGTTGACGTTGAGGATCTGATCGGCAGGCAGGGGGTGTTTCATCAGCCCCTTCACCAGCAGGGCCGCATAGTGGGCCGCCGTGGCGAAGTGGGTCTTGCCCACCAGCGAGATGGCGATGGAGGGGTAGCCAAGATGGCGCCCCTCGGTGGCCGCGGCGACCGTGCCCGAGTAAATGACATCATCCCCCAGGTTGGCGCCGTGGTTGATGCCGGCCACCACCATGTCGGGTTCAGGACGCACCAGCTCGTTGACCGCCAGATGCACGCAGTCGGTCGGCGTCCCCTTCACCGCATAGCTCTCGCCCCCATTAAAGCCGTTTTCTGCAATGCGGGTAACCCGCAGCGGTACTTCCAGCGTCAGGGAGTGACTCGCGCCGCTGCGGTTGCGATCCGGCGCCACCACAATGACCTCGCCGCAGGCGCGCAGCGCCTCGCTGAGGGCACGAATGCCCTCGGCATGCACACCATCATCATTACTGACCAGAATTCGCATCGGTCTGATTCCTGAAACCGTGATCGGCCTCTTCGGCCTGCATTAACTCGCGCACCACGCTGGTGGCAAACGCGCCCGCCGGCAGGAAGAAGGAGAGGGTCAGCGCCTCGCCGTCCAGCTGCCAGCTCATCTGCTCCGGCTTGAGCAGCAGGGGGCGCCTGTCCTGATCCAACCCGGCCTTCTCCAGCCCGTCACACCAATCGCTGTAAGGGGCCAGCACGCCCTGTTCGAACTCGGCAGCGGCGCCCTGACTGGCCAGACGGCCACGGCCCCACTGGGGCGCGGTGAGCTGCACGTCGCCGGAGGCAAGACGCGCTTCCAGCTCGGGGGTCACGCTCTCTTCGCTGAAGATGGAGTGGCTGCCCTTGAGCATCACGCAATCACCGGCCAGCAGCTGATGAGCCAGCCCCTGCTCGATACGGGCGCTGACAATGGCGTTGAACAGCATGCTGCGGGCGGCAGAGAGGTAGAGGGAACGCTTGTTGCGATCCTTGATCCGCTTGCCGGCAAACATCGCCTTGGCCGCTTCCAGGTTGTTGCCATCGCGGCCAAAACGCTGCTCACCATAGTAATTGGGTACGCCCTGAGTGGCGATGGCCTGCAGGCGCGCCTCCAGCCCGTCGGCCTGTTCCAGACCGGTGAGACGCAGGGTGAAATGGTTGCCCTTGAGGTAGCCGACCCGCAATTTGCGGTTGTGACGCCTGGCTTGCAGGATCTGGATGCTGTCGCTCTCGATGACCGACAAGTCCGGCTCGGCCTTGCCCGGCAGGTGAATGCCGAACCACTGCTCGGTCACCGCGTGGCGATCTTTCAGGCCCGCCCAGGTCACCGCATTGCGATTGACCCCGGCCGCATCGGCCAGCAGACCCGCCACCCAGGCGGTGTTCTCGCCGGTTTTGCGCACACGGACGAAGATATGCTCCCCTTCCCCGCAGGGCTCGAAGCCGAGATCTTCATTGACCACGAAGTCGGCGGCCTCGGCCTTGAGGATACCGCGGGCGGTGGGCGCCCCGTGCAGATAGGCAAGTTGTTCCAGCATTATTGTTTCACCAGTAGGACGACGGCTTCGGTGGCGATCCCTTCCTTGCGCCCCGTAAACCCAAGCTGTTCGGTGGTGGTCGCCTTGACGTTCACCCGGTTCAAATCACATTGCAGATCGGCGGCCAGCACAGCGCACATGGCGTCGATATGGGGCGCCATTTTGGGGGCTTGGGCGATGATGGTCACATCCAGGTTGCCGATGGCATAACCCGCCTTCTGTACCCGGGCAAAGACATCCCGCAGCAGGATGCGACTGTCGATCCCCTTGAACTCGGCAGCGGTATCGGGGAAGTGGCGACCGATGTCACCGGCACCGATGGCCCCCAGCAGGGCATCGCTCACCGCGTGCAGCACCACATCGCCGTCAGAGTGGGCAACCAGCCCCTGCTCGTAGGGAACCGGCACGCCACCCAGCATGCAGGGGCCAACACCACCAAATTTATGAACATCAAAACCATGACCAATGCGCATCATCAGCGGCAACCTCCCAACATGCTGAAACCAACCCCATCAATTTTGTGTACGTCCACACCATGTCCAATCCGGATCATGCTAACTCCTTGTTCGGGCCTGTTTGTTCGAGACACTCTGCTCTGAACGGTCTGTTCTGACTGAGGGGCTTATGCCTGCTGGCTTAAAAACAGCCCCGCCAGCGACAAGTCTTCCGGCCGGGTCACTTTGATATTGTCGGCGCGCCCCTCCACCATCCGCACAGTGAATCCGGCCCGCTCCATGGCGGAGGCCTCGTCGGTGATGGTGGCGCCCAGCAGCAGCCCCTCTTCGAGCGCCCGCTTCAGGGCACGGGTAGGGAACATCTGCGGCGTCAGGGCATGCCAGAGCTGCTCGCGCTCGACGGTGGCGATGATATTGCCCTCCCCATCGGAGCGTTTCATGGTATCGCGCACCCGACTGCCGAGAATGGCACCGCCGCAGTTCATGGCCGCGGCAATCAGCGCATCTAGATCGCCGTGAGTCAGACAGGGACGGGCCGCATCGTGCACCAGCACCCACTCCCCTTGCGCCACATGGAGACCATTGAGGACGGAAAAGGCGCGCTCGGCGCCTCCCTCTACCCGCACAATGCGCGGGTCGGCCGCCACGGGCAGGGCCTCGAACCAGCGGTCATGGGGCGCCAGCGCCACGATCACCTGGGCGATGGCCGGGTGGGAGAGCAGCCGCTCCAGGGTATGTTCGAGAATGGTTTTACCCGCCAGTTGCAGGTACTGCTTGGGGCAATCGGCCCCCATCCGGCTGCCGATACCGGCGGCAGGGACGATCGCCGTCAGGCCGGATATCCGGCTGGCATCAGTCATCGTAGGGCTCATCGTCCGGCGCTGTCTCTTTGTCTTTCTCTTTGGGGATGATCCGGTAGAAGGTCTCCCCCTGCTTGATGTAACCCAGATCGTTGCGCGACAACTCCTCGATGGCCTCGAGGCCAGAGGTGAGATCATCTATCTCGCGGTAAATGAGGTCGTTACGATCCTTGAGAGTCTGGTTGTCCCGCTGTTGCTGCGAGATGGCCTCCGACAGGTTCTGATAATCGGATAGCCCGTTCTTCCCCAGCCAGAGGTCATATTGCAGTCCCCCCAGCAGGAGGATCAGGATCAGGGTGAATAGCCGCATGCACTAGGTCTCCTTCAGGCGGCCTAGTGTCCCATATTCGGTGCCAAGACAAAAGAAAGCGAGCACCCGGGAGCCACCGGCCGAACATAAAAAAGTGCCCAAGAGTGAATCAGATAGCACAAAGCCCCGCCAAACCGGTGCAAGGATGGCCAACCAGGGCGCTCCTTGTCCGGGGGCGGGGCTCTCAATCAGAAAGCGGTAAGGGGGATCAGTTCACCGCGACCGGCTCTCCCGCGCTCTCGGCCGGAGTGTTGTACTCCTCCTCGGCATCGCGGAAACGCTCCAGCATCGCTTTTGAGGGCGCTTCGCCCAGCAGACTGCCCACCACGATGGCCAGCAGTGCGAACAGGAAGCCCGGGATGATCTCATACAGCCCCAGCCAGCCGAACTGCTTCCAGACGATGACGGTGATGGCACCGACCAGCATGCCCGCCAGCGCGCCGTTGCGGGTCATTCGCGGCCAGAGCACCGAGAGCAGCACCACGGGGCCAAAGGCGGCACCGAAACCGGCCCAGGCGTAGCTCACCAGCCCCAGCACCCGGTTTTCCGGATTCATGGCAACGGCGATGGCAATCACCGCGATCAGCAGCACCATCAGGCGACCCACCCACACCAGCTCACGCTGGGAGGCGTTCTTGCGCAGGAACGGCTTGTAGAGATCCTCTGTGATGGCGCTGGAGCAGACCAGTAATTGACAACTTAGAGTGCTCATTACCGCCGCCAGAATGGCGGAGAGCAGCACCCCGGCGATCCAGGGGTTGAACAGGATCTTGGAGAGCTCGATAAAAACCCGCTCCGGGTTGCCGGTCACCCCAGCTGCCACTTCCGGGAAGCGGGCAAAATAGGCCAGCCCGAAGAAGCCGATGGCCACCGCGCCAGCCAGACAGAACACCATCCAGGTCATGCTGATTCGGCGGGCATTGGCCATGGAGTGGTGGGAGTCCGCCGCCATGAAACGGGCCAGAATGTGGGGCTGGCCGAAGTAGCCAAGGCCCCAGGCCATCAGCGAGACAATGGCGATCACATCCAGATTTTTGAACATGTCGAGGTTGGTAGCGCTCTTGGCGGCCACCTCGATCATGGCGCTGTCCACCCCGCCGACGGCGATGATGACGAAGACCGGGGTCAGGATCAGGGCGAAGATCATCAGGGTTGCCTGCACCGTGTCGGTCCAACTCACCGCGAGGAAGCCGCCGAAGAAGGTGTAGGTGATGGTGGCGGCGGCACCGACCCAGAGGGCGGTGTTGTAATCCATGCCGAAGGTGCTTTCGAACAGACGGGCACCGGCCACCACGCCGGAGGCGCAATAGATGGTGAAGAAGAGCAGGATCACCAGCGCCGAGAGGATGCGCAGCACCTTGCTGTGATCTTCAAAGCGATAGGTGAAATAGTCCGGCAGGGTCAGGGCGTTGCGGTTCTTCTCGGTATGCACCCGCAGGCGACCCGCTACCCAGCGCCAGTTGAGGTAAGCGCCGATGACCAGACCGATGGCGATCCAGCTCTCGGAGATGCCGCTGACGAAGACAGCGCCGGGCAGCCCCATCAGCAACCAGCCGCTCATGTCGGAGGCGCCGGCAGAGAGAGCGGTCACCCAGCTCCCCATCCGGCGACCGCCCAGAATGTAGTCATCAAAGTTGCGGGTGGCGCGATAGGCGACGAAGCCGATCAACACCATCCCGAGGATATACACCAGGAAGGTGATTAACATAGGTGTGCTAGCTGTCATGCAAAACTCCGTTTTGTGTCATTTTCTGCCCGCTCTGGTGACGGGCTCATCCCTAAAAAACCGGCCTAGCTTAATCAGCCGTTCGCGCCAGCTCAACCACTTTTAACAAACACAAAACACAATAAAAACCTTTGCGCATCAAATCATCTGCCGCATCAAGAGGATGGCGCCAGATTTCCTGCCATGGTCGTATTGTCCATATCGCAGCGCCCGCCGCTACTGAGCGTTCTGTTTTCACATTTTGTTACTATCCATTTTTTACAAGCCAGCGCCCCGCTCCTACACTCCCCGCCCTGTCTCATCACACCAGCCAGAGGTCGGCACCATGTCATCTCATCTGTCACACCTGCGAACCCTCGCCCGCCGCCTTCATCCGGTGGCGGAGTCGGGTCATCTCATCCGACGGGCCAAGTATGTGGGGCGTCTCTGGCTCAATCCCGGCGCCCGCGCCCTCTATCGCCAGCAGCAGGAGCAACCACTGCTGGCGCAGGCGATCAGCCGCTTCCCCGATATTCTGGAAAAGCCGATCCACCCCTATCGCCACAAAGGGCTCCGCAAGCGCCTGCGAGCGGGGCTTATCAGCGGCCACTACCAGCAGCTGGCACGTCAGCTGCCCAAGGCGCAACAGCTGGCAATCTACAGCGGGCGCGGCCTGCTGCTGGCCCAGTGGCAGAGCGACAAGCTGACGGCCCCCCTCACCCTGCAACTGGATTACCAAACCCACATGGGCAAAGAGGGGGAGATGAGCCTGACCCTCAAGCTGGGTGACGCGGCGCTCTATTACATGGCCCTCAATCTGCGCCCCGCGCCGAACCCGACCCTCGAGATCTGCTCGCTGCAGGGCGGCAAGGGGCAGAGCGAGGAGATCAAACAGGTCACCAAGGCGTGCGGCGGGCTGCGCCCCATGTCCCTGCTGGTCTATATGGCCGCCGAGCTGGCCCGGGGGCTGGCGTGCAAGAGCCTGCTCGGGATCCGCACCCAAAGCCACGTCTATCAGAGCAGCAAGCGCACCGCCGATCGGGTCAAGTTCGATCTCGACGGCTTGTGGCAGGAGCATCAGGGCTGCGTGCAAGATGAACTCTGGATGAGCCTGCCGCTGGAGGTGCCCCGCAAGACGCTGGAGGAGATCCCCTCCCGCAAGCGGGCCAGCTACAAGGCGCGTTATCAGCTGCTCGATCAGCTCGGCAGCGAGCTGCAGACAAATCTGCTACGAAGCTGAGTCAACCTAGCAGAAACAAAAAGGGCGAACAGCATGCTGTTCGCCCTTTGTCGTTACGGGGATTTGCCCTTAGCGGTTGATCGCCATCGGCATGCCGTTGCGCTGCTCCAGCGCCTGCTTCACCAGTTGGGAGTCGCTGTCGGCGTGGGCAATGAAACGGGTCACCGCCGGGGTCATCGGCAGCGGTGCCGGCAGCTTGGAGTTGAACTCCTCTTCGCTGCGCGACAGCGGCTGATGCACTTCCAGATAGCGGACACCGTTGGGCTCGAGAGAGGCCTTGATCGGCTGGTTGACGAACTGGACGCGAGTACCGACCGGTACCTGCTTGAACAGGTAGGCGATGTCGTCGTTGCGCAGACGCACACAGCCGTGGCTCACCCGCAGGCCGATGCCGAAGTTGGCGTTGGTACCGTGGATGGCGTACATCTTTCCGATGTAGAGGGCAAACAGACCCATGGGGTTGTCCGGGCCGGCCGGCCATACCGCAGGCAGGCTCTCGCCACGGGCGGCATATTCGGCATGCATCTTGGCGGTCGGGGTCCAGGTCGGGCCCGCTTTCTTGCGCTGCACGCTGGTCACCCAGTTTTCCGGAGTGTCGGTGCCGAGCTGGCCGATACCGATGGGCAGCACTTCCACCACTTTTTTACCCTTGGGGTAGTAGTAGAGGCGCATCTCGGCCACGTTCAGCACGATCCCTTCACGGGGTGCATCCGGCAGGATCAGTTGCTGGGGGATCACCAGCTTCTCGCCGGTCTGTACCAACAGGGGATCCGCATCGGGGTTGGCTTCGGTCATGTTGGTGAGCCCCAGCTGGAATTTGGCCGCAATGGCCTCCAGCGGCTGGCCGTTCTCTTCGGCCGGAACCACATATTCCAGATTCTCCCCTACCAGACGGCTGTTGGCCGCAGGCAGAGCATATTCAACAGCGAAAACCGGCGCAGCGGTCAGCAGCAGGCTGTAGCAGAGTGTTGCCACACTATTGCGAAGGAGCTTCATAACTTTCCCATGATGATGACTTGAAGTGACGTCTCTGGGCTGGCAGCTGATCAAGAGGGGATCAGGGGCGCGAAGAGAAGGCCGCCATTTTTCTCCTCTAAACGGCAAATTTCAACTGACAAGTGGCGACGGGTCGATGATTAATATGCGGTTTTTTCCGCGTCTCCGACCCGCCCCATTTCCCTGTTTATCCCCGTTGCCAGGCACGCATGTCGTAACCTGTGGGAGATTGATGCAACCGCAGATGAAATTGCTCAATGATGGCGAAGATATGGTCGAAAATATCGGCCTGGATCCCTTCGTAATCGGCCCATGCGGTGGTCGCGGTAAAGCAATAAATTTCCAGCGGCAGACCATCTGACGTGGGCGCCAGCTGGCGCACCATCAGGGTCATGTCCTTGCGAATACCGGGGTGGGCACGCAGATAGGCATCCAGATAGGCGCGCAGGGTGCCGAGGTTGGTGAGGTGACGGCCGTTGATGGGGCAGCTCAGGGCATCGCTCAGCTGCTGGTTGTAGGCACTCAGCTCCTGCTCCTTGCGGCTGAGATAGGGTGCCAGCAGCTGCGCTTGCTTGAGCTGCAACTGCTCATCGGCTGTCAGAAAACGCACGCTGGTCATGTCGATATTGACGCTGCGCTTGATGCGACGGCCGCCCGACTCGGTCATCCCCTGCCAGTTCTTGAAAGAGTCGGAGATCAGGGCATAGGTAGGAATGGTGGTAATGGTCTTGTCCCAGTTCGACACCTTGACCGTGGTAAGCCCGATGTCGGTCACCTCGCCATCGGCGCCGTACTTGTCCATCTGCAGCCAGTCACCGACGCTCAGCATCCGGTTGGCGGAGAGCTGGATCCCCGCCACCAGCCCGAGGATGGGGTCCTTGAACACCAGCATCAGCACTGCGGTCATGGCACCCAGACCGCTGAACAGGAACAGCGGCGACTTGCCGAGCAGCAGGGCGATCATCAGGATGCCCACCAGAATGCTGCCTACCAGCTTGGCCCCCTGGAAGATGCCGCGCAGGGGCAAATCCCGACCAAGGCGGGTGTAACGGCTCACCGACAACAGGCAGTCGAGCAGGGCGAAGAAGGCCAGCAGCAGGAACAGCAAAATCCAGAGCTGGGCCACCATCTCGATAAGTTTGAGGCTATCTGATTGGCGAGGCAGCCAGATCTCCGCCTGACCGAGCAGCACGGCCCCCTGCAACACGAAAGCGAGCCGGTTGAAGAGGCGCTGTTGCAGCTGGGGCGGCAGCCACACCTGCTTGGCCTTGCCGAGGATCCCCACCAGCCGGACCAGCAGTACCCGGTGCAGCGCCATGTGCAGCAGCAACGAGGTGATGACGATAAAGCCCAGCGCGATCACCAGCGCCATCAGGCTGGTCACTTCCACCCCAAGGCCCGACAACCAGTTAAAAAACGCCTCTTTCATTGCTCTCTCCCGAACCGGGCAGCCCGCTGGCTGCAAAAACAGTGGTGGTCAGGGTACCGCTCCCCTCCCCCATGTCAAATCGGCGTACGCCAGAAATGACAACGCCCGGCACTGGCCGGGCGTTGTTTCAAAGCGAGGCTGACTTAGCAGACCAGGCTCAGGGCATCGCGAGCGATGACCAGCTCTTCGTTGGTCGGGATCACCATGGCGCAACGGCTGTCGGCGGTGGTGATGCGACCTTCGCCACCCAGTACCGCGGCGTTGTTGGCCTCTTTGTCCACCTTGAAGCCGAACAGGGCCAGACGGTTCAGCACCATCTCGCGCACCATGGCGGCGTTCTCACCGATACCGCCGGTGAAGACCACGGCGTCCAGACGACCGTCCATCGCAGCGGCGTAGGCACCGACATACTTGGCCACACGGTAGGTGAAGACATCCAGCGCGCGCTTGGCACCGGCGTCGGTGGCGTAGTTGGTGGTGACGTAGCGGCAGTCGCTGCTCGCTTCGGTCATCCCCAACAGACCGGACTCACGGGTCAGGGTGTGGTTGATCTGCTCAACGCTGTAACCGAGCTGGTCGTGCATGAAGAAGACCACGGCCGGATCGATATCACCGGAGCGGGTACCCATCGCCAGACCTTCCAGCGGAGTCAGACCCATGGAGGTGTCAACGGATTCGCCGTTCTTGATGGCGCAGACAGAGGCACCGTTACCCAGGTGGCAGTTGATGATGTTCAGTTCATTCAACGGCTTGCCCAGCTCTTTTGCCGCTTCTTCCGCGATGTAGCGGTGAGAAGTACCGTGGGCACCGTAACGACGGATGCCGTGTTCGCGGTAGAGCTTGTGCGGCAGCGCATAGAGGTAGGCCTCTTGCGGCAGGGTCTGGTGGAACGCGGTGTCGAAGACGGCCACGTTCTTCTCGGACAGCTGCGGGAACACTTTCAGCGCGGCGCGAATACCGATGAGGTGGGCCGGGTTGTGCAGCGGGGCGAACGGAATGGCGGCTTCGATACCGGCGATCACGCCGTCATCGATACGCACGGAGCGGGAGAACTGCTCGCCACCGTGTACGATTCGGTGACCGATGGCCACCAGTTGCTCGGCAAGAGTCGGATCCTGCGGCAGGATGTGACCCACGATATGGTCGAGGGCCTCCTGGTGAGCGGCACCCGCTCCCAGCATGGCTTCGCCCTTGACCCCGTGGAGTTTCCATTTGATACGTGCATCATCCAGATTGAAGCATTCGGCCAGGCCGGACAGCATGTCCTCACCTGTTTCGGCGTCCATTACGGCAAATTTCAGGGAAGAGCTACCGCAGTTAAGGATCAATACCAACTTGCTCATTTTCTACATCTTCCTGTGCTTCGGCTTTATGCCGACAGTGTCGTGTCATCCAAAAGAGGATGGGATTCCCCTGCCGGGGGCTTATGGTCGCAGGAGGGTGCGTCCAATTTTTCAATTCTTGCTCTTGAAAGAGTGATCGCAACTTGTGGTGCGTATCACTGGTTTCAATGCTTGCGAGTCTCAACGCATCAGCTGCGCAGGGCTCGCCTCAATGGGAATGCTCAGGCGATAACCAGCAGATCCTTGTGTACCTTGACCACCAGCTTCTTCACCTTGGCGGGCTGGTTGAAGGTACAGAGCGGGCGGTGCAGCTCGCCCGGCCAGAAAATGGCGAAATCGCCCGGTTGCAGCGCCAGGTAGCTGGTCTGCTCGTCATCGACAAACCAGAGGTCGGGATGGGGATGGTCGGCGCCGTCGCTCACGTAGTCGTGGGGGCCCACACCTATCCACTCTTCACCGCGCAGCAGCAGCTGGATATCGAGATACTGCTGATGGAATTCGCCACGGCGATCCGCGGCTGGCTCGGTCAGATCCTCGCTCACCAGACAGAACAGGTTGAGGCCATCAATCTCGGTCTTGCCGAGCGGAGCGTCACCCCAGTGAGCCACGCTCTTCACTACCTCAGCCATGATGCGGGCCAGCGGGGCGGGCAGCGGCGTCCGCTGCAGGGTGTTCAGGCTACCGGTGATCATGGCGTCTGTTTCCTGTTAGGTATATCTGGGCGGCATCTTTGCCCGCCAATGAAAAAGGACCTGTGACAGGTCCTTCAATAATGCCGTCTGCAATCCGTGCAAACCGGTTTAGAGCTTTTGCTCATGTTCAGCTATATGGGCACTGTTACACACTCGTCAGCACCTTGCCAAGAGACATAATCCCATTTTCATAGTGATCGTACCAGCTGAAACCATATTATTTACCACCCTTTCCCCCTCGACTTTGACCAGACGCAAAAACGGGCGCATCAGCGCCCGTTTTTTTCGCAAAACCGTTTAACAACCGGTTTCATTCAAGCCTTTTGGGCATTTTCCACCGGTTTGGCGTACATGGCCCGCCAGATCGCCTTGTGCTCTTCCGGCACCTCTGACTGACGAGTCAGGAAGGCCGCCTGTTCGATAGTATTGGCCTTGCCGGAGACATCTGCCGCCAGATAGTTGCTGGGGAAGAGGTGGTAGCTGCTCCAGATCGCCTTGTCGATCAGCGCGGCCAGTTCGTCCGGATCGCTGAAGCCCTCGGTGATCGGCGCGCCGAAGGAGACGTGTACCCGCCCCTTCATACCGACGATACCGGCGACGATACTCTCGATATCCTCGAACTCGCCCTTCTCGTAGCTGCCGTTGACCGACTTCTCGTAAAGCTCTCGCGCCTTCGCCTTGTCGGTCGGATCCAGCTCGTAGCTGATGCTGACCGGCACGATATTGAGGCTGCGCATGTAGTCGACGAAGTCGATCTTCTGCTTCTTGCCGTCGACGTAGAACATCTTGAGGATGGCGGGATCTGTCTTGTCATCGCCATTCTTGGCGCGTCCTTCCTTCTGGGCAATCCAGATGGAGTGACCTTCATGGACCGAGTTGCCAATATAGGCAGACAGCTCGCCGAGCGCCTTCATCATCTCCCGCGGCCCCTTGGCGGAACGTTTGACGATAAAGCTCTTGTTGAGCTTCATCAGCTCGGTGGCGCAGGGTTTGCGCAGCAGGTTGTCACCGATGGCGATGCGCACGGTATCAAAACCGTGGGTGTGCAGCCCCCAGTTGACGAACGCCGGATCCATGGCGATGTCTCTGTGGTTGGAGACAAACAGATAGCCCTGCTCTTTCTTCAGATGCTCGATCCCGGAGAAGGTCACCCCCTTGGTGGAGGTGGCGATCATGCGGGACATATACCGGGTGACCCCCATCTGGACCTGATGCACCGTGGTCACTTTTGACCATTTGCGGCGCAGGAACAGGCGGATCATCGGGCGGATGGCCCAACCCAGCCAGCTCATCAGGGAACCGAAACGATACTTGGCGATGGCGCCGATAAATTCATCATCCTGGATCAGCCGTTCGATGGCTGCCGGCACTTCTTCATCGCGGTAGGGGCGAATATCCGCGAATCTATCTACTTCAGTCACAATGTCAGCCTTGCATGCTAGGAAACCGCAGCCAACCCGCGTTGGCCGGGGAAAATTCAGGGCGCAATTTTACACGCTTTTATGGCAAGGGGTATGAGACAAGCATGAATAGTGAGATCTGACCAGTTTATTAATCAGCTGCCAGTGCCAGCGCGACCGCCGCTTCGGCATGGATGGCGGTGGTGTCGTAGAGCGGCACCGCCGCCCGGGCATCCCCCACCAGCAGGGCAATCTCGGTGCAGCCAAGGATCACCGCCTCGGCACCCGCAGCCGCCAGCCCCTCGATAATCGCCAGATACTCGGCCCGCGACGATGCGCGGATCTCCCCCAGACAGAGCTCGTCATAGATGATCCTGTGTACCCGCTCCCGCCCGGCCTCATCGGGTACCAGCACCGCCAACCCGAAGCGCTCCTGCAAGCGCCCTTTGTAAAAATCCTGCTCCATGGTGAAGCGGGTGCCGAGCAGGCCGACCCGGGTTATCCCGTCCGCCCGCAATTTGGCCGCGGTGGCATCGGCGATATGGAGCAGCGGGATATCGATGGCCGCCTCAATCTCGGGCGCCACCTTGTGCATGGTGTTGGTGCCGATCAGCAAGAAATCGGCGCCGCCATCCTGCAACTTGCGCGCCTCCGCCGCCAGCAGGCGGGCGGTAGCGGGCCAGTCACCGGCATGCTGCAGCCGCTCGATACCGGCAAAGTCGACGCTATTGAGCAGCACCCGCGCCGAGTGCAAGCCACCTAGCTGTGCCCGCACCCCGCGGTTGAGCGCCTGATAGTAACTGACGGTGGACTCCCAGCTCATGCCACCCAGCAGACCGATACATTTCATATGAACTCCTTTCATCCCAAGGGAGGGCAGAACCACGCCACCTTGCAGGCAAGGTCACGGGATCGAGATAAAAAAGGCCCCGCAGGGCCAACAAGACAGCCGGTAAAGGCCCGGGTCAACCCCGGGCTAAATCCAGATCATCCCGACACAGGCGGCCGTCGCCAGCCCCATGCCGAGATTGAAACGCCGCCAGCCCCGGGCTGTGCGGATGATTTGCCGCACCTGGGCACCAAAAAGCACCCAGAACGCCCCGGTGTAGAGGCCGGTAATAAAGAAGATCACCAACACCCAGAGCGCGGAGGGCCAGTAAGCCTCCCCCGCCAGGGTGAAACCGCTGATGGCGGAGAGCGCCATCATCCATGCCTTGGGGTTGAGCAGTTGCAGCATGGCCCCCTGATGGGCGGGAATGAGCGGCCGGTTCCCCTCGGCCGGGCCGCTGGCGGTCGCCACCTTCCACGCCAGCCAGAGCAGATAGGCCGAGCCGATAAGCTTGAGGCCATCGTGCAGCAGCGGCACCTTCTCGAACACCACGCCAAGCCCCAGCGCGGTGGCGAGGATCATCAGATTGATCCCCCCGACCACCCCAACCAGCAGGGGAATCGTGCGGCGAAACCCCTGCGCCGCCCCGGCGCTGGTGAGCAACATATTGTTGGGCCCCGGCGTGCCGCAGGTAACCAGGGCAAACCCCGCCAGGGGCAGTAACCAGTTCAGATCCATCTCAACCTCTTGTCGATACAACGCACCCGTTATGGGGAAAGCCTTCTAATATGCAGAGCCAACCCCGTGGCGACAAGTCAGAAATGCCTCTTTCTAGGCCACCTCCCCCATCAGCGCAACACGGCTCAATACCAGAGCATCACCACACAGAGTGCCGTCAGCAGACCGAGAGAACCGTTGAGTCGCCGCCAGCCCCGATCCGAGCTGATCCAGTTGCTCAGCTGATGGCCGAACAGTACCCAGACAAAGCAGACCGGCAGGGCCACCAGTACAAACATGACCATCACCGCCAGCTGACTCGACCAGTAACTGGCGCCGGGCAGGCTGAACAGACTGATGGCGGAGATCCCCATCATCCACGCCTTGGGATTGAGGAACTGAAAGCCCAGCCCCTCCAGCATGGTTAGCGGACGGGCGCGTCGGGCCGGATCCCCCGGCGCCCCGGCCACTGCGATACGCCACGCCAGCCAGAGCAGATAGAGGCTGCCGAAGATCTGCAAACCGAGGCGCAACAAGGGCCAGCGCTCGAACAGCGGATAGAGCCCCAGCGCCAGCACCAGTTGCAACACCGGCTGCCCCAGCCCCACCCCGAGCAGATGTGGCAGGGTGCGACGCACCCCGAAGTTGGCGCCGGAGGCTGTCAGCATCAGGTTGTTGGGCCCCGGCGTACCGCAGGTGAGTACGGCAAAACCGAACAGGGTGACATACCACTCCATCGTCATATTGTGACTCCTTGCTTGCCACATTGTATCGATACAATGCGTGCTATTTGGTTGTTATCAGGTTGAAATTCACGCTATATTGACAACAAATTTTGATCAATGGATTTATTGTCACCATGACAATCTGGACACCCGACCTTACGGCCTTCGATGGCCCCCTCTACCTCAAGCTGGTCAAAGCTATCGAACAGGGGATCGCGAATGGCGAGCTGCCACCGCAGACCCGATTGCCCACCCACCGATCCCTGGCGGATCGTCTGGGTGTCACCGTTGGCACCGTCACTCGCGCCTACAGCGAGGCGGAGCGGCGCGGCCTGCTGGCCGCCCGGGTGGGCCACGGCACCTGGGTCAAGGGAGCGAACACGGATCCCGCCAATGAGTGGGTGATCCGCCAGGAGGAGGGGCACCGCATCGAGCTATGGCAAAACCTGCCGGTGCAGCTGGATCGGGCGGCCATCATTCGCCCCATGTTGGGGGAAGTGGCGGACGGGGATCTCAACGCCCTGCTCGGCTACGACAAGGAGGCAGGACGACCGGATCAGCGCCAGCAGTTCGTCAACTGGCTGGCGGAGCAAGGAGTGGCCTGCAGTGAGGATCGCCTGCTGTTCAGCCACGGCGCCCAGCACGGCATCATGCTGGCGCTGCTGGCGACCGGCTGCGTGGGGGAGACCATCCTGTGCGAGGGGCTGAGCTACCCCGGCATGCTGGGCAATGCCCGCCAGCTGAAGAATCAGGTGGTGGGACTGGCGATGGACGAGGAGGGGCTGCTGCCCGAGGCGCTGGACGCCGCCTGCCGCACCCGCCGGGCCAAGCTGCTCTACCTCACCCCGACCCTGCAAAACCCCACCACCGCCATCATGAGTCTGGCGCGGCGGGAGGCCATCGTCGCCATCGCCCGTCGCCACGATCTGCTGATCATCGAGGATGACGTCAACGGTCTGCTGCCCCAGCAACCTGTGATCCCTCTGGTCAATCTGGCGCCGGAGCGGGTCATCTATCTGGGCAGTCTGGCCAAGATCGCTTGCGGCGGCCTGCGGGTGGGCTTCGTGCTGACGCCCCCTGCCCTGCGCAGCGCCTTCGCCCAGACCATGCGGCTGTCGAGCTGGATGGTGAGCCCGCTGCTGATCGAGCTCGCCTGTAAAATGGTCAGTCAGCGCCAGATCATGCCGCTGGTCGAGCAGCAGCGGGAGATCCTCAAGCGCCGTGGCGAACTGCTGCGCCACCTGCTGCCCGCCGCCCGCTGGCAGCCGGGCAGCATGCACGCCTGGCTGCCGCTGCCGGAGCCCTGGCGCAGCCAGCAGTTTGCTGCTGCCGCCGACGCCCTTGACGTTGGCGTGGCGAGCGGGGAACACTTCGCCGCCGGTCAGTTTGCCGCTCCGCAGGGGGTGCGCCTGAGCCTGAGCCAACCCGCCACCGACGCCCGGGTCGGCGAGGGGCTGGCCCGTCTGGCCCAACTGCTGCAGGGGACGCCCCCCAGCAATCCCCTGCTATAGTCAGGGCCAGCCGACCTGACCTTCACGCTTCATCGTCATAGCCAAGGAGATGCCGTGCCCCCCATCAGAGCCGCCCTGTTGCTTGCCACCCTGTTGCTGGGTGGCTGCGCCTCGTCAACGACCCACCAGCAGCTGGGGGCCGCGCTCAATGGACTGGAAGGGGAGTTGCAACGACTGGAAGAGGAGCTGGCGGCGATGAACGGCCTGCACTATCAAAAGGCGATCGATGCACCGCTCAGTTTGCGCCGCGCACTCGGGGCGCCGCAGCCCACCCCAGAGGGGCTGGTGCCAGTGACCAGCAAGCTGGAGGATGGGCCACTCCTGCACTATCAATACCGACTGCCAGCGGGGATGGCGAGCCTGCCCCAGGACAACCTCTGCCAGCGCTACGAGTTCGAGCTGCGTCATCTGGGCCGCCTCGGCAAACTGGAATTAAGCTGGCTGGGGGAACAGGGCAAAGGGTCGCGACTGATCCGCCAGAGCGACTGCCCCTTCGGGACGCAGGTCCGCCCTCTGCAATAACAGGTTGCCGCCCTGAGAGGTGGCATAACCGATTGAAATAACAGCCCATAGTGCGCCTTCCAGCACCCTGCTGGCTACTGTCAGCTTTTCACTCAGCGAGTGCTGTGCCTATGTTCCTCTTGGGTCTACCATAATCAACCTAATGGTTTGCTCACAGGAAGTACCTGCATGACGATACTGCTGCTCGAAGAGGATCCCCTGCTCCGTAGCGCCATCACCCGGGAACTGACCGAACAGGGGGTACCCGCCGACCGGATCCACTACCACAGCCATCCAAACCACGAGCGCAGTGGTCTGCTGGCCCTGCTGCAACAGCACGCCTTCGACGCCATCATCTGTCAGCAGGACAAGCAGCAGGATCTTGACGGAGCCCGGCTGCTGCACGAAGCGCACTATCTCGGCCTGCTGCAACCCGGTTGCGTATTGCTGCTACTCGATGCCGATCAGAGCGAGCAGGAGTTTCTCCCCTCGGATCTCTACTTCTCCCTCTATCTGCCCCTCCCCTTCATGACCCAGCAGCTCACCGCGGTGCTTGGCCAGCTGGTGAAGTTAAGCAACCTGACCCGTATGCTGGCCGCCCCCATTCTGCTGCGGGAGTGGCAACTGGCTACCGCCCTCTGTGAAGACCTGCTGTTTCAACGGGAGAATCGCTCGCTGACCCCCTGGCTGGATCGGCTCAAGGGCTATCTGCTGCTGCAATCGACCGAGCGGATCACTGCCGCCCAGCACTATGCCCTCTGTGCCAACGAGTATCAGGCGAGCTGGCCAAGGGCCGGGCTCTTCTACGCCATGCTGAGGCTCGGCAAATTGCAGAGCGCCCGGATCGACTTGCAGCGCCATCAAGCCAGCGTCTCGATGGCCACCCGGCTGGAGCTGCAACTCGCCAGCCAGCTGCATCAGCATCACTGGCTGGCGGCCTGGGAGACCATGGGAGAGCTGCTGCAGATCCGCCCCCATCAGCCGCGCTGGCATCAGCTGGCGATGTTGCTCGGGCTGGTGCTGCAAGATGAGGAGAAGGTGCTGGAGCAGGCCAACAGCCTGACCCTGCGCCACTTCAGCGAACAGCGCGTCCGGCTCGCCATCGACAGCTTCATGCTCAATGCCAGTCTGGCTGTGCTGTGGCACGCCCCCTCCAGCAACCGGATCCGCTCCCTGCAACAGGAGTGGGAGCACCTCAAGCGCACCGTCCACCTGCAACCCCACGAATATGAGCTGCTGCAGGCGTTGATGCTGGGGCTGGATTACCGCTTCGACGAGGCGCTGATCCTGATTGCCCACCACCAGCCGGATAAGGGGAGCGACAACCACCTCACCCTGCTGCTCGGCTTTGCGGTCAGCCAGTTCTGCGGTTTGCCCCACCACGCCCAGCGCTACCTGATCCAGCTGACCCAATACCGCGTCAGGGTGGCGCCCCACCCGCTCACCCGCCAACTGTTCCACCATCTGGTGGCCGAGCTGGGCCAGCGCCTGACGGCGAGAGAACAACGGCTGAGCGAACTGCGCCAGCTGCGCCACAAGGCGATGCAGGCCAGCCAATATCAGACAGCCCTGCAAGCGGGCTTGCAGCTGCTGGAGGAGTTCCCCGCCCTGCCGGGCGATGCCTGGCAACTGCTGGAGCTGCTGCAACACTGCTGGCCAGCCGGTATGGCGGCCCCCAGGGTGGCGCTGCTGGTCGATACCCTGGAGCGACGCCTCAAGCACAGCCCCGCGTTTCTCGATCAGCATGCCCAGCAGTACCAGCGCACCCTGCAGGAGATCCGCACCCATCTTCAGCCGCACCTCTCCGGCAGCGGCCCCTCCTGTCTTGTCGCAGGGCAGCCCGAGCCGTGATGATGCTGGCGGCGTGCAAACCAGCATTGTCGGCAAAGCCAACATAGAGAGAGGGGAGCCTTGGCTCCCCTCTCTCTATTTGTTCTCTGTCAGCTAGTGGCGATAAGCGTTGGGCTCAAACCAGCGCGTCACTCTCCAGCGCCGCCTTGAGAAAATCCTTCCAGCTGATGATGCCGACCAGGGTGCCATTCTCCAGCACTGGCAGGCAGGAGACCCCCTTCTCCAGCATCAGCTTGACGCCGTCGCGCACGGTGAGATGGGGAGCGATAGTAACGGGGTGACGGCTCATGATCTGATGGGCCCGCTTGGTGAGGGTTTCGGTATCACGGCTCATCTCGGCTTCGGAGTCGAGATAGGGGCTGATGGCACGGAACAGATCCCGATCCGAGATGACCCCTACCAGCACCCCTTCTTCCAGTACCAGCAGGTGGCGAAAGTGTGCCTGCTCGAAGATATCCTTGATGACACTGAGTCGATCATCCATTGAAACGGTGGCGACCCGGGTCGTCATAATATCCCTGATATGCATGCTAACCTCCCGTAACCAAACTGGTTTCTCTGTTATGGCATGTTTTTGCAGCGCCAGCCAGTGGCCAGCCCTTCGCTACAGTGCAAATCAGCGTCATTTCACGTAAGATCCGCGCCAGTTTTTCTCCTCCATTTTGAGCAAGCAGATCCCACCCATGATAGTTGCCAGTCAAATCGAACTGATCCGCGGCGGCCGCAAGCTGCTGGACAACGCCTCCGCCACCATTCACCCCGGCCACAAAGTGGGTCTGGTGGGCAAAAACGGCTGTGGCAAGTCCACCTTTTTTGCACTGGTACGGGGCGAGCTGGCCATCGACAGCGGCACCTTCAGCCTGCCCGCTGGCTGGCAGATCGCAGGCGTCGCGCAGGAGACCCCGGCGCTCGACTGCTCCGCGCTCGAGTACGTGATCGACGGCGACAAGGAGTTCCGCTCGCTGGAAGCCCAGCTGGTGCAAGCCGAGCAGGATGACAATGGTCTGCTGGTGGCCGAGCTGCACGGTCGCCTCGATACCATCGGCGCCTACAGCATTCGCGCCCGCGCCGCCGAGCTGCTGCACGGCCTCGGTTTCAGCGACGAGCAGCTGAGCTCGCCGGTGCGCAGCTTCTCCGGTGGCTGGCGCATGCGCCTGAACCTCGCTCAGGCGCTGCTCTGCCGATCCGATCTGCTGCTGCTGGATGAACCGACCAACCACCTGGATCTTGATGCGGTGATCTGGCTGGAGAAGTGGCTCAAGGGCTATCAGGGCACGCTGGTGCTCATCTCTCACGACCGCGATTTCCTCGATTCGGTCATCAGCCGCATCATCCATATCGAGAACGGCAAGCTCAACGAATACACCGGCGGCTACTCCGACTTCGAACTGCAGCGCGCCGAACATCTGGCCCAGCAGCAGTCGATGTACGAGAAGCAGCAGCGGGAGATGTCCCACATGCAGGCGTATGTGGACCGCTTCCGCTACAAGGCCTCCAAGGCCCGCCAGGCCCAGAGCCGCCTGAAAGCGATGGAGCGGATGGAGAAGATCCTGCCCGCCCACGCCGACTCCGAGTTCAGCTTCGAGTTTCGCGAGCCGTCGGCCCTGCCGACCCCGCTCATTGCCATGGAGAACCTCAGCGCCGGTTACGGTGACAAGGTGATCCTGGAGAAGATCAAACTCAATCTGGTACCGGGTTCGCGCATCGGTCTGCTCGGTCGCAACGGCGCCGGTAAATCGACCTTTATCAAGATGCTGTCCGGCTCCAACCCGCCGCTCTCCGGCAAGCTCGAAGTGAGCGCCGGGGTGAGCATCGGCTACTTCGCCCAGCATCAGCTGGAGACCCTGCGTCTCGATGATTCCCCGCTCGATCATCTGGCCCGCCTCGCGCCGGACAAGACCGAGCAGGAGCTGCGCAACTATCTGGGCAGCTTCGGCTTCCACGGTGACAAGGCGCTCGACAAGGTGGCCCCCTTCTCCGGCGGCGAAAAAGCGCGGCTGGTGCTGGCGCTGATCACCTGGCAAAAGCCGAACCTGCTGCTGCTGGATGAACCGACCAACCACCTGGATCTGGAGATGCGCCACGCCCTCACCATGGCGCTGCAAGGCTTCGAAGGGGCCATGGTAGTAGTCTCCCACGACCGTCACCTGCTGCGTACCACCACAGATGACTTCTATCTGGTGCACGGTGGCCGGGTCGAGCCGTTCGACGGCGATCTGGACGACTACCACAAGTGGCTCGGCGAGCAGGAGAAAGAGGCCAACGCCAAACCGGCCGATGGCCCCGTCTCTGCCAACTCGGCGGTGGCGCGCAAGGATCAGAAGCGGCGCGAGGCGGAGTTCCGGCAAGCGACACGTCCCCTGCGCCAAAAGCTCGAGAAGCTCGAAGCGAGCATGGAGAAGCTGCAGGGCAAGCTGGCCGACATCGAAAATCAGCTGGCCGACCCAGCTATCTACGAAGAGAGCTCTAAAACCAAGCTCTCCGAACTGCTCAAATCCCAGGGCCCCCTCAAGGAGCAGCTGGAAGAAGTTGAGCTGGAGTGGATGAGCCTCTCCGAAGAGCTGGAAACCATGGAGCAAGCCTTCTTTGCGTGACGAACAGCTGATGGCCAGCGAGCGGGTCGCGGTCCACGAATTGCCGACGCCGATCGGCTTCTGGCACTGGAGCGGCAAGGTCTATGGTGAGCGCAGCCAGGATTGGCTCACCGTGCAGGAGCAGGGGGGCAACGTCAATCTGGCGCTGCTGCTGCACCGGCTCGATCAACTCGGCATCGTGGTCGATCTCACCGACCTGCAACCGGCGCTGGTGCAGACCGAAGCGGTGCTGACCCCGTGGCGCGCCCTGCGCCAGAGCGCCAAGACGCGACTCGACGAGCAGCAGTATCAGTCGATGCTGGCCCACGAGCTGGAGCTGGAGCGGCTGCAACAGGGCGTCCTGTTGCAGACCCTGCGCAATCTCTCCCTGTTTCGCGGCAACAGCCGCAATTTGTTGAACTATCTATCGTTACTGGGTGCCCAGCAGGGCCCCCTCAGAGATCTAATATGCTGAGCTACCGCCACGCCTTTCACGCCGGCAACCATGCCGACGTGCTGAAACACGCCGTTCAGGCCCTGATCATCGAGTCCCTCAAGAAGAAGGAGAAACCCTTCATCGTGCTGGACACCCATGCCGGTGGCGGTCTCTACGACCTGCGCGGCGACTGGTCCCAGAAGAAGGCCGAGTATGCCGACGGCATCGGCCGCCTGTGGGACGAGCGGGCCCAATGGTCTGCCATGGCCCCCTATCTCGGCGTCATAGAGGAGATGAATCAGAACGGCGAGCTGCACTACTACCCCGGCTCGCCGGAACTCTCCCGTCGCCTCACCCGCGAGCAGGACAAGCTGGCGCTGATGGAGCTGCACAACAACGAGGTCGAAGATCTGCGCGCCAACATGGGTTACGACCCTCGCGTTGCCGTCCACCATAGGGACGGCTTCGAGGGGCTGGTCGCCCTGCTGCCCCCCACCCCGCGCCGCGGGCTGGTGCTGATCGATCCGCCCTATGAACTCAAGGAAGATTACTTCGCCGTGGTCGATACCCTGAAAAAGGCACAGAAGCGCTGGGCCACCGGCATCTACGCCCTCTGGTATCCCATCCTCGGGCAGGAGGCGGACAAATCCCGCGATATGCTACGCGCCATCAAGCGCGAAAACTTCGGCAACGTCCTGGTGGCCGAGCTGGAAGTGGCCGGTCAGACTGCCGACTGGGGCATGAACGGTTCAGGCATGCTGATCATCAGTCCGCCCTGGATGCTGGACGAGCAGATTGAAGCCTTCCTGAAACCGCTGTGTGCCAAGCTGGCACAGGGTGCTGGTGCCCAATACAAGGTGGAGTGGCTCAACAAGGCCGAGGATTAATCCCCCGCCCCTACGGCGCTCACCGGGTTCAAACGCAAAAGCCCCATCACGGGGCTTTTTCTATTGGTGCGGCCGCTGTGTGCAGCAACCTGAGCAGGAGCCCCCTCCACAGCGCGCCCTATGAGCGGGCGGGCAGATCCTGTTTCAGCGCAACCAGCAACAGGGCCAGCAGGCCAAAAGGCGGAAACAGACAGAGCAGGGAGCAGATAAGGGTGATAAGCGCCGGATGCTCGCTCTTGCGGCGCGCCAGTCGCCAGGCGATGAGGCCGACAATGACCATCAGCAACGCAATGAACTGGCCTAGCAGGGTGGCATTGATATTCATGAAAGATCCTTTTTCATGGGCAAGTGTGAAGAACCTGTACTTTATCGCCTTGGTTGCGATTGGCAACCGCTGAAGCGCACCGGCCACTCGCCCGTTGATAGGTTCTCTCTATCCTGGCAATAGATGAGAATAGTTTTCATTTAATCTCATTTCGGCGGATACTCTCATCATCAACAGAGGGAGCCGCCATCATGAAAAAGACCATCAGCTTTGCCATCCTGCACTTCGGTGTCGCCTTTACCGTGGCCTACCTGCTGACCGGTGAGCTGCTGACCGCCAGCCTGATCGCCCTGATCGAGCCTGCCGTCAACACGGTCGCCTTCTACTTTCATGACCTTGGCTGGCACAAGCTCAAGCCAAATCACAGCCTGCAGGCCAAGACCAGCAGCTTCGCGGTGGTCCACTTCTCGGTGGCCTTCGGGGTTGCCTTCCTGCTGAGCGGCGAGCTGCTCACCGGCGGCGTGATGGCGATGATCGAACCGGCCATCAATACCGTGGTGTTCTTCTTCCACGAGCGGCTGTGGCGCGCCCGCAGTCAGCAACTGGCGCTGGCCTGATCGACCGGGCAACCCGCCTCCCCCCTTTATCGCGGCAACAAAAAACCCGACATTCCGGCCAGGAGTGTCGGGTTTTTCCGCTTGGCAGCCATTCAGCTGTGCAAATGCGCTCGGCTCACCTGCTGCATTGCCCTGTAGAGTGTGCTGTAGTAGGCAGATATGCCCTCCTCATTGCTGGAATCTATCGATGAACAAGACCTTGCTTGCCACCCTGCTGTTTGCCCCTCTGCTGGCTAGCGCCGCAACCCCCTCCTTTGACTGCACCAAAGCGTCCGGATCGGTCGAAACCCTGATCTGCAAGGATGCCGGACTGGCCGCCCTTGATAACGAACTGGCGGCCCTCTATCCCAAGGCGATTGCCGCACTCTCTCCCGAGCAGCTCAAGACCGAGCGCGCCATGCAGCGCGGCTGGATCAAGGGTCGCAACGACTGCTGGAAGGGGCAGGATCTGCGCCAGTGTGTGGAGGATAACTACCTGCTGCGGATCACCGAACTGCAGATCAGCGGCGGCCAGCTGATGGTGCCGGCACCGGTCAACTACAAGTGCGGCAAGAACGTCACTCTCTCCACCTACTTCTATAACGATGCCAAACTGCCCGCCGCGGTGATCAACCTGAGCGAGGGCGACAAGCAGCAACAAGTGCTCGCCTATGAAGCCCCCAGCGCCAGCGGCGCCCGTTATGAAGGGCAAAACCTCACCTTCTTCACCAAGGGGGACGACGCCACGCTGGAGCGTTACGGCCAGCCAACCCTCACCTGCATGGAAAATCCAACCAAGGGCTGAGGCTCATAGGGGCGGCTCGTCTTGCCGCCCCACCTTGACTAGATGGCGATATCCAGCGGTTTTCCTTCCCGCACAACCCGCAACTTGAGCGACCCCGGCTTGCCGGTGCTGAGCAGTTCACGCACCTTGTCGATCTCGAGGGGACGATAAGCCACCCCGTTGATCTGCTCCAGAATGTCGCCGTTGGCCAGACCATAGGGGGCAAGATCCCGTTCATCGCTGTAGTAGACCTGCAGATGCTCGCCATCAAAACGCACCCCGATATTGCGCAGGATTGGCGGCACTTTGCGCGCCAGGCTGTCGGCGTCGTAGCAGAGCATCATCCGCCCGGGTATGATCGCAAAGCGATTGAAGCGGTTAACAAAATCCAGCCCCAGACCATACTGCTCATTGCTGTTTTCAGACACGCGCAGCTCACCGAGCTGGCGCTCATCAAAGTGCAGGCCGGTGAGGATATGGTCACGCCCCTCCACCATACCGCTGGCGTCCACCCCTTTGCGTGGCGTGGCATCTTCGCCAGCAATCGCCTTCTGGGTGGCCATAAAGTCGATAAAGGCATGGTCGGCATAGCTCTGATCGGCCCCGGTATCCAGATACATGCGCACGCTGCTCTCGCCGTGGGTCAGATAGACTGCCGGGGAGCGGTTGTAGCTATCTTCATAGCCGATGCAACGCTCGAACATGGCAGCCGACGGTGCCGTCAGCGAAGCCGTGAGCTGATGCCTGTCGCGATCAAACACCCAGTTGAAACGGCGGATGGTGTCGATCCCGAGGATGCCATCGATACGGCTGCCGAGAGACTGGGAGAAAAGATCGAAATCAACGGTTGCCCACAGATCGCTGTCATCAATGGTGACCGACCCCACCGAGAAGGGCTGCGGCTCAACAAAGCCAAGCTGCTCGCTGCCCAGTTGGCTCGAAACGCTGTTCACACTGGCAAAATCAGCCTGATAGGCCCTGGGCAATTCCCTTAAGGTCAGCGCCTTGAAGCGGCTGGCCAGACGACGATCGATAAAGGTGATACTGGCCCCGGTATCGAGCAAAAACTGGTACTGCTCACCAGCGATGGTGACGGGGATCAGGGGGGCGCTTTCGTAATGCACTGTCAGCACCGGGCCGGGTGCATTGCGCTTGGTGGATGAATCCGGGGCTGTGCAGCCTTGGACGACGAACAGGGCCAACATGGCCAGCGCCACTTTGAACTGCGACTTCATAACTCTCCTTCCCGATAGCAGATGCCCCCGCAACGCCACCGCATAATGCTATCTTGTTGATTTATAGATAAATAAGCTATTTCAGCGGGGGATGCGGACAATAACAAAGAGTTTTATGCTGGTTCAAGCCGGATATGACCATGAATATTCTATGGTGATAGATGAAAAATGGTTGTTCACGCTATCTCGGCGCGCCATCAATCGTTGGCGACATTTGATTAATTTATTGATCTTGCACAGAAAATCTCAACATTGAGCTTTCTCTCCACAGCGCCATGGTTAATATTGCCATTTGGCAACACTTGCCTCGTCGGAGTCTCCCATGAGCCATGCCAACCCCATCCCGTTGGTGAAACGCAGCAGACTGGAGGCTGAAATTCAGGGGCGGTAGCCATGCCGGATGGAATGGATAAGCGAGAGTTACCTTCGACCCACTCAAAATGGTGACGACCTCATTTTTATTTCTGACCTGCTCAAGCAAGCGTGCTTTGGCGGCGCTTTCTATGCGCAACCCATGTACTGTTTTTTTCATACAGTGGTCACCGTGGAGCATAAAGAGGAAGTCAAGCGAATACTCCCAGCATGAGAAGCAAACGGGTAACATTATGAGTTAATAATGATTTTCACTTGGTGGCGATGAAAATGTTACGGAGTTATATGGAATTCTCTGCTAACGGATTAGTACCGCCTTCCATCTAATCACTGTTATGGATTCTGAGCGCTAAATGGTTACCAATAAAGGATTGAAAGACTTGAATTATATAGAAAGATTAATAAATGCGGTCGACTACACGCGCAGCTTAGGATTGAAGATTGAAAAATCTCCGATCCCGCTAGGTGAAAAGATTGAACGTTCAACCATGCAAGATATTTTTCAACTATGTGGTGATGCGTTATACCACTATGGTTATCAAAATTCAGAAGATTTAGCTGGGCAATGTGCGCCTGTACATTTAATGCTAATGTCTCATCTTAAAAGCGACATGAACATTGAAAGCTTTATCACGATAGGTGATAGATATTGGGATGATTACGTCTATTGTGAGATGTCTAAAGATTCTATAGAACGTGAACTTGAGAAGCCGAGTATTGATGGAGACATTAAGGCTCATGTTTGGCTGACCCTTACAGATGGTACGATTTTAGACTGTACTGCAGAGGCACATGCCGATCTCCTTTTCAAGCGAGGCCTACATCCTGCCCACAAATGCATAATGCTCGTTGATCCAACTCAGGAAAAAAGTGCTAAGTCGGGATATCATAGGCCTTATCTGATAGGAACTGATTTTTTAGAAAAGACAGGGATGTATCGGATTGTACATCCATAACAAAGCATTGCAGCGGACAAGCCGCTGAATGCGGCGTTACCCCTCAATTGAAACCCGAGTAAATTTATGACAGAAAGCCCGTTAAATGCTGCGTTGAGAATTTTTGAAACAGCAGAAGCAAACCTAGTAAAGCTTGAAAAAATCTGGATAGAAATGGAATCAATAATTCCTAGCGGAGTGGCGTTTCTAGACGATTCTGGCTATGAGAATAATTGCAGAGATTTCGAAAATGTTTTGTCCTGTCTCCCCAAAATCGATGGTTGGAAACCAAAAATTTACTTGATGAACTTGAATGGGATAGGACAGAACAGACTTGATGCAATGGAAGTTGGCGAAATAGAGTGCCAAATTTCGGTTGAGAATCAGATATACGAACCAGCCAAGTTAATTCGCGAATATAGGCATAAGTTCGATCGTAAGAGGCGTGAGCTAGTGCGAGATGCACTTCAATCGGCTATTGATAGCATAGATGAAGACTTGAGAGATCTCGCAATTGAGCTCGAAGGTAAATCTGAAGTCAATGAAGCCGTTACCCGCTCTAGCTTTGATGATTTAAAGTCTCATATTGCTGAAATTGATACGTTACTGGGCAGTGAGCCTCGCCCTAGTAGATGGACAGACCTGCACCGACACTTACATTTCGGGTTACTCGGAGATCTTCAAGATATCATTAATCATGACTGGCCGAGCGTAAAAAGTGGCATTAGAAAGTCACTGTACGGAGAGAAAGAGCCCATACCTGTCGAAATAGACGATCTTGGCAGTTTAGTATCTAGCAAGCCTACAGGCCCCATTGTTGTACAGCTTAAATGGGAAAAGCTCTCTCCAGATGATTTTGAGAGAGTAATATTTGCTCTGATCTCTTCTGAAAAAGGCTATGAAAACCCCGAGTGGCTGATGAAAACTAACGCTCCTGATAGAGGAAGAGATTTATCCGTATTAAGAGTTCATAACGACCCTCTTGGCGGTGTGTTCCGGCATCGAACAATTATTCAATGTAAGCACTGGTTGTCAAAAAGTGTTTCTGTATCTGATATAGCAGAGCTTAAAGAACAAATGAAACTTTGGGAGCCTCCAAAAGTTGATATTCACGTAATCGCTACTTCGGGAAGATTTACTTCTGATGCTGTAGCTTTAGTCGAAAGACATAATCAGTCTGATAGTGGTTTAAGAATAGAAATGTGGCCAGAAAGCCATTTGGAACGTTTGTTATCTCGTCGTCCATCGTTAATTGCAGAATTTGGGCTTCGATGAGAGACAAGGGAATTGGGACCCCCACCATTTTGAGTGCCGCGTAGCGAGCCCACTTAGCCACCGACGGGCACGGTATTGTTGTGGCCTCCTCTGATTTGCTGAGACGAAGCTACAGCACGTAAGTTCGATTAGCGAAGCGTAATCGGACGTTCGTGATAACAATATTTCGTGATAGCACCAGTTGCCTTAAGATTCCGAATTTCAGATGGCATCTTTATTCACCTGTAGCTTTGCTGGCTTAACACATCCAAAGGAGATTTATGAAGCCTGACTTAACCGGCACTCGGGTTGTATTGCGCACCATTGGCCCGCAGGATGCAGCCGATCTGTTCGAGATTTATGGCAATCCACTGACCATGGAGTTTGCCTCTGATCCCTGCTTTACCTCTCCCACCATGGTGGCGCAGTTGATGGCAAGCGTGGTGCGGCTGGAGCAAACGGGGGAGTCGCTGGAGTGGGCGATTGTCGAGCGGGAGGGCAACAAGGTGATCGGTACCTGCGGCCTGCACAGTTTCAGCGAGGCGGGTCGCTGCTGCGAGGTAGGTTGCCTGCTCAATGCGGCCTATTGGCGCAGAGGGTTTATGTCGGAAGCGCTGGGATTGCTGTTCGCCCACGCCACCACACTGGGAGTCACCTGCCTCACCGCAGATATCGATGCAGATAACGTCCGTTCTATCGCCCTGTTTGAAAAGCTAGGCTTCAAGGCGCATGCAGGGCGCTATCAGCGCATGCTCCCCTTTGTCTGACCCGAAGACCAGAGCCACAACGTCCTCGCCTCTCAGGGCGTTGTGGCAAGGATCAGGCATAAAAAAACCGGAACCCTTGGGTTCCGGTTTTTTTTCATTCCAGCCGTGGCTGGCAAACCAGCAAATTAAGCCTGGTTTTTAACTTCTTTCAGACCGCGGAAAGGAGCTTTGGCACCCAGAGCTTCTTCGATACGGATCAGCTGGTTGTACTTGGCTACACGGTCAGAACGGCTCATGGAACCGGTCTTGATCTGGCCAGCAGCGGTACCAACAGCCAGGTCGGCGATGGTAGCGTCTTCGGTCTCACCGGAGCGGTGGGAGATGACGGCAGTGTAGCCAGCGTCTTTGGCCATCTTGATGGCAGCCAGAGTTTCGGTCAGGGAACCGATCTGGTTGAACTTGATCAGGATGGAGTTGGCGATGCCGTTGTCGATACCGCGCTTCAGGATCTTGGTGTTGGTTACGAACA
This sequence comes from Aeromonas sp. R5-4, assembly GCF_040908215.1. NCBI lineage: Bacteria > Pseudomonadati > Pseudomonadota > Gammaproteobacteria > Aeromonadales > Aeromonadaceae > Aeromonas > Aeromonas sp. R5-4. The sequence continues at coordinate 87,431 of NZ_JBFODG010000030.1, read as the reverse complement.
GGTCGTCACCAACGATCTGGATTTTCTTGCCCAGTTCAGCAGTCTGGTAGGCGAAACCTTCCCAGTCAGATTCGTCCAGGCCATCTTCGATGGAGACGATCGGGAACTTGGTGGTCAGGTCAGCCAGGAAGTCGGAGAAACCGTTAGAGGTGAAGACACGACCTTCGCCTTTCAGGTTGTACTCTTTCTTCTCTGCGTCGTAGAACTCGGAAGCAGCGCAGTCCATAGCCAGGGTGATGTCGGTGCCCAGTTTGTAACCGGCAGCGGCAACGGCTTCAGCGATAACTTCCAGCGCTTCGGCGTTGGATTTCAGGTTCGGAGCGAAACCACCTTCGTCACCAACTGCAGTGTTGTAGCCCTTGGACTTCAGCACTTTGGCCAGGTTGTGGAACACTTCTGCGCCCATGCGAACGGCTTCTTTCAGGGTCTTGGCGCCAACCGGCTGGATCATGAACTCCTGGATGTCGACGTTGTTGTCGGCGTGCTCACCACCGTTGATGATGTTCATCATCGGCAGCGGCATGGAGTAAACACCCGGGGTGCCGTTCAGCTCGGCGATGTGGGCGTACAGCGGCATGCCTTTGGCAGCAGCGGCAGCTTTAGCGTTAGCCAGGGAAACAGCCAGGATGGCGTTGGCGCCGAACTTGGATTTGTTCTCGGTACCGTCGAGGTCGATCATGATCTGGTCAACGGTGGCCTGGTCCTTGGCATCTTTACCCAGCAGAGCTTGAGCGATCGGGCCGTTTACGGCTTCGATGGCTTTCAGCACGCCTTTACCCAGGAAACGGCTCTTGTCGCCGTCACGCAGTTCCAGCGCTTCGCGGGAACCGGTGGACGCGCCAGACGGAGCGGCTGCCATACCAACAAAACCACCTTCCAGGTGAACTTCGGCCTCAACGGTCGGGTTACCACGGGAGTCGATGATTTCACGACCGATCACTTTAACGATCTTGGACATGTGTATTTCCTCAGGTTTCGTAAAAAAACAACAAAAATATGCCAAAAAAAGCGGCTGTGGCACAGTGCCCCAACCGCATTTATTTTCAATTACTTCAAATTACGCTTCTGATACTCGCCTGCCGCCTTCACAAAACCGGCGAACAGAGCGTGGCCATCACGGGGAGTAGAGGTGAACTCCGGGTGGAACTGCGCAGCCACGAACCAGGGGTGATCCGGGATCTCGATGATTTCCACCAACTTCTTGTCGGCGGAAAGACCGGTCACTTTCAGACCTGCCGCTTCAATCTGCGGCAGCAGCTTGTTGTTTACTTCGTAACGGTGACGGTGACGCTCGTAAATGGTCGGGCTGCCGTACATCTGACGCACCTTGGAATCTTCGACCAGGTGGCAGAGCTGGGAACCCAGACGCATGGTACCGCCCAGATCAGACTTCTCGGTACGGGTCTCGATGTTGCCCTCTTCATCCACCCACTCGGTGATGAGGCCGACAACCGGGTATGCGCAATCTTTCTTGAATTCGGAGGAGTGAGCCCCTTCCATGCCCGCCACGTTGCGAGCGAATTCGATCATGGCAACCTGCATGCCGAGGCAGATACCCAAGTAGGGGATCTTGTTCTCGCGGGCATACTGGGCAGCCAGAATTTTGCCTTCCACACCGCGCTCACCGAAGCCACCCGGCACCAGGATCGCGTCCAGACCTTCCAGCAGCTCGGCGCCACGGGTCTCGATATCCTGAGAGTCGATGTACTTGATGTTGACGGAGTGACGGGTCTTGAGACCACCGTGCTTAAGCGCCTCGTTGACGGACTTGTAAGCGTCCGGCAGGGAGACGTACTTGCCGACCATACCGATGGTCACTTCACCAGTCGGGTTGGCCTCTTCGTAGATAACCTGTTCCCACTCGGACAAGTCAGCCTCTTTGCACTCCAGACCGAAACGCTCGGTGAAGTAGGAATCCAGATTCTGGGATTTCAGCAGTGCCGGGATCTTGTAGATGGAGTCGACGTCTTTCATGGAGATGACGGCGCGCTCCGGCACGTTGCAGAACAGGGCGATCTTGGCGCGCTCGTTGGCCGGAATGGCACGGTCAGAGCGGCAGATCAGCACATCCGGCTGGATACCGATGGAGAGCAGCTCTTTGACGGAGTGCTGGGTCGGCTTGGTCTTCACTTCACCGGCAGCAGCCAGGTAAGGAACCAGCGTCAGGTGCATGAACATGGCGTTGTTGCGGCCCACTTCGGCAGCCAGCTGACGAATGGCTTCAAGGAACGGCAGGGACTCGATGTCACCTACAGTACCGCCCACTTCGACGATGGCAACCTGATGGCCTTCGGCACCGGCAATCACCCGCTCTTTGATGGCGTTGGTGATGTGCGGGATAACCTGAATGGTGGCGCCCAGATAGTCACCACGACGCTCTTTACGCAGTACGTCGGCGTAGATACGGCCGGTGGTAAAGTTGTTGCGACGGGTCATCTTGGTGCGGATGAAACGCTCGTAGTGGCCCAAATCCAGATCGGTTTCGGCCCCGTCCTCGGTTACGAACACTTCACCATGCTGGGTCGGGCTCATGGTGCCCGGATCCACGTTGATGTACGGGTCCAGTTTCATGATGGTCACATCCAGACCACGGGCTTCCAGAATGGCTGCCAGAGAAGCTGCGGCAATGCCTTTGCCGAGGGATGAAACAACGCCACCAGTAACAAAAATATATTTGGTCGTCATGCTGAACCTGAAAGAAGTTTAGGGAATTTTAAGGGGTGCTTCGGGGATGAAGCAGGACGGGGAAACAGTATACCAAAAACCCCTCTCCCAAACAATGAGCAAAAATCTATCAGGCTCACCGCCCCCCCATCTTGCGCCAAATCAACTTTGCTCGGTTTCCTTCGCCTTATCCCAAGCGGCATCGAGCTTTTCGAGGGTGCAATCGGTCATTTTCAAGCCTTCTGCGGCGATTATCTGCTCAACCTGACGAAAGCGACGTTCGAACTTGGCGTTGGCGCCTCGCAGTACCTGCTCCGGATCCTTGCCCAGATGGCGCACCAGATTGACGGTGGCAAACAGCAGGTCACCGAGCTCATCGCTCACCCGAGCCTCGTCCACATCGGCCATCAATGCCTCTTCCATCACCTCGTCGATCTCTTCGTGGATCTTGTCCACCACAGGCCCCAAGGTTTTCCAGTCAAAACCGACGGTGGCACAGCGTTTCTGGATCTTGCCGGCGCGGGTCAGGGCAGGCAACGCCTGCGGGATGTCGTCCAGCACGCTCTCTTTGTCGAGGGCCGCTCGCTCTTTGGCTTTTTCCGCTTCCCAGTTCGCTTTTACCGCCTGCTCGTTGGAGAGATCTGCATCGGAAAAAACGTGGGGGTGACGGCGAATGAGTTTCTCGCTCACCGTATCGACGATATCGGCGAAGTCGAACAAGCCCCGCTCTTTACCCAGCTGGGCGTAAAACACCACCTGAAACAGCAGGTCACCCAACTCCCCTTTCAGCCCTTGCCAATCCTCGGTCTCGATGGCATCGGCCACCTCGTAGGCCTCTTCCAGGGTGTGCGGCACTATGGTCTGGAAGTCCTGTTTCAGATCCCAGGGGCAGCCGTTTTGCGGATCGCGCAGACGAGCCATGATATCGAGCAGTTGGGGCAGATCGTAACGTTGGGACATGGGATATTCGCTTTCAATTCGTTCAAAAAGGGTCGTAAATACAGACCGGCCACTGGGGCCGGTCGGTTCGCTATCAAAGCCGCTTGGCGCTGATCACGTCGTTGAGCTGACTGAGCTTGGCCAACGCCCGGTTGAAGGCGTTGATGTTGTAAATCTCCAGCTCCATGTCGATCTCCGCGGTCTGCTCGCGCACATTGGAGCGCGAGCGCACCCCCATCACATTGATCTTCTCGTTGGCCAGCACTGTGGTGATATCGCGCAGCAGGCCGGAACGATCGTTGGAGATGATCCGGATGGTGAGGCCGTAGCCGCCGGAGTAGTTCTCCCCCCACACCGCATCGATCAGCCGCTCGGGGTTGCGACGTGACAGCTCCTTGAGCTGCTCGCAATCTTCCCGGTGGATCGAAACGCCGCGCCCCATGGTAATAAAGCCCTGAATGGAGTCCCCCGGAATGGGCTGACAGCAGCGGGCGATATGGGTCATCAGGTTGCCGACCCCTTCCACCACGATGTGATCCTTGGGCTTGTGGCGCATCGGCGCATTGGCCTTCTGCTCCAGCTTCTCCAGCAGGCGGCGATCTTCCTCTTCCGCCGTCGGCTTGTTGTAGCAGGTGTCGAGATAGTTGAGCACCTGGTTGATGCGGATGTCGCCGCTACCGATACCGGCCAGCAGATCGTCGGTGCTCTCCAGATTGAAACGGCGCAGCATGTTGCCCTTGTCGATCTTGGACATGCTGAGATTATGGCGATCCAGCTCCTTCTCGAACAGCTCGCGACCGGCCACGATATTCTTGTCCCGATCCAGTTTTCTGAACCAGGTCGCCACCTTGGCCCGCGCCCGGCTGGAGCGCAGGAAGCCGGCGTTGGGGTTCATCCAGTCGCGGCTCGGGTTCGGCTCTTTCTGGGTGATCACCTCCACCTGATCGCCGGTCTGCAGCGCATAGGTAAACGGCACGATGCGGCCGTCAATCTTGGCGCCGATGCAGCGGTGGCCGATCATGCTGTGGACGTGATAGGCAAAATCGAGCGGGGTGGCACCTGCCGGCAGGTCGATGACATCCCCTTTCGGGGTGAAGACGTAGACCCTGTCCTCGAACACCTGACTGCGCAGATCTTCCAGCAGGGAGCCGCTCTCGGAGAGATCCTCCTGCCAGGCGAGCAGCTTGCGCAGCCACTCGATCTTGTCTTCGAAGGTGTTGGCCTTGCCGCCAGCCTGTGCCCCTTCCTTGTAGCGCCAGTGCGCCGCGACGCCTAGCTCGGCATCCTGATGCATCTGGTCGGTACGGATCTGGATCTCGACCGTCTTGCCCTCCGGCCCCACCACTACGGTGTGGATCGATTGGTAGCCGTTGGGTTTGGGGTTGGCGACATAGTCGTCAAACTCGCGAGGAATGTGGTGGAACTGGGTGTGCACGATACCGAGCGCCGCATAGCAATCCTGCAACCGCTTGGTCACTACCCGCACCGCGCGCACGTCGAACAACTCGTTGAATTCGAGGTGCTTCTTCTGCATCTTGCGCCAGATGCTGTAGATGTGTTTCGGCCGACCGTACACCTCGGCGTCAACTCCCGCCTCTTTCAGGCCATTACGCAGGGATTGCACAAACTCGCGGATGTAGCGCTCGCGGTCGAGCCGCTTCTCGTCGAGCTGCTTGGCGATCTGTTTGTAGGTATCCGGATGCAGGTAACGGAAGGCGAGATCTTCCAGCTCCCACTTGAGCTGGCCGATGCCCAGACGGTTGGCGAGCGGTGCATAGATGTTGGTGATCTCCTGGGCCATCAGCACCCGGGTCTCTTCATCTGCCGTCTTCGCTTCCCGCAGGCAGGCGATCCGCTCCGCCAGCTTGATCACCACGGCGCGCACATCCTCGACCATGGCGAGCAACATGCGACGCACGTTGTCGACCTGCTCCGGCGAGGTTTCGCTGCGATGGAGGGTCTGCAGGGAGCGGATGGCTTCCATCTCCAGCACCCCTTCCACCAGCTTGGCGATCTTGGAGCCGAAGTCCTCGTCCATCCGCTCCTGGCTGATGAGACCGGCTTCGACGAAGGGGTAGATGATGGCCGCTTTGAGGGTACCGATATCCATGCTGAGCATCTGCAGGATGCCCACCATTTCGATGCCGCGCACCAGCAGCTTGCTGGTCAGCGCCTCGTCACCGAGCGTCAGACAATACTGGTAGACGGTTCGCAGCTGATCCTTTTCACTGTCACTCAAGGAGAGCGAGCTGACCCACTCTTCCAGGGTGAAGTTGTCTTTCAAATGAATATCGCGAACCGCAACCATGGTATCAATCCTTTAAATTATCGGGCCGAAAGCTGTCACTTTCTCCCCTCATGAGATTGCCTCAAATGGGGATATCCAGCGCACTTTTCAAGGCATATTGTCCAGAAAGACAATAGAGCGCGCCAACAGGCCCTGCCGAACGACGAGGGTCTAGATTACCCCAATCACATCAGCTCAAACAGCCGCAGACACGCCAGATTGCATATCTGCATCGCCGTACTGATGAGCAGGATTACTTCATATACACATCAGCCCAAACAGCCGCAGACACGCCAGATTACATATCCGCATCGCCGTACCGATGAGCAGGATTACTTCATATACACACCTGCTCAAACAGCCGCAGACACGCCAGATTACATATCTGCATCGCCGTACTGATGAGCAGGATTACTTCATATACCACACCAGCTCAAACAGCCGCAGACACGCCAGATTACACATCCGCATCGCCGAACTGATGAGTCATTTACTCCCGTTCAAACAGCGCCATGGACTCCAGATGACCGGTGTGGGGGAACATGTCGAGCATGCCGAGGCGCACCAGACGGTAACCCCCTTTCACCAGCACCTGACTGTCCCGCGCCAGGGTGACCGGGTTACAGGAGACGTAGACCACCCGCTTGGGTGAAAGTTTCACGACGTGTCCCATCACTTCCAGCGCGCCGGGGCGAGCCGGATCCAGCAGCACCAGATCAAACCCTTCCCGCGCCCAGGACATGCCGACTATGTCATCGCTCAGGTCTGCCTTGTAGAAACGGGCATTGGTGATGCCATTGCGACGGGCGTTCTCTTCGGCCCGCTGCACCATGGCCAGTTCACCTTCCACACCCACCACTTCGCGAGCCTGACGGGCCAGCGGCAGGGTGAAGTTGCCGATGCCGCAGAAGAGATCGAGCACCTTGTCATCCTTGCTCGCCCCGAGCCATGTCAGCGCCTGCTCAACCATGCTCTGGTTGATGGGGCCGTTGACCTGAATGAAATCACCGGGAGCAAATGCAAGAGACAGGCCATCCAGCGAATAGGATGGGGAAAATTGTTGCTGCAGCGCTTCGATGCGATCATCGGCCGCTTGCAGATAGAGGTCGATCCCCTGCGCTTTTGCAAACTCCACCAGCAGGGCGCGATCCGCCTCATTAGGGCGGCCGGTGTGACGCAGCAGCATCATGATCCCCTGCTCCGCCTGGATAAGCTCGGCATGGCCCAGCTCGCGCTGGCTCTTGAGGCGATTGAGGCACTCACGCAGCGGGGCAATCAGCGCAGAGAGCGGCTCGGCCAGCACAGGGCAACTGTCGTTCTCCACCAGATCGTTGCTGTTGCGACGGCGGAAACCAACCCGGGTGCAGCGACCGTTCTTGTCAAATTTGATGGCCAGACGACAGACCCGGCGGTAGGCACGATCTTCACCGGTCAGTACCGGCTCCAGCGCAGGCGCCTTGATGTTGCCCAACCGCTCGAACAGGCTGACCAGTCCCGCCGCCTTGGCGGCTTGCTGATCGGCAACCGACATGTGCTGGGCACTGCAACCGCCGCACTCGCGATAGTGGCTGCAGAAGGGGGCGATACGGTTGGCCGCCGGGGTCACCACCTGCTGCAAGGCGGCGTGACCATACTGCTTTTTCTCTTCGGTGATGCGTGCCTTGACGGTCTCGCCGGGCAGTGCCCCTTCGACGAAGATCGCCTTGCCCTGATGGCGACCGATACCGACGCAGTGGTGATCGAGGGTGTCTATCGTAAATTCAATGCGTTGGAGCTGGGTGGACTTCTTTTGGGGCTTGAAAAACTGGGCCATAAAACTTGGTGCCTATAGGTGGCTATGTCATGATTGTGGAATCTGCTGCCGGGTATTGTCCCACAAGAATAATAGTATGACCAAATACGGCCACAGAGCCCGTGTATTGCCATCAACCCTATCGCCAACCCTGTTCACTGGTGGCCTGTTCGTATGACCAAATATGGCCTGAGAGCACGCGTTCTCGCCTTCACCATCCTGCCGACCCTGATCATCGGTGGCCTGATGGCCGGTTACTTCACCTTCCACCGCTACCAGCAGCTGGAAAACAACCTCATTGATCAGGGGATCAACATCATCGAACCGCTGGCGATCGCCAGTGAATACGGGATGACCCAGCACAGTCGCGAATCCCTCAAGCGGCTCATTGGCCTGACCCATCGCAAGAACTCCCCCTTCATCAAGTCCATCGCTGTCTTCACCCAGGACAACCAGCTGTTCGTCACCTCGAACTACCACCGGGATTTCACCCGGCTCAGGCTGCCCGATGGAGAGCCTATTCCGGATCTGACCAGCGTGACGTTTCAGGGGGACGACATCATTTTGCGCACCCCGATCCAGGCTGAAACCAGTCTGGATGGCTTCCCGCTGCCCAGCGATGTAGAGCCGCCGATGATCGGCTACATCTCGATGCAGATGGCGACCGACCGGGCCATGCTGCTGCAGTACCGCGACACCTTCTTTGCGGTGATCATGGTGCTCATCGGGGTGGCCTTCAGCACCCTGTTTGGCTTCCGTCTGGTCAAGAGCGTGACCCAGCCCATCACCAACATGGTGCAGGCGGTGCACAAGATCAGGGAGGGGCGCCTCGATACCCGGGTCAGCGGCCAGCTCACCGGCGAGCTGGATATGCTGAAAAACGGCATCAACGCCATGGCCAAGGCGCTCTCCGAATATCACGAAGAGATGCAACAGAATATCGATCAGGCCACCTCTGACTTGCGCGAAACTCTGGAGCAGATCGAGATCCAGAACGTCGAACTCGACATGGCCAAGAAGCGGGCGCAGGAGGCGGCGCGGGTCAAGTCGGAGTTTCTGGCCAACATGTCCCACGAGCTTCGTACACCGCTCAACGGGGTCATCGGTTTTACCCGCCAGCTGCTGAAAACCAGCCTGACCCCGAGCCAGACCGACTACATGCAGACCATCGAGAAATCGGCGCGCAACCTGCTTGGCATCATCAACGACATCCTCGACTTCTCTAAGCTGGAAGCGGGCAAGCTGCAGCTGGAGCATATCCCGTTCAGCCTGCGCGACACCCTCAACGAGACCATGCACCTGCTCGGCCCCAGCGCCCACGACAAGCAGCTGGAGCTCTCCCTGCGGGTGGATGCCGATGTGCCGGACTACCTCACCGGCGACCCCATGCGTCTGCAACAGGTGCTGACCAACCTCACCGGTAACGCCATCAAGTTCACCGAGCAGGGCAACGTGGATGTCCATATCGAGCAGACCGGCAGTGGCAACCACAAGGTGAGGCTCAACGTCCAGATCCGCGATACCGGCATCGGCATCTCCCAAGAGCAGCAACATCAGCTGTTCCAGGCCTTCAATCAGGCCGACTCCTCCATCTCTCGCCGTTATGGCGGCACGGGCCTGGGCCTCGTCATCACCCAGAAGCTGGTGCAGCAGATGGGCGGCCAGATCCGCTTTGAATCGGAGCTCGGCAAGGGCTCCATCTTCTCCTTCAGTCTGGATGTAGAGGTCTCCCCCCTGCCCCAGACCGATCAATTGCCGCTGGATCGGATCCGTGGCAAACGGCTCTGGCTGCTGGAACCGGATCCCTTCGCGCAAGCCTCTCTGCTCGCCCTGTTGGCGGAGTGGCACCTCGACGTGCACCCACTGACCAGCGATGATCCCTGGCCCGAGATGAGCGAGCAGGAGATGGTGATCATCGGCAGCAGCACCCTGCATACGCCGCAGCAGGTGCTCGGCCGTCTCGACAAACTGAACGGCCAGCAGCAGAACACCATAGTACTGCTCAGCAGCCACGAGCCAGCGCTCTATGAAGCGATGCTGGCCCATGGCGCCCAGCACTGTCTCTCCAAACCGGTCAACCACCGCAAGCTGCTGCACGCCCTGCTATCGCCGGAATCGAGCCGCCAGAAGCTGCCTGCGCAACCTGCGCCGCGCCAGTTGCAGCCAATCAAGGTGCTGGCGGTGGATGACAACGCCGCCAACCTCAAGCTGATCGCCGCCATGCTCAAGGAGATGGTGAGTCAGGTGGTGGTGTGCAAAAACGGCAAGGAGGCGGTCAAGCAGGCCCAGAGCCAGCCGTTCGACATCATCTTCATGGATATCCAGATGCCGATCATGGATGGCATCAGCGCCACCCAGGCGATCCGCAACCAGTCCCTCAACACCACCACCCCGATCGTGGCGGTGACCGCCCACGCCATCCCCGGCGAACGGGAGCGGCTGATCCGGCAGGGGATGGACGACTATCTGGCCAAGCCCATCGACGAGAGCATGCTGGCCCAGCTCATCACCGACTTTGCCCATCGCCGTCACCAGAATAATGGTGCCCAACAGATCGACTGGGCACTGGCGGTGCGGCAGGCGGCGGGGAAAGAGCATCTCGCCAGAGAGATGCTGACCATGCTGCTGGCCAGTTTTGACGAGGTCGAGCCGGTGCTGGATAGCGCGCTGGCGGGCGAAATTGAAGATAGCGAGGTGCTGGCCCAGCTCCATCGCCTCAACGGTGGCTGTGCCTATTCCGGGGTGCCGGGACTGCAACGCCTGCTCTCCCAGCTGGAGCAACAGCTGCGTGACGGCGTGCCGGTGAGCGAACTGGAACCCGAGCTGCTGGAGCTGCAAGATGCGCTGGAACTGGTGCGCCAGGAGGCGCCCCGCTATCTCGGCAAGGCTTGATGAGCTTGACCTGAACTGTATCGGCCCCCGCTTTTTCTGACGCGAGGGCTGCCAGATGGTAAAGTTGCGCCGTTTACACAGGAGTCAGCATGACCAACAACGATATTCTGCGCCGTCTGCGCTACGCCCTCACCATCAGCAACGATCAGATGGTCGAGATGTTTGCCAAGGGCAACCTGACGGTCACTCACGCCCAGCTGCACAGCTGGTTGATGAAAGAGGCGGCGGAAGGTGAAGAGCAAGAGGCAGGCTATGTCGCCTGTCCCGACTCGGCCCTGAGCCAGTTCCTCGACGGCTTCATCATCGCCCGCCGCGGCGTGCGGGAAGATGCACCGGCCCAGGTGATCCCGAACCGGATCAACAACAACATGATCCTGCGCAAGCTGCGCATCGGTCTCAACTTCAAGGAAGAGGATATGCTCGGCACCCTCAAGCTCGCTGACTTCAACCTCTCCAAGTCCGAGCTCAGTGCCCTGTTCCGCTCCAAGGATCACAAGCACTATCAGGATTGCGGGGATCAGATCCTGCGCAACTTCCTGATCGGTCTCACGGCCAAATACCGCGGCTAACCAGCCGCGCGACTGACCAGACCGGGCCTTCGACATGTGCCAGCGACTCACTCCTCCCACGCTCAGCAGACTGACTGTGGCAGGGGGATGGCGCTGGCGCTGTCTTCTTCCCTTCTTTTTTCTGCCACTGGTTCTGCTGCTGGGTGGTTGTACTCCGTCCGAATATCAGCTCTCAACCCGCTATCAGAGCGCCAACCAGAACGAGCGGATCGGCTTTCTGATCCTCCACTACACCGACGAAGATGATGCCAACTCCTTGCGCCTGCTGACCGAGCCGGAGCACAAGGTGAGCGCCCACTACCTGATCCCCCGCGACAGCCAGGAGACCCCGCTACCGGTCTATCGGCTGGTACCGGACAGCGCGCGCGCCTGGCATGCCGGACGCAGCCGCTGGCACCAATATGCCGGGCTCAATGCCAGCTCCCTTGGCATCGAGATCGTCAACCTCGGTTATCCAGCGGAAGATGAGCCGCTGGCCCCCGATGCGCGGCGCTGGCAACCCTATACCCCACAGCAGATAGCCGCCGTCGGCGCACTCAGTCGGGAGCTGGTCGCCCGCTACCAGATTCCACCGACCCAGGTGCTGGGCCACAGCGATGTCGCCCCCGAGCGCAAACAGGATCCCGGCCCCCACTTCCCCTGGCGCCAGCTCTATCTTGAGTACGGGGTCGGCGCCTGGCCCGATGAAGATCGGGTAGCCGAGTTACTGGCCAGCCCATTGCCCGATTGGGATGCGACCATGTGGCAGCAGCAGCTGGCCCGCTATGGCTACGGCCTGTCCCAAACCGGCCAGTGGGATGAGCAGAGCCGCGCCGTCATGAGCGCCTTTCAGCTCCACTTTCGCGCCAGCAAGGTCGATAGCGAACCGGACCGCGAGTGCCAAGCCATCCTGATGGCGCTGCTGGAAAAATACTTCCCCTAATTCTCATCCATTGCCCCTGTTGCTGCGTACTGTTTGATAGCCGTTAGCTATCAAACAGTTAGGCACAAGCAATTGTCCCTGCATTTTGCAAGGCGTTACTCTGACTGCGTTCCGAAAGAGAATTTCAAACCGATTTCCAAATCTGGAGGTGAATGATGAAAAGCCCGATTGGTCTTGATACTGCTCAATCACAAGCCCTGGCAGCCGAGTTGAACAAATTGCTGGCCAGCTACCAGATCCTCTACATGAACGTGCGCGGCTTCCACTGGAATATCCGTGGCAACCAGTTCTTCGAACTGCACCTGAAATTTGAAGAGATTTACAACGACCTGCTGCTGAAAGTCGATGCGCTGGCCGAGCGGATCCTGACCCTGGACGGGGTGCCCATGCACAGCTTCAGTGACTACCTGAAAGTCTCTGCCATCCCGGAGCAAAAAGGGCTGCACGATGGCCGCGCCTGTGTCGAATCCCTGCTGGATAGCTTCCGCGAACTGCTGGTCGCCCAGCGCCGTATTCTGGGCCAGGCCGCCGAAGCCGGTGATGAGGGCACGGCCTCCATCCTCTCCGACTATGTGCAGCAGCAGGAAAAACTGGTCTGGATGCTGCGCGCTTATCTGGCCTGATAGTGAACCAAGCCAGCTACAGCGTACGTATGCTGGCTTGAGTAAGTACCGGGCCGAAAGCTCCTGACCAGACCACGGCCCAATCCATCTGATTGTTATGTTCTGTTGCAAACCTGAGTTGTCTCTCCTTTTATCCACCCGCTTGCCGCCCTGTTTGGGCGGCTTTTTTGTTTTTGATCTGCATCAAGGGAAACTTAATTGGCAAATTGAATACCTATTAAGTTTTTCGCGAGAGGAATAGAATCGCCACAAAACAGACAACTGAAATGTCCAATTAGGAGAGGCATGATGTTTTGTGTGCAATGTGAACAGACAATTCGTACCCCGGCAGGCAACGGCTGTGCCTACGCACAAGGTATGTGCGGCAAGACGGCGGAAACCTCGGATCTGCAGGATGTGCTGATCTACACCCTGCAGGGGCTCAGCGCCTGGGCGCTGGCCGCCCGCGAGCAGGGCATCATGGATCGCGAGATCGATGCCTTCGTACCCAAGGCCTTCTTCGCCACCCTCACCAACGTCAACTTCGACTCGAATCGCATCGTGGCCTATGTCAATCAGGCCCTCGCCTATCGCCAGCAGCTGGCCGATCGTATGACCGCCATGGCGGTGCAGGTCAAAGACTTGCCGCACTCCGCTTACTTCGAACCCGGTGCCGAGCTGCTGGAGCAACTTGCCCATGCCGCGCCTGCAGCCCCCAATCGGGGCAAGAGCGAGGTGAACGAAGACATCATGGGGCTGCGCCTGCTCTGCCTCTACGGCCTCAAGGGCGCCGCCGCCTACATGGAGCACGCCCGGGTGCTGGATCAGCAGAGTGACGAGGTGGCCGCCGAGTTCCACCGCATCATGAGCTGGCTCAGCACAGATCCGAGCGAAATGGGTCGGCTGTTCAGCTGTGCCATGGAGATCGGTCAGCTCAACTTCAAAATCATGGAGATGCTGGATCTCGGTGAAACCAGCGCCTTCGGTCATCCGGAACCGACCCGGGTCAGGGTCACGCCAATTCCCGGCAAGTGCATTCTGGTCTCCGGCCACGACATGATGGATCTCAAGCTCATTCTGGAGCAGACCAAGGGAACCGGCATCCATGTCTACACCCATGGCGAGATGCTGCCCGCGCTGGCCTACCCCTTCTTCAAGCAGTACCCCCATCTGGTGGGCAACTACGGCTCCGCCTGGCAAAACCAGCAGAAGGAGTTTGCCAACTTCCCGGGCGCCGTGGTGATGACCTCCAACTGCATCATCGACCCGAATGTGGGCAACTACTCGGATCGCATCTTCACCCGCTCCATCGTCGGCTGGCCGGGCGTCACCCATCTGGAGGGGGATGATTTCTCCGCCGTGATTGCCAAGGCGCAAGCGCTGGAAGGCTTCAAGCACACCGAGCTCGAGCACTTCATCACCATCGGCTTTGCCCGCAACGCCCTGATGCAGGCTGCGCCCGCGGTGATTGAGAAGGTCAAAGCCGGAGAGATCAGCCACTTCTTCCTGGTGGGTGGCTGTGACGGTGACAAGGCCGAGCGCGCCTACTTCACCGAGTTTGCCAAGGCGGCGCCGCGCGACAGCCTGCTGCTCACCTTGGGCTGCGGCAAATACAAGTTCAACAAGCTCGACTTTGGCGACATCGGCGGCATTCCGCGTCTGCTGGACGTGGGTCAGTGCAACGATGCCTACTCCGCTATTCAGTTGGCGCTGGCACTCTCCGAGGCGTTCGAGTGCGGGGTCAACGATCTGCCGCTGACGCTGGTGCTCTCCTGGTTCGAGCAAAAAGCCATCGTCATTCTGCTCACCCTGCTATCCCTCGGGGTGAAAGACATTCGTACCGGCCCGACCGCCCCCGCCTTCCTCACCCCGGCCCTGCTCAAAGTGCTGGAGGAGCAATTCGGTCTGAAAGGAACCACCACGGCCGAGGCTGACCTGGCCGAGATCCTGGCGGCCTGATCGGCACCTCATGTTGTAAGCGTTTGGCGAGCCGCCCGGCTCGCCTTTTTTCTGGATCCGGCTTTTTCACCAGACGTTTTTCGAACCGTTTCAAACCTAAGGAGCCTTGTGATGACCTCTCTCACGCTCACCTGCATTGGCCGCCAACAGAACACCCACGACGTAGTGAGCTGGCAGCTGGTGCCGTTTTCCGGCAGCCTCACTCCCGTGCTGGCAGGCCAGTGCATCATCCTGCATACCGAGATTGACGGCCAGCCCCACTGCCGTGCCTATACCCTCTCCTCCAGTCCGCAGGATGCCTGCTGGCAGGTCACCATCAAGGATGTGGGACAGGTCTCCCGCCATCTGCATCAAACCCTGCAAGTGGGGGATGAGATCCGGGCCGATGGCCCGTTCGGCGATTTCAACCTGACCGCCTTGCCTTGCGAACGGCCACTGCTGCTAAGCGCCGGTTCCGGCATCACCCCCATGTGGGCCATGCTGCGGGACGAGCTCGCCAAACGGCCGGATGCCGATATCCGCTTTATCCATAGCGCCCGCTCGCCAGCAGATGTGATCTTCGCAGATGACTTGGCTGCATTGGCCGAAGCTCATCCCGGTGTACGCCATGCCCTGATACTTGAAGAGGCGCCAACGGCTCATCCCTGGGTGGGCCGACTCACCCCCGCCATGCTGGCCGAACTGGCCCCAGACCTGCGCGAACGCCATGTCTATCTCTGTGGCCCGGCCCCCTATATGGCGGCGGTCAGAACCATGCTGACGGAGCTGGGATTGCCGCCGGAGCAACTGCATCAGGAGTCCTTTGGTCTTCCTCCCGCAGAGCCCGCCACCACCAGCGACCACTTCTGGCTGACCCTGAAAAAGAGCGGCAAAAAGGTGAAGATCCTGCCGGGTCAGACCCTGCTGGCGGCTCTGGAAGCTGCTGGTGAAACCATGATGGCTGCTTGTCGCGCCGGAGTATGTGGCAGCTGTCGTTGCACCACCACAGGTGACATCGAGCGCCAGAGCGTGATGACCTTGAGTGCTCAGGATCTGGAGAGCGGCGTTGCTCTGGCCTGCTCCTGTACCGCGAAAGGGGATATCAGTCTCGATTATTGAGATACACAAAGGGCTTCATTGGTATCTCAACCTTTTCCCGAGCGGGCAGGACGGGTAGACTCGGCCCCAGTTTCACCAGAACACGGGATAAAAAATGACAATACTGGTCACAGGGGGCGCCGGCTATATCGGCTCCCACACCCTGGTTGAGCTGATCGGCGCGGGGCAGCAGGTCGTGGTCCTCGACAACCTATCCAACTCCTCACCGGAGTCACTCAAGCGGGTCGAGCAGATCACTGGCAAGCCGGTCACCTTTGTCGAAGGGGATGTGCTGGACAGAGCCTGCCTGCAGCAGCTGTTCGCCACCCACCAGATCGAATCGGTCATTCACTTCGCCGGCCTCAAGGCTGTCGGAGAGTCGAGCCAGATCCCGCTCACCTACTACCAGAACAACATCAGCGGCACTCTGGTGCTGTGCGAAGAGATGGCCAAGGCTGGCGTTTTCCGCCTGGTATTCAGCTCCTCGGCCACCGTCTATGGCGATCCCGCTTCGGTACCGCTGCGGGAAGATTTCCCCACCAGCGCCACCAACCCCTACGGCCGATCCAAGCTGATGGTGGAGGAGATCCTGCGCGATCTCGCCAAATCTGATCCCCGCTGGGCTATCGTACTGCTGCGTTACTTCAACCCGGTCGGCGCCCACGAGAGCGGCCTGATTGGTGAAGATCCCAACGGCATCCCCAACAACCTGCTGCCCTATATCAGCCAGGTGGGTGTCGGCAAGCTCAAGGAGCTGGGGGTATTCGGCAACGACTACCCGACCCCGGATGGCACCGGCGTGCGCGACTACATCCATGTGGTGGATCTCGCCATCGGTCACCTGAAAGCACTGGCGCGCATCAAGAGCGACACCGGCGTCTTCACCTACAACCTGGGCACAGGTCAAGGCTACTCGGTACTGGAGATGGTCAAGGCGTTTGAAGCGGCCAGCGGCCGACCCATTCCCTACCAGATCAAACCCCGTCGCCCGGGCGACATCGCCGAGTGCTGGGCAGAGCCGACGCTGGCCCGTACCGAGCTGGGTTGGCAGGCTGAGCGCGGTCTGGAGCAGATGATGGTCGATACCTGGCGCTGGCAAAGCAACAACCCGAACGGCTATCAAGGCTGATCTCTCACGGGTGGATAACAAAACGCCCCGACATTTTCATGTCGGGGCGTTTTATTTTGCGACGTTCAATCAGTGGGTCTGACTGCGCAGCAGCGGCACACGGGCCAATCGGGGGGCGATGCGGTCTATCAGCCGATCTGCCAGCGGGGTCAGCAGCAACCAGGGCAAGCAGAGGGTCGCCAGCCCCAGCGCGCCGACGTAGACATCGGTAAACCAGTGAGCCCCAGCCAGAATGCGCGGCGCGGAAAAGATCGGCACCATCAGCAATGCGGTGACTCCCGCCCAGCGCGGCAGATAGCGCAAGGCGTAGCCGGCGAAGATCATCAGGAACAGAGCGTGATCCCCGGGGAAGCTGTCACCGGAAGAGTCCTTAGTCGGAATAGCGCTGATCTGGGTCACCCGCAGCGCATCGGCCACCATCAGGGTCGGGCTGGGTCGCTCCACCGGCAATCGGTGACCAAGCTGGTTGATCACCAGAGCACTCAGCAGCATCACTATGCCCATCGCCACCAGCTGGCGACGACCCGCCAGATCCCGGGCGAAGAAGCAGCGGGCCAGGATCAGCCCCATACAGGCCAGCACCGCCAGATCGAACAGCCGGTTATTGGTGATGGCCACCAGATCGGCCCACAGAGCCGACTGGCCGAGCCAGCCGTTAACGGCATGAAAAATCGCGAGGTCCCACTGATCCCAGGGACCATGAGCGGGCAGCGCAGCCCAACTGATGGTCACCAGACCACCGACCAGATAGCAAAGCAGGAACTTGCCCATGGGGACTCTCCTTTGGAAAAGGGCGATATCGTAAAACTGTAGCGTGCGTCACAAAACCGAAGAATTGTAAGAAAGTGCGACACAATATCAAGTCTCAAATAAAGCCTTCCAACCCATTCCAATCTCGCATATCCCAACAGCGCCAAGATTTCTGCCTCCAGTGCTGCATCTGTGGGCCTCTCACCATGAGTGCGGCTTGTGCCACCACCGCAACACCCCCTAGAATGCGCACTTCCCTTTACTGCGAAAGGAAGCGGTATGCATATTCACATTCTCGGGATCTGCGGCACCTTTATGGGTGGTCTGGCGGTGTTGGCAAAACAGCTTGGTTACCGGGTAACCGGTTCGGATGCCAACGTCTATCCCCCCATGAGTACCCAGCTCGAGCAACAGGGCATCGAACTGACCGAAGGCTATGACCCCTCCCAACTCGATCCGGCGCCGGATCTGGTGGTGATTGGCAACGCCATGAGCCGCGGCAACCCCTGTGTTGAATATGTGCTGGACCGCAATCTGCCCTACATCTCCGGCCCCCAGTGGCTGCTGGAGCACGTGCTGCAGGATCGCTGGGTGTTGGCCGTTGCCGGCACCCACGGCAAAACCACCACCGCCAGCATGCTGGCCTGGGTGCTGGAGTACGCCAAGCTGGAGCCCGGTTTCCTGATCGGCGGCGTGCCGGGCAACTTTCCGGTCTCGGCCCGCTTGGGGTCTGCCCCCTTCTTCGTCATCGAAGCAGACGAGTATGACTGCGCCTTCTTCGACAAACGCTCCAAGTTCGTCCACTACCATCCGCGCACCCTGGTGATGAACAACCTGGAGTTCGACCACGCGGACATCTTCCCGGATCTCGCCGCCATCCAGCGCCAGTTCCACCACCTGATGCGCACCGTACCGAGCAACGGTCGGGTGTTGTTCCCGAAGGCGGATGACAACCTCACCGCCGTGCGCAAGATGGGCTGCTGGAGCGAAGTGGAGCTGGTGGGTCAGGATGACGCCAAGTGGAAAGCGGTCAAGCTGGCCGATGACGGCTCCGCGTTCGAGGTGTGGCTGGATGGCGAAAAGCAGGGCGAGGTGCACTGGGAGTGCATCGGCGAGCACAACGTCAACAATGGCCTGATGGCCATCGCTGCCGCCCGCCACGCCGGTGTCATGGTGGAGCATGGCATCGCAGCCCTCTGCCAATTCAAATCCCCCAAGCGGCGGATGGAGCTCAAGGGTGAGGTAGCGGGCATCAGCGTCTATGACGACTTCGCCCACCACCCCACCGCCATCGAGACCACCCTCGGCGGCCTGCGCGCCAAAGTGGGCGAGGCCCGCATTCTGGCGGTGCTGGAGCCACGCTCCAACACCATGAAGCTGGGGGTTCACAAGGAGGAGCTGGCTGGCTGCTTCGATGGCGCCGACGAGGTGTTCTTCTTCCAGCCGCCCAACATCGGCTGGGATCTCGGCGAGGTGACGGCCCATATGACCCGTCCGGCCAAGGTATTCAACGATCTGGAGACCCTGATCAACCGGCTGGTGGCCGAGAGCCGCGATGGCGACCATATTCTGATCATGAGCAACGGCGGCTTCGGTGGCATTCATGACAAGCTGATCGCCCGCCTCAAGGATTACCACGGCGAACTATGAACAAAGCGATCACCCTGGCGCTGACCGGCGCCTCCGGCGCCCCCTACGCCCTGCGCCTGCTCCAGTGTCTGGTGCAGGCGGACTATCGGGTCTACCTGCTCGCCTCATCGGCGGCTCGTGTGGTACTCAAGACCGAGCAGCAACAGGATTGGCCCGGCTCGCCGAAAGAGCTCTCTGCCTATCTTTGTCGCCAATATGGCGCCAAGGAGGGGCAGATTGTCGCCTGCGGCAAGGAGGAGTGGTTCTCGCCGGTGGCCTCCGGTTCGGCCGCGCCCAAACAGATGGTGGTCTGCCCCTGCTCAATGGGCACCGTCTCGGCCATTGCCAACGGCACCTCGGACAACCTGCTGGAGCGGGCAGCGGATGTGGTGATCAAGGAGCGCGGCCAACTGATCCTGGTGCCCCGCGAAACCCCCTTCTCGGCGATCCATCTGGAGAACATGCTGAAACTGGCACGGCTCGGGGTGACCATCATGCCTGCCGCCCCCGGTTTCTATCATGAGCCGAAAAGCATCGCCGATCTGGTGGACTTTATGGTCGCCCGCATCCTCGATCATCTGGGTGTCGAGCATGAGCTGACCCACCGCTGGGGCTATGGCCACCAGTGAGGTGACCGCCATATCCGGCCATAAAAAAACGGCGCCACTCAATGAGTGACGCCGTTTTTTCGTTAAGTCGTGTTAGCGAGCCTGAATTGGCGCCGTCACGTACTTGAACAGGAAATCAGTCACCTCTTGGCGCACCGGGCGCTGAGGTTGATTGATCATCTGCATCATCACATAGCCAAAACCGGTCAAAGAGCGGGCCAGATCCTGTGCTGACAGCACGCTGGTGATCTCCCCTGCATCCATGGCGGTTTGCAGCTCGCTGGCGATCAGCTCAAGGCACTGATCGAGCAGCCGGGTATAGCGGGGCCATACCTCTTCCCGAACCGATGAGCTCCACTCCAGCCAGATACCGGCATAATCCGGTTGATCGTAGGCGGCATCGACAGAGAGGCGTACATGACGCTGGATCTTGTCGAAAATGGAGCCCTGGTCACCGTATGCCTGCGACAGCATCTGGTTCACAAAGCGTTCGATCTCGGCCAGCACCTCATCTACCAACTCCTCGCGGGTGTTGAAATAGTTGAAGACGGTAGCCACAGAGACCTTGGCCTGTTCGGCTATCTCGGCGTGACCTGCACGGCCAATGCCGCGACGGGAGAACACCTCGATGGCACATTCCATCAATTGGGAGCGACGAGCTTCCGGCGACAGCCGGGTACGACGTCTTATTTCTGCGCGTGGTTCCATAGTTTTTATCATCTAATAGTTATTGATTATGGTGTTTATAGTATTTTAACTAATCATGCCTGAGTGCCTGCTAACTCTATCAATTAAAATAAGCCGATAAAAGCACCACGTATCTCTAGCACCCTTCAACATGAGTGGTAGAATCATCGGTTTTGATATTCATGAACGGCCAAATCCCCTTTGGCCTTATGGGAGTAAGTGATGAAACACACCGTCGAGGTGATGATCTCCGAGGCTGAAGTAGCCGCCCGGATCGCCAAATTGGGTGAAGAGATCACCGCCCGCTATCAGGGTTCTGACGAAGTCGTGATGATTGCGCTGCTGCGCGGTTCCTGCATCTTCCTGGCCGACCTCTGCCGCCAGTGCCAGCTGCCCATCACCCTGGACTTCATGACCGCCTCCAGCTACGGCTCCGGCATGCACAGCACCCGTGACGTCCGCATCCTCAAAGACCTGGACGACGATATCAAAGGCAAGGATGTGGTGATCGTGGAAGACATCATCGACACCGGTTACACCCTCAACAAGGTGCGCGAGATCCTCTCCCTGCGCGAGCCAAAATCCCTGGCCATCTGCACCCTGCTGGACAAACCCTCCCGCCGCGAAGTGCAGGTGCCGGTCGACTGGATTGGCTTCGCCATTCCGGACGAATTCGTGGTCGGCTGTGGCATCGACTACGCCCAGAAGTACCGCAACCTGCCGTTTATCGGCAAAGTGGTACCCCAGGAGTAAGCCAGGTTCAGGAATATCACGGGTGAAGCGGCCTTGTGCCCTTTACTCTGTGCAGGCGGCCTTGGCCGCCTTTTCTGTATCGAGCCGGATTCAACCATCACAGAGGTTGCAATGAACGCACTGGAAATCAGCGGCCTGAAAAAGACCTATCAGGGGGGCGTCGAAGCCCTTAAAGGCATCGATCTTACCGTCAGGCAGGGGGATTTCTTCGCCCTGCTCGGCCCGAACGGCGCGGGCAAGTCCACCACCATCGGCGTCATCAGCTCGCTGGTGAACAAGAGCGCCGGCAAGGTGAAGGTGTTTGGCTACGACATCGACAGCGATCTGGAACAGGCCAAGGCCCAGCTCGGACTGGTGCCGCAGGAGTTCAACTTCAGCCAGTTCGAGAAGGTGATCCAGATTGTCACCCATCAGGCCGGTTTCTACGGCGTGCCCAAGGCGGAAGCGAAGATCCGCGCCGAGAAGTACCTGCGTCAGCTTGATCTGTGGGAGAAGCGCGACATGCCTGCCCGCACCCTCTCGGGCGGCATGAAGCGTCGCCTGATGATCGCCCGCGCCCTGATGCACGAGCCCAAGCTGCTGATCCTCGATGAACCGACCGCCGGGGTCGATATCGAGATCCGCCGCTCCATGTGGACCTTCCTCAAGGATCTCAACGAGCAGGGCGTCACCATTATTCTCACCACCCACTATCTGGAAGAGGCCGAAATGCTCTGCCGCAACATCGGCATCATCGACAAGGGGCGTCTGATCGAGAACACCAGCATGAAGAATCTGCTGGGCAAGCTGGGTCGCGAGACCTTCCTGCTCGACCTTGCGCCAGGTTCTGCCGTACCTGAGGTGCCAGAGTTCAACGGCCGCATGCAGGATGAGCGCACCCTTGAGGTAGACCTCGACAAGAGCCAGTCACTCAACAGCCTGTTCGAGCAGCTGTCGAGCCAGCAGGTGCAGG
Source organism: Aeromonas sp. R5-4 (assembly GCF_040908215.1). Taxonomy (NCBI): domain Bacteria; kingdom Pseudomonadati; phylum Pseudomonadota; class Gammaproteobacteria; order Aeromonadales; family Aeromonadaceae; genus Aeromonas; species Aeromonas sp. R5-4. Next base: position 65,220 of record NZ_JBFODG010000030.1, on the reverse strand, counting down.
TCGTGAGCATGCGCAACAAGGCCAACCGGCTGGAAGAGCTGTTCGTCAATCTGGTCGAAGAGGGGAGAAAAGCATGAATCTGGCCATCTATTACATCGCCTTCAAGAGCATTCTGGCCAAAGAGGTGAGCCGCTTTACCCGGATCTGGATCCAGACCCTGGTGCCGCCTGCCATCACCATGAGCCTCTACTTCGTCATCTTCGGCAACCTGATCGGTTCGCGCATCGGTGACATGGGCGGTTTCACCTACATGGAGTTCATCGTGCCCGGCCTCATCATGATGTCGGTGATCACCAACTCCTACTCTAACGTCGCCTCCTCCTTCTTCAGCGCCAAGTTCCAGCGCAATATCGAGGAGATGCTGGTCGCGCCGGTGCCCAACTACGTCATCATCGCCGGTTACGTTGGCGGCGGCGTGGCACGCGGCCTCTGTGTCGGCCTCATCGTCACCCTGGTGTCGCTCTTCTTCGTGCCGCTGCAGATCCACCATCTGTTCAGCGTCTGCGTGACCGTGCTGCTCACCGCGATCCTCTTCTCGCTGGGTGGCCTCATCAACGCGGTGTTTGCCAAGACCTTTGACGACATCAGCATCATCCCCACCTTCGTGCTGACGCCGCTCACCTATCTGGGCGGGGTGTTCTACTCCATCAGCCTGCTGCCGCCCTTCTGGCAGGGCGTCTCCCAGGTGAACCCCATCATCTACATGGTGAACGCGTTCCGCTACGGCTTCCTCGGTATCTCCGACGTGCCGCTCGGCACCGCCTACCTCATCATCATCGGCTTTATCGTGGCCCTCTACGGTATCGCCTGGTGGCTTATCTCCCGCGGCACCGGTCTGCGCCACTGATGACCAGAACGGGCACCTCGCTGTGCCCGTTTTTTATTCCCCTGTAGCCCCTTCAACCTGCCAGCCCCCTTCGCAATAACCAGCCTGTTATTAAGGCTTTACCTGACACCTTGTGATCCACCGCAATTTTCGAATCACCCCCAAAGGTATAATTCTCGCGGTTGGATGTGCCGTCACGGATGGCTCGTCCGTCTCTTCATTTCTCTCATCAGGGCAGGATCGCCTATGTCACTTATCACCGAGTTGCCAGCCATATTCGATAGTTTTTCAGATGCCCGTCGTCAGGGCTTTCTGGCTGTAATGGCACTCAAGGAGCGACAGATCCCCCTGGTCGGCACCTACTGTACCTTTATGCCGCAGGAGGTGGCGATAGCCGCCGGCGCCGTGGTGGTATCGCTCTGCTCCACCAGCGACGAGACCATCGAGGAGGCCGAAAAGGATCTGCCCCGCAACCTCTGCCCGCTCATCAAGAGCAGCTACGGGTTCGGCAAGACCGACAAGTGCCCCTACTTCTACTTCTCCGATCTGGTGGTAGGGGAAACCACCTGCGACGGCAAGAAGAAGATGTACGAGTACATGGCAGAGTTCAAACCGGTGCATGTGATGCAGTTGCCCAACCGCGCCGATGACGAGGCCTCCCGCACCCTGTGGCGCAGCGAAATCGTCCGCTTCAAGGAGTTGCTGGAGCAGCAGTTCGGCAAGCCCATCAGCGAGCAGGCATTGCGAGACGCCATCGTGCTGAAAAACCGCGAGCGCCGCGCGCTGGCCGATTTCTACCGGCTGGGCCAGCTCAATCCGCCGGCACTCAGCGGTACCGACCTGCTCAAGGTGGTCTATGGTGCCACCTTCCGCTTCGACAAGGAGCAGCTCATCAGCGAGCTGCAGGAGATGACCCGCCGCATCAAGGTAGAGTATGCCGAGGGCAAGCGGCTCGATGCCCGCCCGCGCATCCTCATCACCGGCTGCCCCATCGGCGGCGCGGCCGACAAGGTAGTGCGCCTCATCGAGGAGCACGGCGGCTGGGTGGTGGGTTACGAGAACTGCACCGGCGCCAAGGCAACCGAGCAGTGCGTCAGGGAAGAGGGCGACCCGTTCGATGCGCTGACCGACAAGTATCTGGCCATCGGCTGCTCCTGCATCTCCCCCAACCACCAGCGCATGAATCTGCTGAGCCAGATGGTGGAGGAGTATCAGGCGGACGGAGTGATCGATGTGATCCTGCAGGCCTGCCACACCTATGCGGTGGAGTCGCTCGCCATCAAGCGCCATGTGCGCGAGCGCCATGGCATCCCCTACATGGCAGTCGAGACCGACTACTCCAGCGCCGACAAGGGACAACTGGCGACCCGGCTGGCTGCCTTTATCGAAATGCTGTGAGGAGGCGTAGTGTCACTCTCCATCGGGATTGACTCGGGCTCCACCGCGACCAAGGGGATCCTGTTCGACCACAGGGATGGCGGGCGTATCGTCCGCCGTTTTCTGGTACCGACCCCCTTTCGTCCGCTGGCCGCCATCGAGCAAGGCTGGGAGGAGCTCTCGTCCGATTTGCCAGAGCGCCCCCACCTGACCCTGACCGGCTATGGCCGCGATCTGGCGTCGTTCGCCGATCGCCGGGTTACCGAGATCTCCTGCCATGGGCTGGGGGCTCGCCTGCTCTGCCCGTCGGTACACACCGTCATCGATATCGGCGGGCAGGATAGCAAGGTGATCCAGCTCGATAGCGACGGCAACCTCACCGACTTTCTGATGAACGACAAGTGCGCCGCCGGTACCGGTCGCTTTCTCGAGGTGATCACCCGCACTCTGGGTGCCCGGGTAGAGCAGCTTGACGAACTGCTGCAAGGGGCCGAGCCCCACGACATCAGCAGCATGTGTACCGTGTTTGCCGAATCGGAGGCGATCAGCCTGCGCTCGGCGGGCATTCCCGCCGAGTCGATCCTGGCCGGTATCGTCCGCTCCATGGCCCGGCGCAGTGCCAATTTTATCGGCCGCCTCGGCGCCCGACCGAGCGTGCTCTTTACCGGCGGCGTCAGCCACTGCGCCACCTTCCGCCACTATCTGGCCGAAGGGTTGGGCTGCGAAGTGGCCACCCACCCGGATGCCCAGTTTGCCGGTGCGCTGGGGGCTGCCCTGTTCGGCGCGCGCGCCAGCACAGGAGGCAAATCATGAATCAGGAGTTTCTCTACCTGTTCCACTCTACCCTCGGCACGGTCAGACTGCGCAAGCGGCTGGAGCAGCACGGTCAGTCGTTTCGGGTCTGCGATGTGCCGCGCCTGCTCAGCGCCGGCTGTGGCCTCGCCATTCGCCTCCACTGCCCGCCAGATGAGTGGCAACAGTGGTGTCAGAACGGTGAAACCGCCGCCGTCTTTCGCTGCGAAGCGGACGGCGACTATCAGGAGCTGGCCTGCTATCCGGCCGATAGCTCGGACATGGCGAAGCAAACGCCAGTGGTTGGCAGTCGGAGTCATGGATGATAAAGAGCTATCCCATGGCTGTTTATCTGCGCATGCTGGCCAATCTGGCTCTGGGAGGATTCTTCCTCGCCTCCGCCGGGTTCAAGCTGATATCCCCCGCCCTGTTTGTCGAGCAGATCGGCGCCTTTGGCCTGATCTGGCCGCTGCTGATCCCGCCGGTGGCCTGGGGGCTGATTGCCCTTGAGCTCTGCGCAGGGCTGGCAGTTATCGCCAACCGGCGCTGGGGACTCTGGCTGGTGATCGGGCTGCTCGCCCTGTTTATTCCGGTGTTGGGCTATGGCGTTGCCATCGGGCTCGACATCTCTTGCGGCTGTCTGGGCAGGGCTGATCTCAGCTCGTTGCCGGAGGCCATTGTGCGGGATCTGCTGCTACTGACGCTTGCGGGCGCCCTGCTGCGAACTTCCCGCCCCGTTTTTCCCGTTCCAAAGGAGTAGTGACATGATGACATTGCGATCCCGCACCCTGGTAGCCTCGCTGATCGCCGCCAGCTTTGCCCTCGCGGGCTGTGGCGACAACCAGTTCGAGCAGGAGGTGAAGCTTGAGCAATCGGCTGTACAGCTGGCACAGGAGGCGCAGCAGGGGGGCTATCAGCTGCTGACCGTGGCCGAGCTGAAGACCCGGATGGACAAGGGCGAGGAGCTGGTGATCATCGACACCATGCCTTTTGAGGACTCCTACAAGAAAGAGCACATTCCGGGGGCCAAAAACTTTGTCTTTGTGAAAGAGGCCAAGGCTGGCGACAACTGGAGCGAGATCGTCGAGGGGAGCGGCACGGCGGAGCAGTTCCAGGCGCTGCTGGGTGAAGACAAGTCCCGCCCGGTGGTGATCTACTGCGGCTTCGTCAAGTGCGGCCGCAGCCACAACGCAGCCGCCTGGGCGGTGACTCAGGGCTATCAGCAAGTCTATCGGGTACCGGGCGGCATCTTCGCATGGAAAGGAGCCGGTTACCCCGTCTCTGCCGAGTAACCGCGTCTGCCCACAAGGCAACACAGCCGATATGAAAGAAGCCCGCAACTGCGGGCTTCTTTCATATTACGTGGCACTCAGGGTTAGCTGGCGGCCTGCTCCTGCGGCTGCTCCGCTTGGGCCAGCTGCTGCTTGCCCAGCAACCGCTTGGTGATCATCGCCGCCATGATGGAGCCGTTGACGTTGAGAGCTGTGCGGCCCATATCCACCAGTGGCTCGATGGCGATCATCACCCCCACAAGCGCGATGGGGAAGTTGAGGGTGGAGAGCACGATCAGCGCAGCGAAGGTGCCGCCACCGCCGACGCCAGCCACCCCGATGGAGCCCAGCGCAATCACCGGCAGCAGGGTGAGCAGGAACAGGGGATCAAACGGGTTGATGCCGAGCATGGGGGCAATCATCGCCACCATCATGGCTGGATAGATGCCGGCACAGCCGTTCTGGCCGAGGTTGGCACCGAACGAGGCGGCAAAGTTGGCGATGCTGGCGGGCACCCCAAGGCGCTGCTGGGTCTCGATGCTGAGGGGGATGGAAGCCGCGCTGCTGCGGGAGACAAAAGCGAAGGTGAGCACGCCCCACACTTCCCGCAAATAGTGCAGCGGGTTCTGACCGATCAGCAGCAGGATCACCATGTGTACCGCAAACATCGCCAGAATGGCGACGTAGCAGACCAGAATAAAGCCGAGCAGGCTGAGGATCTCGCTCATGGGATAGTGAGCCACCACCCGGGCGATCAGCGCCATCACGCCATAAGGGGTGAGCGCAATCACCACCCGCACCATCTTCATCACCCACAACTGCAGGGTGTCGATGGCCACGGCGGCGCGGGCACCCGCCTGTGGATGCTCTGCCTTCAGCTGCAGCAGGGCAACCCCGGCCAACACGGTGAAGATCACCACCCCGATCACCGAGAGACCGCGGCTACCCGCCATATCGGCGGCAAAGTTGGTGGGCACCAGCGAGAGCAGCAGGGTCGGCAGGGTCTGGGCACCGTCGATGGTGCTCATACTCTGTTGCAGGGCGGCCGTGTCGCTGCCGTGACTCAGCAACCCGGCTGCGGTGAGACCGCTCAGGTGGGTGATGGTCATCCCCACCAGACCGGCGATCATCACAAGCATCAGCATGGAGCCGATCAGCACGGCGCTGATCTTGCCGAGAGACTGGGCCTGCTCCAGCTTGTTGATGGCGGAGAGGATGGAGGTGAACACCAGCGGCATCATCACCACCTTGAGCAGGCTGACATAGCCGCCGCCGACGATATTGACCCACTCCAGGGTCTGCTGGACGCCGGCATCATCGGCGCCCCAACCCAGTTGCAGCGCCAGCCCGAACAGGGCGCCAAGCAGCAGACCCGCAAGCACCTTGCGCGAGAGCGGCAACCCTGTGGGTAACCGGGTGAGAGCAAAACAGAGCAGACAGAAAACAAGCGATGCAATCAGGACAAACATCATGAATACCTGTAGCGGCCATCAGGCCAAAAGTGGATAGAAACGAAGGGAGATGCGGGCTGGGCCGCAGAACAAAACGCCGGAATGCAGGAGAGTGCAGGCGTGAAAAAGCAGCGGACGCCCGAGGGGGCGTCCGCTGGCATTCGGGGGAATTACTTCTTTACGGGGGCGTCGTACTGTTCGGGTTCGTCGCTATAGACGCAGACATTCCACTTGGCGGCCAAACCATCTTCCGCCAGACAGTAACGCTCGAAGAAAGCCTTGATCTCCGCGCGCTGGCAGTGCGCCTCGAAAGCAGCCATATCTTGCCAAATCTCGTTGAACACGATGGGAAAGCTCTCCCCCTCGGCAAACGGGCTCGCGATGTGGCGGGTTACCCGATATTGCAGGCAACCATCCTCACGCAGGGTGTTGGGCTCGAGCGCCTGCAGCACCTGAAACAGGGCTTGCTCCTGACCGGGTTTGGGCAGGAATTGGGCAATGCAGTAAACCTTCTTGGACATGGGGTCCTCCTGGTTGTGGCGAGCTCAGGCTTGCTGCAGCGTGACCACTTGATTGTCGATAAGACGGGCCTTGCCCAGATAGGCAGCCATCAGGATCACCAGCTGCGCGCTCTCGTCAGTGGCGGACTCGAGGGTGGCGGCATCGACGATGTCGATGGCATCGGTACGGAAACCGGCATTGTCGAGACGCTGGCTGGCCTGCGCCACCAAGGAGGGCAGGTGGTGGTCACCCGCTTCAATCTGCTCGGCGATCCAGTTCATTGTGCGCGCCAGCTCGGGGGCAATGGCCCGCTCGGTGGCAGTCAAGTAGCCGTTGCGGGAAGAGAGTGCCAGCCCGTCTTCGGCCCGCACGGTGGGCACGCCAACGATCTCGATGGGCATCGCCATGTCGGCCACCATCTTGCGAATGAGCGCCAACTGCTGGTAATCCTTCTGGCCAAAGCAGGCCACATCCGGCTGTACCAGATTGAACAGCTTGGTGACGACGGTACTGACCCCGCGGAAGTGACCCGGGCGCAGCGCTCCCTCCAGCAGATTGGAGAGACCCGGCACCTCGACGAAGGTCTGGCTCGCCAGCCCCTGCGGATACATGATCTCCGGGGTCGGGGTGAACACCATGTCGACGCCGGCCGCTTCCAGCGCAGCGCAATCCTGCTCCAGAGTGCGCGGATAGTTGGCGAGATCCTCAGCCTTGTCGAACTGCATCGGGTTGACGAAGATGCTGACCACCACCTTCTCGGCGTGGCTGTGCGCCTTTTTCACCAGCGTCAGGTGGCCCTGATGCAGGTTACCCATGGTGGGCACGAATGCAATGGCACGCCCTTCACGGCGCCATTGGCTGATCTGCTCACGCAGAACGACGGGATTATTTACGACCAACATCAGCAGTTCACCTTCCGATAAATCAAAAAGAGAGACGGGTTGCATCCACAAATAGCGCTCGGGCGGGATGGGGCACGAACATGGCTATCAGCAGTTCACCTTTAGATGAATCAATAAGATACGGATTAGCTATACAGATTAACTGTGCGAGGCTGACAAGCAGAGACGGGGGCCGCAGCCCCCATCATGCAACCGCCAGGATCAGTTGAAGCAGTGCTCCGGGCCGGGGAAGCTCCCCTCGCTCACCTGCTGGACATAGAGGCGGATGGCGGCACGCACATCGCCGGTCTCGGCCAGGAAGTTCTTGGTGAACTTGGGGACATAGCCGGAGGTGACGCCAAAGGCATCGTGCATCACCAAAATCTGACCATCGGTCGCGGGGCCGGCACCAATGCCGATCACCGGGATGCGAAGCGCCTTGGTGATGCGCTCGGCCAGCGCAGTGGGCACACACTCGAGCACCAGCAGCTGGATACCGGCCGCTTGCAGTTCGAGGGCCTGACGGTAGATCTCCTGCGCCTGAAACTCATCGCGCCCCTGCACCTTGAAGCCGCCAAAGACATGAACGGATTGCGGAGTGAGACCGAGGTGACCACACACCGGCACCCCGTTGCGGGTGAGGTGGCGGATGGAGTCACACAGCCAGTCGCCCCCTTCCATCTTGACCATGCGGGCACCGGCCGCCATCAGGCGGGCGGCGTTCTGGTAAGTCTGCTCGGGGGTGGCGTAGCTCATGAACGGCATGTCGGCGACCACCAGTGCCTTGCTGGCACCGCGCGCCACACAGCGGGTGTGATAGACCATCTCATCCATGTTGACCGCCAGGGTATCCTGACCCCCTTGCAGCACCATGCCCAGTGAATCGCCGATGAGCAGCACGTGGGCCCCCTCGTCGTCGAACAGCTTGGCAAAGGTGGCATCATAGGCGGTGATGGCGGTGAACTTTTGACCGTCCTGCTTCATCTTCAGCAGGCTGGCGGTGGTGATCTTGCTCATAGAGGCTCCTGTACGTCTGCACGCGGGGCAATGATGGCCAAATCATTGTGCGGGCAGCGGGCAACCAGTCGGGCGAGCGGGGTGCCGCAGGGCAGCACCAGAGCAGGCGCAATTTCGGCAAGGGGCAGCAGCACGAACTCCCGCTCCTTCATGCCGTAGTGGGGTACGATCAGGCGCTCATGGTTGATCACCTGATCCCCATAGAGCAGCAGATCGAGATCCAGAGTTCTCGGCCCCCACCGCTCATCTTTGCGCACACGTCCCTGTTCCAGCTCGATTTTTTGTAATTGATCCAGCAGCGCAAGGGGCGCGAGCCGGGTATTGAGCCGGGCCACGGCATTGACGTAGTCCGGCTGGTCAGCAGGCCCCATGGGGCGGCTGCTGTAAAACGACGAGGCCTCCACCAGCACAGATTCCGGCAACCTTGCCAAGGCGGCAACGGCGCGACGAGCCTGACCCAGCGGATCAGACAGGTTGGAACCAATGGCGATGAAGACCTCGGTCATCACGTCTGTTGTCACTCGGCCACTTTCGGTTTGCGGCGACGGGGACGACGACGGTTGCGGCTGTTGCTGCTGCGCTTCTCGCCATCGTGGCTACGGACCTCACCGCGCTCACCGCTTGCCGGGCGACGGGTCGCTTCCCGTTGCAGTTGCGGGCGCACATCCGGATTGGAGGCAACATAACGCTCCCACCAGCTGGCCAGCTCACCGAGACCGCGCTCGACCCGGTTGCGCAGCAACAGGAAGTCGAACGCCGCGCGGAACTTGGGATGCTCCATGGCGCGCTCGGGGTGCTTGCCCTGACGACGGGTCAGCCGCTGTTGCAGTGCCCAGATGTCGCGGACATCTGTGGTGAAACGGCGGGGAACGGCGATGATCCGCACCTGATTGTCCAGCACCTCGTTGATCGCCAGCATGAAGGCGTCATACCAGGGCAGGCCGCTCTCGTTCTCCAGCACCCGACCACGGGCCTCGACGCAGCCCCACAGCAGGGTGGCGTAGAGGAAGGCGGGGGTGACGCGCTTATCTTCGCGGACGCGGGTGTCGGTATCGATCAGTGCCTGCTCGATAAACTGCTCGTAGGGCGAGTTGCCGTGCGGGGTAAACAGCGCAGCCACTTGCGGGAACAGCTGCTGGAACAGGCCATACTCGCGCAGCAGTTTGTAGGTCGCCAGACCGTCGCCAGCCAGGAACAGCTTGAGGGTCTCCTCAAACAGGCGGGCAGCAGGGATGTCTTGCAGCAGTGGCGCCAGCTCCTTGATGGGGGCGGCGGTACGCGGGCTGATGGTCATATCCAGCTTGGCGGCAAAGCGCACGGCGCGCAGCATCCGCACCGGATCTTCACGATAACGGGTCTCGGGATCGCCGATCAGCTCAAGCTTGCGCTCGGCCAGATCTTCCAGACCCCCCTCGAAATCGTGCAGGGTGAAATCTTTGGCGCTGTAGTAGAGGGCGTTGACGGTAAAGTCGCGGCGCTCGGCATCCTCTTCGATGGTGCCGTAGACGTTGTCGCGCAGCAGCATCCCTTCATCAGACTGGGCCGACACATGTTTGCTGGTATTGACCTGATGGTGGTGACCCCGGAAGGTGGCCACTTCGATCACGTCACGACCAAAGACAATGTGGGCCAGGCGGAAACGACGGCCAATCAGGCGGCAGTTGCTGAACAGCGCCTTGATCTGCTCCGGCGTCGCATCGGTTGCGATGTCGAAATCCTTGGGCGTCTTCCCGAGCAGCAGATCCCGGACTCCGCCGCCGACCAGGTAGGCCTCATAGCCCCCTTTGTTCAGGCGATAGAGCACCTTGAGTGCATTCTCGCTGATCTCTTTGCGCGAAATAGGGTGCTGATCACGGCTTAAGGTACGACGTTGACCGGCGACACGGGCTGGAATGGGGGATTCCACCGACTGCTCGCCGTCTTCCTTGCCGAGCACCTTGCGGCAAAAGTTTGCGATCTGGGAAAAAATGGTACACCTCTTCATGACTTCTAAATTGACGGGAGGCCAAAAAATAGCGGCCTATCATAGCTCACGCCTAACCAAATGAAAAACCGTGCTGACAATTGATCCCGCATGAAACCGTCTGCCAGCGAAAATAGCGGTCAATCTGCACATAGCTCAGGCCTGCACAAATGAAAAACCATGTGGCTACTTCAGCTCATTTGAATCAAACCGAGCCAAAAAATAGCGGTCTAACTGCGCATAGCTCACGCCTGACCAAATGAAAAACCGTGCTGACAATTGATCCCGTTTGAAACGGATCATCCCGGTAAAATCACAATCAACAGCGGCAATTTACGCTCAATCAAACAAAAATCACCTGGTCGACTCAGCAATCCGCGAGCGGGATTTTCTCGCTGGCGGGCACCCGTTCTAGCTGCCAGTTAGCGATACCCCATTCGATGATCTCGTCGATCCGGCTCGCCATCAGCTCGGGCGGCGGGCACTGGCCGAGGAAGTGCAGCGCCTGCCACAGGGCCGGTCGCACCTCATCAAGCGCCAGGGCCGGCGCATGGTTCTGCTTGGAGAGCTTGTTGCCGTCGGCCAACACCGCCAGCGGCAAATGCACCCAGTCGGGCACCGGTGCACCCAGGGTCTGGTAGAGGGCAATCTGGCGCACCGTGGGCTCCAGCAGATCGGCGCCGCGCACTATCTCGGTGATGCCGCTGTCCATATCATCCACCACTACTGCCAGGTTGTAGGCGTAGAGCCCGTCGCGGCGACGGATAATAAAATCCTCCTCGGCGAGCGCCGCCGGGACCGCGATATGGCCCTGCAAACGATCGTCGAAGTGGTAGACCGGATGGTGCTGGCGCAGCCGGGCGGCGCAACCTTCGGCCGCAAGCCCGAGGGTGCGGCAGTGGCCGCTGTAGAGACCGCCCGCGGCCATGATTTCGCGCCGGGTGCAGCGGCACCAGTAGAGGTCCCCCGCCCGATAGAGCTGGTCGATGATCTCGTCATAACGGCCGTGGCGCGCGCTCTGGAACATCACCTCCCCATCCCACTCGAGGCCATATGCTTCAAGGGTCTTGAGGATCAGGGCCGCAGCCCCCGCCATCTCCCGCGGCGGATCGATATCCTCGATGCGCACCAGCCAGCGTCCCTGCTGCGCTCTGGCCTGCAAAAAGCTGCCGAGGGCGGCGATCAGCGAACCGAAATGAAGCGGGCCTGAGGGTGAGGGGGCAAAGCGGCCGACATAGGGACGTGCAAAGGGTGAGGACGGGGGATTCACTGGCATGACTGTTCGGGTAAGCGATTCATTGAGGCTGCATTCTGGGGCGCGACCGCCAAAAGCTCAATAAAAAAGGGAGCCCGCGAGCTCCCTTTTTCATATACCAGAGGGTCGGGATCAACCGGCCATCTGTTTTTCCTTGATCTCGGCCAGCGTCTTGCAATCGACACAGAGGTCGGCAGTCGGACGGGCTTCCAGACGACGGATACCGATCTCGATACCGCAGTGTTCGCAGTAACCAAAATCATCGTCTTCAAGCAGCTGCAAGGTCTTCTCGATCTTCTTGATCAGCTTGCGTTCACGGTCGCGGGTACGCAGTTCAAGAGCGAACTCTTCTTCTTGCGCGGCACGATCCACGGGATCCGGGAAGTTGGCAGCCTCGTCCTTCATGTGATCAACGGTGCGGTCAACTTCCTGCATCAGTTGGTTGCGCCAGGCACCCAGGATCTTGCGAAAATGCGCCTTCTGTTGGTCATTCATGTACTCCTCACCCGGCTTTTCCTGGTAAGGCGCGACACCCGCAATGGCCAGGGGGCCCAGAGATTTCCTGTTTTCGCCTGTTGGCATGCCCTGTCTCCTAATTCAGCACGCTACCCGTGCCATCCATAAATTGAGGGCGACATCTATAGCAGAAGGGTAACGGGTAAGCAAACGAGCCGTACCAATAATGTTACCCACTCCAATATTTATGAACTCCCCTCGGGTAACAGGTGGCTGGATTCAAACGGGATAAATCCTTGTGCCACCATGCCTTGCACCACAACATGGGGCCGATAGCATAAAATTTCAACCCCCGCCGCAATTGCCTGTTCAATTAGCAGACTATAGTGCGGATCTATGTGCGCTGCAGGGCGCATCCGGCTTATTCCGGAGTGCAACACCATAAATAGCAGCACGGCTCTGTGACCGGCCGCTTTCATGGCCATCAATTCACGTAAATGCTTGGCGCCACGGGCAGTTACCGCATCGGGGAAGTAGCCCATGCCGGCCTCTTCCCGCTCATCGAGCAGGGTGACCGATTTTACCTCGATGTAACAGTTGCCCTTCTCCTCATCTTCCAGCAAGAGGTCGATGCGACTGTTCTCTTCGCCATATTTCACCTCGGTGCGCAATCTGGCATAGCCGCACAGCGGCGCGATGGCATCCTGCTCGATCAGCTCACGGGCAATCTGGTTGGCGCGCGCCGTGTTGACGCAGATAAAGTGGCCGGCCGGGCTCTCGGCGATCTCCCAGCTATGGGGTAGCTTGCGCTTGGGGTTGTCGGAGGTCGAATACCAGACCCGGGTGCCCGGATCGGCGCAGCCGGTCATGGCGCCGGTGTTGGCGCAGTGGATGGTGATCACCTCACCATTGGCCAGTTCGACATCGGTCAGAAAGCGCTTGTAGCGGGCAACAAGCTGCCCGGATTGCAGTGGCGGCTCGAATATCACGGGTTCGCCCTCCGCGCCTGTTCGTTGTCCCACTCATCCCGAGCGCCCTCATCCTTGGCTCTGGCCCGCAGCGGCCAGCAGGCGAGCGGCTGGTAGCGCACCCCGTCCGGGGTCGAGATCGACTCATAGAGACAAAATTGATCGGCCTTCAGCAGAAAATCGGGGGCCGGCAGGATGGCTGGCGCCTCGCCTGCCTTGCGCGACAGGGTGACATGAGGGCGATAACCCTGTTCGCCATTGCCAAGCCCCAGCTTCTCGCCGTGACGCCGCAGCGCCTTCGCCAACACGGTCAGCTCGTTGGGCCACTCCTTCGGGCCAATCCAGCCAGCCTTGGCGCGGCTGAACCAGCCTGTCTCGTCAAGCCTGATGGTGAGCGGCGGACAGTGCTGGCGCTCAACGGCGGCAATCAGGCGACGGGTGGTCAACTCGTCAGCCTCACCCAGAAAAGCCAGGGTCAGGTGGAGGTTGGCTTGCGGCACCGGCTGACCGGGCCAGGGCAGCTGATCGCGCCAGGCGATGAGCTCGGGGGCGAGCTCCTTGACGGGCAGGGCAAAGAAGAGTTTGGCCATGTGGTGATAATGCCTTTTTCACGCTCATTGGATGGGCCCATTCTATGGCAGCCTTTCGGCCATGTCTCGCCACCCTCCCGCCCGAGTAGCCATCTGCGCACATCCACTCACGGTGGCGCAGGTGGCTGTGGCAGAATAGGCGCCGTTTTACCGGTTGCCACAGAAGGTGCTCATCGCTTTGTCCCAGCTCCCCATCGTTTCGGTATTGCCCGAACTCTTTGCCGCCCTCGACAGCCACACCAGCGTGATCCTGCAGGCGCCCCCAGGCGCAGGCAAATCGACCCTGCTGCCGCTGGAGCTGGTGCGTCAGAACCGGCTGCCCGGCCGCATCATCATGCTGGAACCAAGGCGCCTGGCTGCGCGCAATATCGCCACTTTTCTGGCCCGTCAGCTGGGGGAGAAGGTGGGCGAGCGCATCGGCCTGCGGGTGCGTGGCGAGAGCCGCACCAGCGCAGCAACCCGGCTCGAGATCGTCACCGAAGGGGTACTGACCCGGATGTTGCAGCAAGACCCGGAGCTGACTGGCGTCTCGCTGGTGATCTTCGATGAGTTCCATGAACGCAGTCTGCACGCCGATACCGCGCTGGCCTTCGCTATCGAGAGCCAGCAGGGATTACGCGATAACCTCAAGCTACTGGTGATGTCCGCAACCCTGGATGGCATGGCACTCGAGACCTTGTTGCCGGATGCCCCTGTGGTTCGCTCCGAGGGGCGCGGCTTTCCCATCGACTACCACTACCGCCCCGCCAATCGCCAGCAGTGGCTGGAGCCGCAGGTCGGCGCAGTGGTGCTCGAAGCGCTGGCCGATCAAGATGGCAGCCTGCTGGTCTTTCTGCCGGGACAGGGTGAGATCGAGCGGCTGGCACAATGGTTGGCAGACAAACTGCCGGACGACGTGACCCTCGCCCCCCTTTACGGTCGCCTCGATATGGCGGCCCAGCAGGCGGCCATCGAACCGGCACCTGCGGGCCGCCGTAAGCTGGTGCTCACCACCAATGTGGCGGAGACCTCCCTCACCATCGAGGGGATTTCGGTGGTGATCGACAGCGGACTGGAACGACGGGCTTCCTTTGATCTGAAAAGCGGCGTTACCCGACTGGAGACCCGCCAGATAGCCAAATCCTCCGCCACCCAGCGGGCCGGTCGCGCCGGTCGCCTCGGCCCCGGTATCTGCTACCGGCTCTGGAGCAGCGAGGTGCAGGAGCGGCTCGCCGAGCAGAGCCCGCCAGACATCCTCACTCAGGAGCTGACCGGCCTGCTGCTGGACGCCGCCCAGTGGGGGGCAAAGGTGGAAGATCTGCCGCTTCTCGATATGCCTCCCGCCGCCGCGGTGGCCAGCGCCCAGCGGCTGCTGGTGGCCCTCGGCGCCATGAAGCCGGAGGGTGAGCAACAACTCACTCCCGCTGGCCGCACCATGGCGGCCTTCGGTACCCACCCTCGCCTCGCTCGCATGCTGCTGCGCGCCCGCGAGCTGGAGTCCGAGGGTCTGACAGGGATTGTCGCCGATGCCGCTTATCTGGTGGCGTTGCAGGAAGAAGATCTGCGAGGATCGGAGCGCCTCTCTGTGCTGTTCCACCGCCGTCAAAGTGCCCTGCGTCAGGGGGCGGCTCGCTGGTTTGAACGGCTTGGCGTGCGCCCTGCCAGTGCGCAGGGTCAGTGGCTGGGGCTACTCTGCGCCCTCGCCTGGCCGGATCGCATCGGCAAACTGCGCAGCGGCAGTCGCTATCAACTCAGTGGTGGGGTGAGCTGCGATCTGGTAGAAGGTCATCTCTGTCAGGGACAAGGGGCGCTGATCGCCATCGAGATGGGGCAGAACGATCGCGGCAGCCGCATCTTTATCGCCGAACCGATAGAGCTGGATGAGCTGGCGCGTCTGCTGCCGGAGCTGGTGAGCGAGCGCCAGTGGTTCGACTGGGACGAGCGCGAGGAGCGGGTGCGAGCCGAACGCCAGCAGGTGATCGGCGAGCTGGTGCTGAGCCAGCGACCGCTGACCGAACTCTCTGACGAGCAGAAAGGGCGCTGCCTGCTGCAAGGCATTCGCCGCAAGGGGCTGCATGTGCTGCCGTGGGACGAGAGCAGCGAAGGGCTGCTGGCCCGTCTGCGCTGCGCCCGCGACTGGCTGCCCGATGAGGGGTGGCCCGCGATGGATGAGGAAAATTTGCTGACCACGCTGGAACAGTGGCTGCTGCCAGCGGTGAGCGGCATGACCCGGCTGGAGCAGTTGAAAAAGCTCAATATGAGCGACATCCTGCGCCAATCCCTGCCCTGGCCGTTGCCCAAACGGCTGGACGAGGCGCTGCCGAGCCACTTTGCGGCACCGACCGGCAGCCGGGTGCGGATCCGCTATCAACCGGGGCAGGCACCGGTAATCCCGGTGCGTATTCAGGAGATGTTCGGGCAAGGTTCGACCCCCTGCGTGGCCGATGGCCGGGTACCGCTGGTGGTGGAGCTGCTCTCCCCCGCCCAGCGACCGCTGCAGATCACCGCCGATCTGGCCGCCTTTTGGGCTGGATCCTACGAACAGGTGAAGAAAGAGATGAAGGGACGCTATCCCCGCCACTACTGGCCGGATAATCCGCTGGAAGCGATGCCGACCAGGGTCACCAAAAAGAAGATGGGCATCTAGGTTCGATGGGTTAATCCCGCTCGGACGTTCGCGAATGCGACATAACAAGTAGAAAGGAAAGCAAAGAGGATTTATGGCAACCCAACGACGCAAGCGAGCCCCCAAGAAGGCAGCGCCCAAACGCACCATCTGGCGCAAGCTGTTCTGGCTTGGCTTCAAGCTCTCCCTGGTGGTGGCGGCCTTTATGGTGGTGTTTGGCATCTACCTCGATACCAAGGTGCGCGAGCGCTTCGATGGCGAGAAGTGGCAGCTGCCGGTGATGGTCTACAGCCGCCCGCTGGAGCTCTACCCCAGCCAGCGCCTGTCGCGGGACCAGATGCTGCGCGAGCTCAACATGCTGAGCTACAAGCAGGTGCGCCAGCCTCACACGCCGGGTGAATACACCATCAACGGCAACCGCATCGAGCTGATTCGCCGTCCGTTCGAGTTCTATGATGGCGCCGATGGGGCCCGTGGCCTGCGCCTCACCTTCAACGGCCCGCGCCTCGAGGGGATCCAGTCGCTGGAGAACCAGCGCCAGCTCGGTTACGCCCAGATGGACCCAGTGCTGCTCGATCGCCTCAATACCGAAGATCGGGAAGATCGCCTGCTGGTGCGTATCGCCGAGGTGCCCGACAGCCTGCTGGTGACCCTGCTCACCACCGAAGATCGCGACTTCTACCAGCATGGCGGCGTCTCGCCGGTGGCCATCATGCGCGCCATGTTCGCCAACCTGATCGCGGGTCGCACCGTGCAGGGGGGCAGTACCCTGACCCAGCAGCTGGCCAAGAACTTCTTTCTGACCCGTGAGCGCAGCCTGTGGCGAAAACTGCAGGAAGCCTATATGGCGGTGCTGATCGACTATCGCTACAGCAAGGACGAGATCCTGGAGTCCTACCTCAACGAGGTCTATCTGGGGCAAAACTTCTCGCAAGGGGTCTATGGTTTCGGCCTCGCCTCCTACTTCTACTTCGGCATTCCGGTCAACGAGCTGGATATCGATCAGGTCGCCCTGCTGGTCGGTCTGGTGAAAGGCCCCTCCTATTACGATCCCTGGCGCTTCCCGGAGCGGGCCAAGACCCGCCGTGATCTGGTGCTGAAGCTGCTGATGGATCACGGCAGCCTGACCCAGGCCGAATATGAGCTGGCCAGCCGCCAGCCCCTCGGCATCATCGCCCGCGGCCAGATGAGCTATGGCCGCACCCCGGCCTTTATGGGACTGCTCAAGCGAGAGATCCAGAGCCGCTTCGGCGCCGATCTGCTCAAGCAGTCCGGCCTCAAGATCTTCACCAGCCTCGACCCCATCGCCCAGCACGCGGCCGAGCGGGCGGTCGAATCGGGCCTCGCCGATATCGAGAAACTGCGCGGCAAGAAGAAGCTGGAGGCGGCCATGGTGGTCTCCGACTGGCACAAGGGCGAAGTCGTCGCGCTGGTGGGTGGCCGCGATCCCCGCTACGCCGGGTTCAACCGGGCGCTGGATGCCCGCCGCCAGATCGGCTCGCTGGTGAAACCGGCGGTCTACCTCACCGGTCTCTCCAACGGCCTGACGCTCGCGACCCCACTCAAAGATCAGCCGATCCGTATTCGCGGTCAGGATGGTCAGGTCTGGACGCCGCAGAACTACGATCGCAAGTTCCGCCAGAGCGTGCCGCTGATGGATGCGCTGGCCAGCTCCCTCAACGTGCCGACCGTCAATCTGGGTCTGCAGGTGGGGCTGGAGAAGGTAGTCGACACCCTGCACAAGCTGGGAGTCCAGCAGGAGATCCAGCCCTACCCGTCGCTGGTGCTGGGGGCGGTGGCCCTCTCCCCGCTGGAGGTGAACCAGATGTATCTGCCCATCGCCAATCAGGGGCTGACCCAGCCGCTATCGGCCATTCGCGCCGTGGTGAACGGGGATGGCAGCCTGCTCTATCAGCATGATCAGACCGCCAAGCGGGTCACCGACCAGCAAGCAAGCTGGCTGACCCTGTTCGCCATGACCAAGACGGTGAGTCAGGGTACGGCCCGCGCGCTCAGTGCCAAGTTCCCCAGCGCCACCATGGCGGCCAAGACAGGCACTACCAACGAGCTGCGCGACTCCTGGTTTGCCGGGATGGACAACAACGAGCTGGTCAGTATCTGGGTCGGTCGCGACGACAACACCCCGGCGGGCTTGACCGGTGCCAGCGGTGCCCTGCAGCTCTTTAGCGGCTACATGAGCCAGCGCGGCGTCAACAGTCTGGGATTGAAGATGCCGGAAGGGGTCACCTGGGCCAACTTCTCCCGCGCCAGCGGCACCCGCGTCACCAGCGACTGCCCGGGCAGCCTGCAGGTGCCGGCCAAGGCATCCACCATGGGCTCCCCGGCCGGTTGCGCCAGCAGTGCGTCGCCGCGCAGTGCACTGGATGACTGGTTCGGCGGTTTCTTCAACTAGATCAACGACACGGGCAGCGCAGGCTGCCCGTTCACTATGCTGCTGACAAGGAAACACCATGACCTTTCCGCTGTTTGACGCCATCCACCATGTGGCCATCATCGCCAGCGATTACCCACGCTCGCGCCACTTCTACCACGAGGTGCTGGGGCTGCCCATCATCGCCGAGACCCTGCGCGAAGCGCGCCAGTCGTGGAAACTGGATCTGGCCCTGCCGGACGGCAGCCAGCTGGAGCTGTTCAGCTTCCCCTCGCCTCCCGAGCGCCCCTCCAGGCCCGAGGCGTGCGGCCTGCGCCATCTCGCCTTTCGGGTCAGCGATCTTGACCGGGTCATCGCCCACCTGCTGGCCCATCAGGTCGAGGTAGAGCCGGTGCGGGTGGACGAGCTGACCGGCAAGCGCTTTACCTTCTTCGCCGACCCCGACGGCCTGCCGCTGGAGCTATACGAAGCGCCGCGCTGAGCCTGAGTCGGTCAAACAGTCGGCCAAACAAAAAGCCGCCCGGCGAAACCGGGCGGCTTTTCTTATTGCTTCAGGTCATCAGGCGGTAGTCAGCATAACGACAGCCAGCGCCATCACCATCATGCCAGCCCAGCCGATGGGCTTGAGCCGCTCACCGAAGAAGAGCAAACCGCCCAGCGCCGTACCGACGATGCCGATAGCCCCCCAGGTGGCGTAGGCAACAGCCAGGTCAATCTGGCCGCCACTTACCGCTTCCGAGAGCAGGGTAAAGGCGCCGAGTACCAGCATGATTCCCAGGAATCCCCACCCCTTGTAACGAAAACCCTTGGAGCGGTTGATGGCCATGTTGGCGCCGATATCGATCAGTGCGGCACCCAGTACAATCACAAACGGACTCATGCTGTGGCCTCCGCTTCTACTGACTTGTCTGCGGGCTCATCATGGGTCTCCCCCATGGTCACCATAACAATCCCCACTATCGCGAGAGCCAGGCCAATCAGCGCCTGAACGGTCACATCGTAACCAAGGAACATGACCGACACTATGGTGATCAAGGTGATCCCGAGACCCTCCCAGAGCGCAAACGCAATACCAATGGAGATTGTTTTGGCGGCTTTCGCCAGCAACCAGTACGAGAAACCGATCAACAGCCACATCGGGATGTAGTTCATCCAGCCAGCTCCCTGCTCGGGGATCATGGCCATGCTGGAGGTACCGGCGACCTCGGTCACGATGGCACCGGTCAAAAACAGCCGGGCCAGAAACATACGACTCAATAACATATAAGATGCCTTTGTTGCTTCGACGGGAGAGATGGTAAACGGGGAGAAGCAACTCGCGACAATCGCTCAGCGTCGATTATTCCGACGCCACAGGTTTGCCTTGCCTTGGTTCGGCACGCTAAGGTGATGGTGAAAAACTCCGCCACAGCCTGTAAAACATGAAGCTATATCAAATAGAACTCTTTGTAGAGTCCGCCAATAGCGGCTCTATTGCCAACACCGCCCGTCGCCTCGGCAAAAGCCGCAGCGCCGTCAGCACCTCCATCGCGGCGCTGGAAGTTGAGCTTGGCGTCGAACTTTTTGAACGAGGTGCCAATCAGAGTCGGCTGACCGAGATCGGCGAGTTGGTGCTGGATGATTGCACCCGCCTGCTACAGGCAGCCAACAGCCTGCAGCAGAAGTGCAAACATTACGCCTCGGGGGCCGAAGTGGCGCTGCGGGTTGCCCGCGATGACGCGATTCCCGAGCCGGTGTGGCGCGAGATGCTGGCCAGCCTGCACAATCAGTTTCCCGGTACCAGTATCTCTCTGGTGCTCGCCTCCCCACCCGAACTGCCGGCGCTGGTGGAAGAGGGATTCGTCGATGCCGCTTTTGGCCTTATTACCGAAGATCAGGAGCGCAGCGGCCTCAATATCGACGTGCTCAACCCGATCCGCACCCTGATGGTGGTGGCACCCAGCCATCCGCTGGCCGGACTGAAGCGGGTCAAACAGCAGGATCTGACCGATCACACCCAGGTCACCCTCTCGTATGTAGATGAATTTTCGGTAAAAAGCCTGCTACCTGTGGGGGGCATGCATATCGGCCTCTCCAGCTTCGAGTTGATGCGCAATGCGGTGCTGGACGGGCTGGGCTGGGCAGTGCTCCCCTCGCCGCTGATCCAGAGTCAGCTGCGACAAGGCTCCCTGCTGACCCTGAAACACAAGTTCAGCCTGCAGTGGCGGGATTACGGGGTCTATCTGGCGGAAAACGCCTATCACGGCAAGGTGTTGGCCTGGTTGAAGAAGTCGATCCAGGGGTATCTGGAACCTTTCGAGTAGCGATAAAGAGGCGGAGCCAGCTCACGATATCTGCTTATCCTGATGATCCGAGCGGATGTGATCGTGCATACTGTTCACATACTCATTGAGCGCCGGAGGCGTAACCGATATGAGCAGTGCCCAAGACAAGGACGATATCTTGCTGGACGACGACATCATCGAACTCGATGATGAGGAGGTCGTGGTCCCCAAGGCACTCAACCCATGGCAAGTACTGATCGTGGATGATGAGCCGGATATCCATCATGCTACCCGCCTGGCCCTCTCCAACATTCACTACAAATCCCGTCCGCTGGAGCTGCTCAATGCCTACAGCGGCGCCGAAGCTGGCCGTATGCTGGAGGCCAATCCCAGGATTGCGCTAATCCTGCTCGATGTGGTGATGGAGACCGAAGATGCAGGTCTGCGGCTGGTGCACCGGATCCGTAACGAAATGCACAACTCGCTGGTGCGGATCGTGCTGCGTACCGGCCAACCCGGCCAAGCCCCCGAGCAACGGGTGATCCTCGATTACGACATCAATGACTACAAGACCAAGACCGAACTGACGGTACAAAAGCTTTACACCACCGTCATCGCATCCCTGCGTTCATACGAAACCCTCAGTGCCATCGACAAGAGCCGGCAGGGGCTCGGCAAAATTCTGGAAGGGGCGGGCGATCTCTACCATCTTCATTCACTCAAGGAGTTTGCCTCCGGCGTGCTGAAACAGATCAGCGCCATTCTCGATGTGGGCACCGAAGGGGCAATCTGCGCCGAGCGCCGTCCCGGCGAACAGGGGCTGGAGATCCTCGCCGCCACCGGCGACTACGAGACTCTGCTGGATGATGGCAAGATCACCGACTTTCCCACCCTCAATGACTCGGTCATGAAGGCACTGGCGGCGCGCTGCAACCGCTTTGAACACCCGCAGGACTCCCTCTATATCGCCGCCCAGAATGGTCGCGAGTTCGTGCTGAGTTTTACCCCGACCCAGCCTCTCGATCCCCTCGAGTGCGATCTGCTGGATGTCTTCTGCCAGCGCATCTCGGCGGCCTACGACAACCTCTATCTCTACAACCAGTTGTTGCGCGCCCAGGAGGCCACCGTGGTGGCGCTGGCGGCGCTGGCGGAGTTTCGCGACTCCGACACCGGCGAGCATGTCTTGCGGGTGCAGAAGCTCTCGGATGCCATCGTGGCCGAATTGAAGCAGATGACGGCCTATCCCGAGCAGCTGACCCCGGAGTTTGTCGAGATGATCGGCATGGCCTCCATCCTGCACGATGTGGGCAAGGTGGGCACCCCGGACCATATCCTGCACAAGCCCGGCCGTTTCGACCCGGAAGAGCGGGCCATCATGGAGCAGCATGCCGGCATCGGCGCCAATATCCTGCACAAGGCGGGCGAAATGGTGGAGGGAACCAGCTACCTCTCTCTCGGCGCCGAAATCGCTCGGGGCCACCATGAACACTTCGATGGCAAGGGCTACCCGCAGCAGCTGGCTGGTCAGCAGATCCCGCTGTCGGCGCGGATTGTGGCGGTAGTCGATGTATTCGATGCCCTGCTCAGCAAGCGCCCCTACAAGGAGCCCTGGACGCTGGCGCAGACCATGGAGTATATCCAGTCCCGCTCCGGCACCCAGTTTGACCCTCATGTAGTGACAGCCCTGTCGCGACTGGTCAACGAGTCGAGACTCCCCTACTCGCTCTGACCCCCTTTGCTCGCAACTCCACATGCCCTGCCGGTGACCAAGGTCAGCGGCAGGGCATCAAAACAGCCGTTTTGTTTCATCCCGCACACATCAAAGTGCCGCAAAGCGGAAACATCCCCCTTCTTTGTTAGCGATATCCGCTGAAATATGGTCATTTAACATCACATCGCTATAATATCGGCCTGCAAACCTGATACTAACAACGAAGGAATTATCATGAGCCTGAACCTGGTACCGGCCGGCAAGAGCCTGCCCGACGATATCTATGTCATCATCGAAATCCCGCAGAATGCCGACCCGATCAAATACGAAGTCGACAAGGACAGCGGTGCTATTTTCGTCGATCGCTTCATGTCTACCCCGATGTTCTATCCGTGTAACTACGGCTACGTGAACGCGACCCTCTCTCTGGATGGTGACCCCGTCGACGTACTGGTTCCGACCCCCTACCCGCTGCTGGCCGGTTCCGTCATTCGCTGCCGCCCGGTTGGCGTGCTGAAGATGACCGACGAATCTGGCGAAGATGCCAAGATCGTTGCTGTACCGCACTCCAAGCTGACCAAGCAGTACGACCACATCCAGGATGTGAACGATCTGCCGGAACTGCTGAAAGCCCAGATCCAGCACTTCTTCGAGCGCTACAAAGAGCTGGAAGCGGGCAAATGGGTCAAGGTGGAAGGTTGGGGCGACAAGGCCGCTGCCGAAGCCGAGATCAAAACCTCTGCCGAGCGTTACGCTGCCAAGTAAGCGTCACCCGGTATGAAAAAGGCGCCTTATGGCGCCTTTTTTGTTGGTATTTGCGGCAGCTGATCGGCCGCATCTCCGGCAGGATTGCCCTGAATGTATATTTCACGACCATCTTTCTGGTAGGGACGATAGTAATCACCGCCACAGCGATAGCCGCCGCCCGGCTGGCTCATCAGCTCGCAGTTGACCGGCAACACCTCCAGCCACTTGATGGCCTGCTGGTAGCGCAACCACTCCTGCCATTCGTGTTCGCGCGCCAACTGATCACGCAGGGCAAAGGTATCCGCAACAGACATCCCCTTGTTGACGATCACCTGACCCGCCATGGCTGGCAGGCTGAGCAGCCCAAACAGCACTATGATCCAAGGCTTCATAACCCCTCCAGAGTGACTTAATTTCACAATTAAATTAAAAGTCACATCAATCTGTTATCCAGATCACAAAACGAAACATCACCAAAGTGGTGCCGGCTCACCTAGTTGTTAATTATCGTCCACGGCAGGAAGCACCACCATGAAGCTGACCCCCGCGCTGTTGCTCAGCCTCACTCTCTGCACCACTCTTGGTGCTACAAGCAACGCCAGCGAGATCAACATGAGCTGGCAGTGGCAATCCACCGATGGCCAGCGCAAGCACTTCCAGCTGACCACCGACGATCAGGTGATGGCCGCCAGTCGCCACGAGATGAGCCTGCTGAAGGCCTCTCTCACCAATCCGCTGGAGACCCTTTACGCCTACATCAGCCCGCGGCTCTACAACAGCATCAACCTGATCAACCAGAGCAGCCCCGAGACCGCTACCAAGTTTCGCAATCTGGAGCAGGCCTTCACCCTGCGGGACGACAGCATGGAGTCGATGCTGTTCTGGCAAGCCTACCAGCAGTATCAGGAGGATGCCTTCTACCAGATGAGGGTGATCCCCTGCGTCCATCCGGCCAATCGCAAACTGCCTTGCGTGCGACCCGATTACTCCCAGCTCTTCTACCACTTCAAGGGGCATCTCAAGCCGCTGGCGCAGCAGTTTGCCGCCAAGGATCTCGCCACCAGCGTCAGCCTGCTGCAGGAGTGGCTGAACGCCATCCCCACTCAGCCGGAGCAGCTGGATCACTTCGCGCCGCCGCTGCAAGCGTTGCAGGATAACAAGGCCGACAGCGACGAGAAGGCGCTGCTGATGGCCAGTCTGCTGGCGGAGCTGGCGCCGCAATATGTGCTCAGCATCATCTATCCGGATATCAGCATCGGCAGCGTCTCCCCTGCCTGGCTGGCCATTACGGCAGACAGTGGCGTACCCGGTGATGTGGTGGTGATCAACAATCAGCGCCATGTGCTGTTGACCGGCTCGTCCCTGCTGGCCCAGCAGATGACCATGGCCAAGATCCCCCTCATCAGCGAGTCGCTCTACTGACGCCGACAGCTCAGACCAGCAGCCAATTCATTGATTTTTATCGATGTCATGCCATCCTAGCCGCCCTTGCCAGCCAACCCCCTGACTGGCGGGGCGCCGACGCTTCTGAATTGCGATCTTATTTAACACTTTTTAAACAGATCCGATCAGTTTAGGATGAAGCTCGCCCATTCCCTCAATCCGAAACTCGTTATAACATAACAAATGGAGTGTCATCAGGATGAAACATCTCGTACTTACTTTGGCGCTGCTGCCATCTCTGGTCTTTGCTCACAACTTCAAGGATGGCAACCCGGTGCCGCTGGTCAATGTCAGCGACAAGGGCGAGCTGGTTCTGAACGGCAAGGATATCGGCTACCAGCCGTGGCAGAGCACCTCGCTCACCGGCAAGGTGTTTCTGATCCAGCATATTGCAGGTCGCTCCAGTGCCAAGGAGCTGAACGCCCCGATGATCGAGGCGATCAAGGCCGCCAAGTTGCCGCAAGACAAGTACCAGACCGTTACCGTCATCAACAGCAATGACGCCATCTGGGGCACCTCCGGCTTCGTGAAGAGCAGTGCCGAGGACAGCAAGAAAGAGTTCCCCTGGTCCGCCATGGTGCTGGATGCCAAGGGTATGGCGCGCAACGCCTGGGATCTGACGCCGGAAAGCTCGGCGATCATCCTGCTGGATAAAGAGGGCAAGGTGCTGTTTGCCAAAGATGGCCAGCTCGATGCCAACAACATTGCTACCGTGATGGGGCTCATCAAGTCCCATCTCTAAGTCAGAGAGAAAGGGCGCTGATGGCGCCCTTTCCATAAGGGTCTATGGGTCGTATCAAACTGAAAATCTGGATCTTGCTGCTGGGCTGGTTATGGCTGCAGCCTGCCCTTGCCCGGCACCAGTTTGAATCCGCCCTGCCCGGCCACGACGACCATCACTGCCTGGTTTGCGCCCTCCATCTGGATGGCAAGCAGGTCATCACCGCCACCCCCTATTGCTTCCCCGGTTCGACCTCTGTTCTGCCCGTCGTTGCAACCATGCAACACTCGGCGGATACAGCCACGCTTCACAGCTATGCCATCCGTGCGCCGCCCGCCTCTGCTTTTCTCTATCCCTTTGTTTAATTTCGCTATTTGTTTTGAAAAAGGATTAAAGATGAAAGCAGTTACTCTGTTGCTGGCCGCAGCGACCTTTGGCGCACACGCAAATCACGACGAACACGAGAGCCACAGCCACGGCGCCCACGAGCATGGCCATGGCCACCTCAATCTGGTGGTCGATGGCGACCAATTGATGATCGAGCTGCAGGCGCCCGCAGCCGATCTGGTAGGCTTCGAGCACGCCGCCAAGAGCGATGAAGAGAAGGCGCAGTATGCCAAGGCGGTCGCCCGCCTCCAGCAGCCTGACGCCCTGTTCCGCTTCGACCCGGCGGCTGGCTGCAAACTGACCCAGCAGGAGTTGCAAGCCGCCAAAGAAGAGCATGATCACGACCATGACCATGACCATGACCATGACAAGGCTGCCAGCGACAAACATGAAAACCACCATGATCATGACGAAGCGGGCCACGCCGATATGGGCGCCATGTACACCTACACCTGCGCTACACCAGCCAAACTGACCGGCCTTGAGGCGACCCTGTTCAGCGTCTATCCGAGCCTTGCGAAGCTGAGCGTGCAGGGCATTCTGCCTACCGGCCAGACCGCTGGCGAGCTGACCCCGTCCGCCAACAAGCTGAGCTGGTAACGCCATGAAAAAAGCCGTGGTTGAGATCCGCGATCTGGCCTTTGCCTGGCCAGGTGGCGACGCTGTACTCGATCTGCCCGCCCTCACCATCCGCGAGGGTGAGCGGGTCTTTATCAAGGGCCCGTCGGGCTCCGGCAAGTCGACCCTGCTCGGGTTGCTGGCCGGGATCCAGACCGCCAACCACGGCACCCTGGAGGTGCTGGGCCAACCATTGGCCCGGCTCTCTGGCCGTGCCCGTGACCACTTCCGGGCGGCCAATCTGGGTTATATCTTCCAGCAGTTCAATCTGCTGCCTTTTCTCTCGGTGCAGGACAACGTGACTGCTGCCCTCACCTTCTCGCCCGCCAAACGGGCCCGCCTGCAAGGGAGTCCGGAGCAGGAGGCGCGCCGTCTGCTGGCGGAGCTGCAACTGCCGGATGACGCACTGCATCGCCCCGTCCACGCCCTCAGCATCGGCCAGCAGCAACGGGTTGCTGCCGCACGGGCGCTGATCGGCTCGCCGCCACTGGTGATCGCCGACGAGCCCACCTCGGCCCTCGACACCGACAACCGGGCCGCCTTTATCAAGCTGCTGTTCGAGGAGTGCGACAAGCAGGGCTCGACCCTCATCTTCGTCAGTCACGACCCTTATCTCGAACCCCTGTTCCCGCGGGTCGAAAACCTGCAACAGCTCAACCGGAGGGCATCATGCTAAAGCTCGCCCTGCAAAGTCTCTGGGCCCGCCGCCTCACCGCCGGGCTCACCCTGCTGGCCGTCGCCATCAGCGTCACCTTGCTGCTCGGGGTGGAGCGGGTGCGCACCCAGGCCCGCGAAAGCTTCTCCAACACCGTATCGGGAACCGATCTCATCGTCGGCGCCCGCTCCGGTCAGGTGAACCTGCTGCTCTACTCGGTGTTTCGCATCGGCAACCCCACCAACAACGTGGGGTGGGACTCCTATCAGGCCATCAAACAGAAACCCGGCGTCGCCTGGACCATCCCGCTTTCGCTTGGTGACTCCCACAAGGGATTTCGGGTGCTCGGCACCAATGGCGACTACTTCACCCACCTGAAGTACGGTCAGCAACAGTCGCTGCAATTGCGGGAAGGGCGACCGTTCGAGACGCCGTTTGAAGCTGTGCTCGGCGCTCAGGTGGCCGAGAAGCTCGGCTATCACCTCGACCAATCCATCGTCATCGCCCACGGTGCTGGCAACACCTCGTTCAGCCAACACGACAATCTGCCGTTCAAGGTGGTGGGAATTCTGGCACCGACCGGTACGCCCATCGATCGCACCATCCATGTGCCGCTGGCGGGGGTAGAGGCGATCCATCTCGGTTGGGATACCGGCCGCCACAGCAAGAACGTGACGCCGGAGCAGGCGCTGGCGCAGGATCTCACCCCGAAAACCATCACCGCCTTTATGGTGGGGCTGAGCAACCGGATCCTGGCGTTCCAGCTGCAACGCAGCGTCAACACCTATCCCAAGGAGCCGCTGATGGCGATCCTGCCTGGGGCCGCCCTGCAGGAGCTGTGGAGCCTGATGAGCGTGGCGGAAACCGCGCTGTCGGTGATCGCCGGTTTTGTGGTGGTGGCGGGCCTGATAGGCATGCTGACCACCCTGCTGGCGGGGCTTAACGAGCGGCGCCGGGAGCTCGCCATATTGCGATCCCTCGGCGCGGGCCCTGCCCATCTGTTCCTGCTGCTGGCGCTGGAGGCCATGGCGCTGACCACGGTCGGTATCGCCCTCGGGGTCGCCGTACTCTATCTGGGGCAGGGGCTTGCCTCGCCCTGGCTGCTCAGCCACTATGGCCTGCAATTAAGCTTGGGAGTGCCGAGCGCCTACGAATGGCAGTTGCTGGGCATGGTATGGCTGGCAGGCATGGTGATTGGTCTGCTCCCAGCTGCCCGCGCTTACCGCTACAGCCTGAGCGATGGCATGAGCAT
Organism: Aeromonas sp. R5-4; assembly: GCF_040908215.1. NCBI lineage: Bacteria > Pseudomonadati > Pseudomonadota > Gammaproteobacteria > Aeromonadales > Aeromonadaceae > Aeromonas > Aeromonas sp. R5-4. Next base: position 37,077 of record NZ_JBFODG010000030.1, on the reverse strand, counting down.
TCGCGTCTAGCGAGACGCCCAAAAATAGAAACAGAAGGACAGATGATGAAGTGGAAAATTGTGGCGCTGCTCGCCAGCCTGCTGGTGCTGCCCGCCCTGGCCGCCGATTACAAGACCATCGACTGGGATGTGCTCATCCCGGAAGGGGAGAAACTGCTGCCACCGCCCCAAGTCAATCACGAAGATCCCATGTCGGTGCCGCAACCGGTGGGCGGGGTAAACAAGAAGCTGGACAACCAGGATGTGCGCATTCCGGGCTTCGTGGTGCCGCTGGAAGGGGATGCCAAGAAGATCACCGCCTTCCTGCTGGTGCCCTACTTCGGCGCCTGCATCCATGTGCCGCCGCCGCCCACCAATCAGGTGATCTATGTGAGCTACCCCAAGGGTGCGCCGGTGGATGATCTGTGGGATGCCATCTGGGTGAAGGGCAAGATGCGCACGGTCAGCTCCAGCCACGAGATGGCCACCGCCTCCTATTCGATGGAAGCGGTCGAGGTGAGCGTCTACGAGGAGTAATCCTCCCGTTGCAAAAAAAGCGGCCTCCACGGAGGCCGCTTTGTTATCTTGGCATCCCGGTTGGAGTAACATTCAGCTCCAGAACCTGTGCGAATGGAGTCAGCATGGCAGACCTCCCCCCCCCGAAAAAAGAGAGTTCGATCCTGAGCAGCCAGGAGCAGACCCTGCGTCTGGCCCGCAGTCGCGGTATCGATGGCATGCTCACCCGCAACAGCGACAGCACCTTTGAACAGCGCGCCACCTTTCGCCATCTGGCGGATCAGGCCGCCCGCCAGCGCAATCTGGAAGCCATCATGGTGATGGCCTCCCGTCACTGCGAAGAGACCGCGGCCGGCGGCGAGATGGACAGCGACTGGCTGACCCGCTTTCTGCAACTGGCGGAAGATATCAGCATGGTGCCGATGCAGCAGCTGTGGGGGCGGATCTTCGCACTGGAAGTCGCCACGCCGGGCCGCTTCTCCATCCGGGCGCTCGCCACCCTCAAAGAGATGACCCAGCGCGAGGCCCAGCTGTTCCAGCGCATCTGTTCACTGACCTGCCACTACACCGGCAGCGACGAGCAGCGACTGCTGCTGGGGCTGCACAAGGGGGCCACCCTGCTGAGCCGCGCCAAGGCAACGCGCCTTGGCCTTGGCAAATACCGACTGCCCTACAACGCCCTGCTGCAACTGTTTGAGCTCGGGCTGCTGCACCGCGCTGAGCTGGAATCCGGCCCGCTGCCCGCCGATGGGGTCGAGCTGGAGTTTGGCAACCAGCGCTGGCGGCTGCAGTGCAAGCAGAACAACATCACCCTGCTCTACTACCGGCTCACCCCGGTGGGCAACGAGCTCGCCCAGCTGCTGCAAGAGTCGCCGCTGGAGGAGTACCTGCAAGATCTGAAAACCGTGCTGGTGCAGGGTATCCAGATTGAAGTGATGCAGCTCGTCAGCGCCCCCTCCTCACCCGCTCCCGACCCTCTCCCCTGATCTCTGGCGGGGCAGCTGATGCCCTGTCGGTTCGTGGATCCTTCGCATCCAGCTGCTGGCTCCAAGCTTATGGGCTTGACCAGAATAGGTTGCAAATTGCAGATGCCGCAGAGGAACACCCCGTCTGCTCCGTTGCATATTGCAAACAGCAACGGTCTTTTCCTGCCAAAACGGCACTAATAACACATCAATCATTAGCTTTTGCCAGCTGGCCCACCCCTTGCAGATGTCTTGATGTAGATCAAAATCTAACCATCACAGCTCGGGAGTAAGGCCATGAGAATCAATCAACCGGTTACCCAAAGAGAACGTCTCTATCCAGACCACCAGAGCCTGATCTCCACCACGGATCTGGAGAGCCGCATCACCTACGCCAACGATGAGTTCTGCGAGATTGCGGGCTTCCAGCTCGACGAGCTGGTGGGGGAACACCACAATCTGGTGCGCCATCCTGACATGCCGAAACAGGCCTTTGCCGATCTGTGGAACCATATCCGAGAAGGCAAGAGCTGGATGGGGCCGGTGAAAAACCGCTGCAAAAGTGGCGACCACTACTGGGTCAGCGCCTTTGTCACCCCCATCAAGGATGCCAGTGGCCGGGTGGTGGAGTATCAGTCGGTGCGCACCGCTCCGAGCGAGGAGATCAAACAGCGGGCCGAGAAGGTCTATGCCGACCTTCGCAACAACAAGCTGCCGCTGGCGCTCAAGCTGCCCACCTTCTCCCATACCCTGGCCATCAACCTCTGTCTGCTGCTGAGCCTGCTCGCCATGTTTGCGCTGGGCTATAACCACGACATGAACTGGCAACTGGCGCTGGCCGCCCTGCCGCTGGCGATAGCGGCCATCACCCTGAATGCCCTCTCCCGCCGCCTCGGCAAGCTCAACAAGATGGCCCGCAGCCGCTTTGACAACCCGCTGATGCAGCTGCTCTACACCAACAAGGTGGACAACATCGCCGCCATCGAACTCTCGATGGTGATGAATCAGGCCGAGTTCAACGCCGTGCTGGCCCGTACCCAACAGACTTGCAGCAAGATCCTGCAGGCCGCCGAAGGGGATCTGCGCAACGCCGAGTCCATCACCGACAACCTGCAACAGCAGCAGGCCGAAACCAATCAGGTGGCGACAGCCGTGACCGAGATGTCGGAATCCATTCGCGAGGTTTCACAGAGCTCCAGCGAATCCTCCAGCCTGCTGGACGAGACCGCCGACCTGTTCAAGAACGGCAACCACAGCGTGGCCGAAACCGTGGCTGCCGTGGCAGGTATGAACAGCGAGCTGACCACCTCCAAGAGCGTGATCAGTGCGCTGGTCGGCCACTGCCGCGACATCGATGGCATCCTCGATGTGATCAACAACATCGCCAACCAGACCAACCTGCTGGCCCTCAACGCTGCCATCGAAGCGGCACGGGCTGGCGAAGCGGGCCGCGGTTTCTCGGTAGTGGCTGACGAGATCCGCTCGCTCGCCATCAAGACCCAATCCTCGACCAGCGAGATCCAGAAGATGATCACCGAGCTGCAAACCAGCGCCGGGGATGCAGAGCAGGCGATGGAGAAGGGCTGCCAACTCTCCGAAAGCTGCCAGCAGAAAGCCTCGGCGACCGGCACCATTCTCCAGCAGATCAACGATATGCTGCAGCAGGTGGCCTCCGGCAGCGGCCAGATTGCCCAGGCGGTACAGGAGCAGTTCCACGTCACCGCCGAGATCAACCGCAACGTGCTCAGCATCAAGACCCTGGCCGATGACTCCAGCGTCGGCAGCCAGCACGCCGTGCACGGCATCACCCAGCTGGTCAACCAGTTGAGCGATCTCGACCGGCTGGTACGCCAGTTCCAGAAGGGGGCTCCGGCAAGCCAAAGCCGCTACGAAGTGGCCACCACCCGCGCCGTACCGGTTCGCCAAGCCAGATAACCACTACACAAACCATCACCGCAGACAAACCCTATGGGCCTTTGGATCCATAGGGTTTTTTAATGCCCGCCAACAAAAGGCGACACTGCCGTTTCACTGTCCGATTTCCCTCTGCGCTAATGGGCGGCGGTTCTGGCACGAACATATCGCTACCCGTTATTGATTAATTTGTTGATCTTGCTCAGGAAATGGCCCGCTTGCGCTTTTCACCAAAGCCCCGTTCGGTAACATAGTCGCTTGGCAACCTCTCGCAGGAGTCAGCCATGAGCCAAGCCAGTGCCAAAACGCAGGTAAAAAGCAGCAGACTGGAGGCTGAAATTCAGGGGCGGTAGCGTGGTTGGTGCAGAGTGTAGCGAAACCCAACAGACGAGCATGATCACCTCAACAAGCGCGGGATAAACATGGATTGGGCCGATCGGCAAAACAAATTTTCAGATACATTGCGCGGTAAACGTTGGGCTTCACTGCGTTTAGCACCAACCTACGATTTTATCCCAACATAGGAGATAAAATCATGTCAAAAGCTCTTCAACTAAACATTTACAGCAAGGGTGTAAAAATTGAAACTTGTAACATCCATGACTTCTAATGAAGCACAAGATTTTTTTCTCAAACATAAGAGTTATTGTAACTTCCCATTACCACCATATTTTGATTTCGAGCCTCTCCTTTCAGAAGTAAAAAATCATCTTGCAACCAAACAAAATGGCTTAAATGATATTGGTTTGAAAGATGCATCAAATTATGATGATGTGAATTATGTTCTGCAAACGAACAAAGATGGTCATTATTCATGGCGACCATTTCAACTCATCCACCCCGCATTATATGTTCACCTTGTCACCAAGATTACTGAAGAAGACAATTGGCGGCTAATTAAACAAAGATTTGATTTATTCCAAACCAATGAAAGGATTTTTAATGCAGGGATTCCAAGAGAGGCTGGTGAAGATAGTGCATCAGATGCTGCAGAAACTGTCAAAGGGTGGTGGAATGATGTTGAACAACAATCATTATTCAAAGCTCTTGAGTTTAAATATTTATTTGTCACTGACATTTCAAATTTTTACCCCTCCATTTATACCCACTCAATTTCTTGGGCAATCCATACTAAGCCTATTGCGAAAGAACAAAGAAATAGAAGTCGGATGAGTTTAATTGGTGTGACAATTGACAAAACTCTTCAACACATGCAAAACGGTCAAACTAATGGAATACCACAAGGCTCTGTCTTAATGGACTTTATTGCGGAGATACTATTAGGTTATGCAGATTCAGAGTTAACCTTAAAATTAGACTCCTTAGGCATTGAGGATTATTATATTATTCGATATAGAGATGACTACCGTGTTTTTACGAATACAAAAGAAGACAGTGAAACAATAGCTAGACAGATTACATTGACACTTCAAGAGTTAGGCTTGCAATTAAATTCATCCAAAACAAGCATTAGTGAAGATGTTATAATGAGCTCCATTAAAGAGGATAAAAGAGTAGCATTGTCTATTTTTGGAAAAAGCCAATGGGAAACAACAATTCAAAAGTCACTATTAAAGTTAATCATGTTTTCTCGGATGCATCCTAATTCCGGCCAGATTGATAAGCAGTTAGCTAGATTAAATAAGAAGTTGGAAAGCAAACAACAACTCAAAGAAGATTCGAAAATAATTATTAGTATAATTTCAGATATAATGCTCACAAATCCAAGATCATTTCCATCATGTGCACTAGTGTTAAGTAACACTCTAAAATTCATCAATGAAAATGATGAAAAGATTCAACTCCTAACTAAAATAAAAGATAAGTTTCAGTCTATGCTTGGTACTGGAGTATTAGACATATGGTTACAACGTATATCCTATCCAATTCAGCCTGATTTACAATTCAATGAATCACTATGTAAAATAGTCGCTAACATTCCTAATATCAACATATGGGAGTCTTCATGGATTAGTGAAGAAGCATTTAAGACAGGAGCTCTTGCCACACCTATTGTTAATAGAGAAACATTGGATGCTTGTGAAGCGATCATAAGTGAGAATGAAGTTGTTTTGTTTCCTTACGATGCTGACTTTGAAGATGAAACTGATGATATTAATTTATAGGTGCGTGGAATTTAATACACGTTTTTTTAATCTACATTGCGCACCATTTTAAATACAAGCTAACAGGTGGCAATGAACTCAATAAAATGACAAACAATAAATAAAGGGGCCAACGCCCCCTTGTTTATCAATATTTGGTTCAGACAATCAACCTGACTCGATCAGCCCCCGCAGCCTTAGCGCAGTCAACAACTCCTCCACCAGCGTATCCACCGGTTTACCGGCATTAAGCAGATGAATTTCCGGACTTTCCGGTGCCTCGTAGGCGGAGTCGATACCGGTAAAATTCGTAATTTCCCCTGCCCGCGCCTTCTTGTAGAGTCCTTTGGGATCGCGCTCTTCGCAGATGGCGAGCGGCGCATCGACAAAGACCTCGACAAACTCCCCTTTCCCCAAGAGGCTGCGCACCAACGCCCGCTCGGCACGAAATGGCGAGATAAAGGCGGTGAGAACGATAAGGCCCGCATCCACCATCAGTTTTGCCACCTCGCCGACCCGGCGGATATTCTCCTGCCGCGCAGCATCATCGAACCCGAGATCGCCACAGAGGCCGTGGCGCACATTGTCCCCATCCAGCAGATAGGTGTGCTTGCCTTGTGCCGCCAGCGCCTGCTCCAGCGCCCCCGCCAGGGTCGATTTGCCCGCCCCCGACAGCCCGGTAAACCAGATAACCAGCGGTTTTTGCCCTTTAAGCTCGGCCCGGCTCTGTTTGTCGACGGCATGCTTGTGCCACACGATATTGCTCATCCCACACTCCTTGCTTGGCGCTCACGCCTCAAAACTTAAACGGTCCGGCACCACGGGGAGCCGCCTCGGACGATCAGCCGACAACGTGCTGGTGCCATGGCATTGCTCATCCCACACTCCTTGATTGGCGCTCACGCCTTAAAACGGAAACAGCAGGGGCACCATCACAATCACCCCGAGGCTATAGGCCAGCGAGACCGGCAGGGCCAGCTTGAGGTAGTCCGGCATCTTGTAGTTGCCCGCGGCATAGACCATCAGGTTGGTCTGGTAGCCGTAGGGCAGGATAAAGCTGGAGCTCGCCCCGAACAGCACCGCCAGAATAAACGGCATGGTCGAGACATCCATGCTGAGCGCCAGCTGGTAACCCATGGGGAAGGCCAGCGCGGCGGCGGCGTTGTTGCTCATCAGTTCGGTCAGCACCAGGGTAAACAAATAGATACCGATAAAGGCGATGATGGGGCTGGCACCGTTGAACTCCCCCATCAGCCAGTCGGCGATAAGCTTGGCCAGTCCGCTCTTTTCCAGCTGATCGGCGATGGCGAGCGCCCCGCCCACCACCAGCCAGATATCCAGCGGGAAGCGGCGGCGGATCTCGTCCAAGGTCAGAATGCGGGTGAGCAGCAGCGCCACCAGCATCAGCAGCAACCCCTTGAACAGCGGCACCAGATCAAACACAGAGAGCGCCAACACCCCGAGAAAGCCCAGCACCACGGCAGCGCTACGCTTGCCATCGAGACGGGTGGAGGCTTCCAGCCCGCTCACCACCACAAACTCCCGCCCCAACGACTTGTTGCGGGCAAACTGGGGGCCGGGGGCCAGCAGCAGGGTATCACCGGCGTGCAGCTCAATCTGGCCGAGGCCACCGGTAAGCTGGGTTTCGCCGCGGCGCACCGCCAGTACCACCGCATCGAAGTGGGTGCGAAATTCGGCATCCTTGATGGTCTGCCCCACCAGCCGCGAACTGTGGCTGACGATCACCTCCACCAGATGCTGGCCGTTGAGGCGGTGCTGGCCGTAGAGATCCAGCCCTTTCATCTCCTGCAATACGCCGACGCTCTCCACATCGCCGCAAAACAGCAGCACGTCCCCTTCGTGCAGCTCGTGTTCCGGCTGCACCGGGCAGATCACCTGCTCGCCGCGAATGATCTCCGCCAGATAGAGGCTTTTCAGGCTGCGCAGGCCGTTCTCCTTGACGCTGCGCCCCGCCAGCGGTGAACCGGCGCCCACCTTGGCTTCGAGAAAATAGCCGGATTCGCGGCTCATCTCGGTATCCTGCTCCGGCAGGTGACGGGCAAACAGTAGCACGGCCACCAGACCTGTCAGCAGGGTACCCGCTCCCACCATAAAGAAGTCGAACATGCCGAGCGGCGGCGCCCCCATCTTGATGAGGAAGCTGTTGACGATAAGGTTGGTGGAGGTGCCGATCAGGGTCAGCACCCCGCCAAAGGTGGCCGCGAAGCACATGGGCAGCAGCAGCCGCGACGGCGCATGGTTGGGGTTGCGTTTGACCGCTCCCAGCATGGAGGCCACCACGGCGGTGTTGTTGACGAAGGCAGACAGGAAGGCGGTGGAGAACCACACCTTCACCAGCACCTTGTTGAATGAACCCGTGCCCACCAGATTGGCGAACCAGCTCATGATGCGGGTCTTCTCCACCGCCAGCGACACCAGCAGCAACAGCACCAGCGTCAGCAGGGCACTGTTGGTGTAGCCCGCCACCACGGCATTGATATCCGCCAGCCCGCTCAGGTAGGTGATGAGCACGGCGCCCGAGAAGAGCAGCGCCGGGCGGAGTTTGCCCTGGATCAGCAGGGCCACGAGAGCAGCCAGCAGACCCAGCACCAGGAATTGTTGCCAGGTCATGGGCTTACTCCTTGCTTGTGTCGTTACCGATGGCAAGGGCTTGCCAGTGCGGGAAGTGCTTGCGCACCAGCGCGTTGAGCTCGATTTCGAACTCGCTGTAGTGCCCTTTTACCGCTTTCGCGGCCAAGCCTTCCACTATCATGCCGGCGCCGACGGTGACGTTGCTCAGCCGGTCGATCAGGATAAAGCTGCCGGTATCGCGGATCTCCTGATACGGGTCGAACGCCACCGGGTCGGTGAGGCTCAGCTCGCACAGGCCGATCTCGTTGAGCTTCAGCTCGCTGGCGGGCAACTCGTCGAGCTTGTTGATCTCGATGCGGTGGCGGATGGCCTCCACCTGACCGCGACTCTTCTTGGTCGCCAGTTTGACGTCGTAGACCCGGCCCGGTTGCAGGGACTCCTCCCCCATCCAGACGATATGGGCCAGCAGATTCTGGGTCACTTGCGGCCGCTTGGCGGCATCCACCAGCAGGTCGCCGCGACTGATGTCGATCTCGTCGGCGAAGGTGACCGTGATGGCCTGACCCGGCAGGGCGTAATCCAGATCGCCGTCGAAGGTGACGATGCGGGTGACTGTGCTCTCCTTGCCCGACGGCAGCACCGCAAGCCGGTCGCCCACCCGCAGGATGCCGGAGGCCAACGTGCCCGCGAAGCCGCGAAAATCGAGGTTGGGGCGGTTCACATACTGCACCGGCAGGCGCACCGGATGACGCTCCAGCTCGCGCTCAACCTCGGCAGACTCCAGCAGAGCAAGCAGAGTTTCGCCCTGATACCAAGCCAGCTTGTCGCTCTGGTTGACCACGTTGTCACCGTCCAGCGCCGAGACCGGCACGATATGGATGGTGTCGACGCTGAGCTTTTTGGCGAACTCGCGGTAGTCGGCGCTGATGCGCTCGAACACCTCCTGACTGAACTCCACCAGATCCATCTTGTTGACCGCCACCACGAACTGCTTGATGCCAAGCAGGCTCGCGATAAAGCTGTGGCGACGGGTCTGATCCAGCACCCCTTTGCGGGCGTCGATCAGAATGATGGCCAGATCGCAGGTGGAGGCGCCGGTGGCCATGTTGCGGGTGTACTGCTCATGGCCCGGGGTATCCGAGATGATAAATTTGCGCTTGGCGGTGGAGAAATAGCGGTAGGCCACGTCGATGGTGATACCCTGCTCGCGCTCCGCTTGCAGGCCGTCCACCAGCAGCGCAAGGTCCAGCTTCTCGCCGGTGGTGCCGAGCTTCTGGCTGTCGGACTCCAGCGCTTTGAGCTGATCTTCATAAATCTGCTGGGAGTCGTGCAGCAGGCGACCGATAAGGGTGCTCTTGCCGTCATCCACGCTGCCGCAGGTGAGAAAACGCAGCAGACTCTTGTGCTGCTGGGCGTGCAGATAGGCTTCGATGCCCTGTTCGGTGATGGCGGTCTGAATATGGCTGTTCATGCTGACGACTCCTTAGAAATATCCCTGACGCTTCTTCTGCTCCATGGAGCCGGCCTGATCGTGGTCAATCAGCCGCCCTTGCCGCTCGCTCGAGGTGGTGAGCAGCATCTCTTCAATAATTTCCGGCAAGGTGGTGGCATCGGATTCGATGGCTCCGGTCAGCGGGTAGCAACCGAGGGTGCGGAAGCGCACCAGCTCCTGCTTCACTTCGTCTTCCGGGCCGATGGGCATACGATCGTCATCCACCATGATCTTGATGCCGTTGCGCTCCACCACCGGGCGCATGGCCGCGAAGTAGAGCGGCACTATGTCGATGTTCTCGAGATAGATGTATTGCCAGATATCCAGCTCAGTCCAGTTGGAGAGCGGGAACACCCGGATGCTCTCCCCCTTGTTGACCTGGCTGTTGTAAACGCGCCACAGCTCCGGGCGCTGGTTCTTCGGATCCCAGCGGTGAGACTTGTCACGGAAGGAGTAGACCCGCTCCTTGGCGCGGGACTTCTCCTCGTCGCGGCGGGCGCCACCGAAGGCGGCGTCGAAGCCGTATTTGTTGAGCGCCTGCTTGAGCCCCTCGGTCTTCATGATGTCGGTGTGCTTGCCGCTGCCGTGGACAAAGGGGTTGATGCCCATGGCGAGCCCCTCCGGGTTCTTGTGGACGATCAGATCCAGCCCGTACTTTTTGGCGGTCTCGTCGCGGAACTTGATCATCTCCTTGAACTTCCAGTCGGTATCGACGTGGAGCAAGGGGAACGGGATCTTGCCCGGATAGAAGGCCTTGCGGGCCAGATGCAGCATGACGGAGGAGTCCTTGCCGATGGAGTACATCATCACCGGGTTTTCAAATTCGGCAGCCACCTCGCGGATGATATGGATGCTCTCGGCTTCCAGCTGCTGCAAGTGGGTCAATCTTTCACGGTCCATGTTGGTCCTCGGGTCATTGCTTATGCGCCTGCTCGGGGCGCTGGGTGGTTCAGTGCGCGGCCGCACCGGCAGCCGCATCAAATATCTCTTTCTCGGTCAGGCCAGCTGCACCAGCTTGAGGTCACAGCCATCGAGATCCGGGTTAGCGCGCTGCTGCTCGCCGCTTTTTTCTCCAAACCAGGCCAGCCGCTCGCGCAGGGCGACCACTTCGCCGATGACGATAAGCGACGGGCTCACCGCCTGTTTGGCCAGCTCGGCCAAATCGGCCAGCGTGCCGGTCAGCACCCGCTGGCGGGATGTGGTGCCGCGCTCGATGATGGCGATGGGGGTGGCTTGGCTGCGGCCGTGATCCATCAACTGCTGCTGGATATGCTCGGATCGCATCAGCCCCATGTAGATGACCAGGGTCTGACTGGTAGCGGCGAGCTGCTGCCAGTCGGGCTCCTTACCCTCTTTTTGGCAGTGACCTGTGATAAAGACGGCGCTCTGGGCATAGTCACGGTGGGTGAGTGGAATGCCGGCATAAGCGGTGGCACCGGCAGCAGCCGTGATGCCGGGCACCACCGAGAAGGGGATGCCTTCGTCGGCCAGCACTTCCAGCTCCTCGCCGCCACGGCCAAACATAAAGGGATCCCCCCCTTTCAGCCGCACCACCCGGTTGCCCGCCTTGGCGTAGTCCACCAGCAGGCGATTGGTCTCCTCCTGCGGCACGCTGTGGGCACCCGCCTTCTTGCCGACCGACACCAGGGTGGCATCGCGGCGCACCAGATCGAGGATCTCGGCGGAGACCAGCTGGTCGTAGAGCACCACTTCAGCCTGTTGAATTTGTTGTAGCGCCTTGAGGGTCAAGAGGCCCGGATCGCCGGGGCCCGCGCCGACCAGCACAACTTCTCCTACTTCGCTTTTCGCCTGGTCGAGGCCATCACTCAGCCACTGCTCGGCACCTTGCCAATCCTCTTTTTCAATCAGGCTGGCGAGGGTGTTGGAGGCAAAGGCCCGCTCCCAGAAGCGGCGGCGATCGGAAATCGAGGAGAGCACCCGCTTGGCCTTGTCACGGACCCGGCCGGAGAGCTCGGTCAGCCCGCCGAGATGGCGCGGCAGCAGGCTCTCCAACCGCTCGCGCAACAGGCGCACCAGCACCGGCGCCTTGCCGCCGCTGGAGACCGCCACCATCAGCGGTGAGCGATCGATGATCGAGGGGAAGATAAAGCTGGAGCGTTTGGGGTCATCCACCACGTTGACGAACAGACCCAGCTGGTTGGCGCTCTGATAAACGAGGGCGTTGACTTCGAGGTTGTCGGTCGCCGCCACCACCAAAATCTGGCCTGCCAGATGGGCCGGGGTGAAGCGCTCCGCCAGATGGGTGAAACGACCGGTGAACTCAGCAAATTCCGGTTCAAGCTCCGGGGAGACCAGGGTCAGCCGGGCACCGGCCGCCAGCAGCAGGCGCGCCTTGCGTAGGGCAACCTCGCCCCCGCCCACCAGCAGTACCGGGCGGCCTTCCAACTTGGCAAACATAGGTAAATAATCCATTTCGGCCCATCCCTCGGAACACGACTAATATGGGGCGACTATAGGCAGGGCAGCTTATCCCTCAAAATAATAAAAAATGCTTTTTAATGCGTTTAGGTAATTAGCAAAGCCGATTCATGACAAAGGCGTACAAAGTCACTTGTGGTACCTGACGCCAGACCATAGGCTAGGGACTGTGTTTCATAAGGAGCTAAATGATGAATGAATCATTGATTGTGCTAGGGATTTTTGTGTTCCTGGTGCTCGCCACCCTGAGCGCGGGCATCAAGATCGTGCCCCAGGGCTACAACTGGACGGTGGAGCGCTTCGGCCGCTACACCCGCACCCTGACCCCGGGTCTCAACCTGCTGATCCCCTACGTGGATCGGGTCGGCCACAAGATCATCATGATGGAGCAGGTGCTGGACATCCCGGCACAAGAGGTGATCTCCCGCGACAACGCCAACGTCACCATCGACGCCATCAGCTTTGTGCAGGTGGTGGATGCCCGCAAAGCGGGTTACGAGGTCAACGATCTCACCAGCGCCATCCGCAATCTCACCATGACCAATATGCGCACCGTGCTCGGTGCCATGGAGCTGGACGAGATGCTCTCCCAGCGCGACACCATCAACGAGAAACTGCTGCGCACCATGGATGCCGCCACCGCCCCCTGGGGTATCAAGGTGACCCGCATCGAGATTAAAGATGTGCGCCCGCCGCTGGCACTGGTCGAGGCGATGAACGCCCAGATGAAGGCCGAGCGCCAGAAACGGGCCGAGGTACTGGAAGCCGAAGGCGTGCGCCAGTCCAAAATCCTGAAAGCGGAAGGCGAAAAGCAGTCCCAGATCCTCAAAGCCGAAGGTGAGCGTCAGGCCGCCTTCCTCGCCGCCGAAGCGCGGGAGCGGGCTGCCGAGGCGGAAGCCAAGGCGACCCATATGGTTTCCCAAGCGATTGCTGAAGGAGACCTGCAGGCCATCAACTACTTCGTGGCCCAGAAATATACCGAGGCACTGGCCCGCATCGGTGAAGGCCCCAACAGCAAGATCATCATGATGCCGCTGGAAGCGGGCAGCCTGATTGGCTCGGTGGCTGGCATGGCCGAGCTGTTCAACAAAGATGGCAAGGGCAGCAAGTCATGACAGCCCTGTTAGAGGGGCTGACCCACTGGCACTGGCTGGGGCTCGGCTTCATTCTGCTGGCCATCGAGGTGCTCGGCTCGGTGGGCTTTTTGCTCTGGACCGGCATCGCCGCGCTGGAAGTGGGGCTACTGCTGCTGATCTGGCCCTTTGGCTGGCAGGCGCAGTTGCTGCTGTTTGCGGTGCAATCCCTGCTCACCACCTGGGCCTGGTGGCGCTGGCAGCACCAGCGCGACAACTCGGGTCAGGATGCCGCCAGCACCATCAACGAGCGGATGCAGAGCTATATGGGCCGCGAGCTGACCCTGCTGGATGATGTGACTCAGGGTACCAGTCGGGTGCATCTGGACGATACGGTCTGGACGGTGCGCTGCGACGAGTCGCTGCCTGCGGGCAGCAAGGTCAGGGTGGTGGGGGCCGACTCCCATATCCTGCTGGTTGAACTCCGCAACTGACGCAACTCTACCATCGAGTCATAAAAAAGCCCGCGATCGCTTGCGGGCTTTTGTCTCTCTGGCTGCCACTCAGGTACGCAGCCGATCGAGCTGACTGGCCAGCGCCGTGGCCGCTTGCTCCAGCGCTTCGCTCAGTTGATGGCTGGAGCTGGCCTCCTGCCCGATCACGTTGGCGGTATCACCAATCCGCATCAAATTCTTGTTTATATCATCACTGACGGCGCTCTGCTGCTCGGCGGCGGTGGCCACCTGACTGATGTGGTCGTGGATCTGCTGGATCTGGGCCACCACCCGATTGAGCGCCTCGAACGCCTGCTCGGTGCCCTGCACCGTGGTGGTGGAGCGCTCGATGCCGGTATTCATCAGACGTTGGCTGCTGCTCACCTCGGTCTGCAGGCTACCAATCAGCTGGCCGATCTCGTCGGTAGATTCACGGGTCTTGGTCGCCAGCGCCCGCACCTCGTCTGCCACCACAGCAAAGCCACGGCCCATATCACCCGCTCGTGCCGCTTCAATGGCGGCGTTGAGGGCCAGCAGATTGGTCTGCTCGGCAATGGCGCGGATCACATCGAGGATACGGCTGATATTGGTGCTGCGCTGGGCCACCAGCGCCACCGCTTTATCCGCCTCATGCATATCGCCGACCAGAGTATGGATCTCGTTGCGGGCATTGCTGAGGGTCTGCTGGGCGGTATTGATGTGGTGGGTCGCCGCTTCGGACTCCTGCGCCGCCTGCTCGGCATAACCCGCCACGCTGACTGCCGTGGTGCTCATCTGATGCATGGCGCTCACCACGCTCTCCAGCTCCAGATTCTGCTCGTCCAGACTACTGCGCATGGTGTCGGCGGTATGTTTCATCTCCCGCGCCTGCTGGTAGACCTGCTGACCAATCCCCTTGCTCATTTGCACCATGCCCCGCAGCTTGCCGAGAAAGACATTGAGCTGGGCGCCCAGATCGATCAGCTCCTGATGGGTGTCGATCTCCATCTGCTGGGTCAGGTCCCCCTCGTTGCTGGAGAGATGGCCCACATGGCGGCTGATAAGAGAAAGTGGCGCTGTGATGGTCTGGATAAACCAGACCAACAACCCCAACACCAACAGGGTAATCCCGCCCATGGCGATGACCTGCTGCCACTGGGCATCCACCAGCAGGGTGCCCAGTTCATTGCTGATGGCGTGTGCCTTGCTCAGCGCCAGCGCCTTGGGCACCTTGATCATCAACCACCACTGGGTATTGGCTGCCTCAACCCGGATGGGCTGATGAAGAATGAAGTCACTGTCGCTGCTGACCGGCCGACCGTCAGGCAGGGTCAGGCCCACCTCCTTGAGCGGACGGCCCAGCTTGTCGGCATAGCGGTTGCTGCCCACAATCAGCCCCATTTTGCTGACCAGGGTCACATCCGCCTTGTTGTCATAGAGGCTCTTGCCAAGGTTTTCAGCCAGTTGCTGGAAGATGGGCAGGTTCATATCCACCCCGGCCAGCCCGACAAACTTGCCGTCACGCAGCACGGGCACAGTCAGACTGGTCATCAGCATCTTGTTGCCCGGGCTGATTTCGTAGAGGTAGGGCTCCATCAGGCAGTGCTGGCGGGTATCGCGACCACAGAGATACCACTCGCTGTTGCGAATGCCGAACTCGTTGAGGGAGGTATCAAACTTGGCCTCGCTGGCAGCGGCGTCCACCGCTTGCTGAGCGACGGCCCCTCCCTGATCCTTGGTGAAATAGACCTCCAGACTCCCCTTGCCTGCCACCGAGTGGCTGGCCCCGCCCAGCCAGTTGCCATCCTCGCCATCATAGCCGTCCGGTTCAAACTGGGCGTAGATGGAGCTGATCCCGCTCGCCTGCTGCAGGCTGCTGCCAAGCAGAGACTCCACTTGGGGCCGCGACAAACGCAGTTCCGGTTTGGCCATCCCGGCTTCAATCTGGGCGGTCACGGTCAGGGGGATCTGATAGGAGTTCTGCATCAGCGAGGCAATCTGGATGGCATAGCGCTCTGCCTGATACTGCAGGCTGCGGGAGACCTCCTCTTCCAATGCATCGCTGGTCTGGGTCATCACCATGTTGCGAAGGGAGCTGAAAGAGGCCGATTGCAACAGGGTCATGGCCAGCCCGGTCAGCAGAAACAGCCCCATGGTAAGGCACAACAACTTGAACTTGAGGGAACGTTGCTTCATGCGACAACTCCTTATGGCAGAATAACAACGAATTACTTGAGTATATTCGCCCACTTGCGCTTCACCCGATTTGTTGATGGGTTTGTGGCAGGCTTCTGGTTATAATTTTTGCCTTCCCGAGCGTTGATGGAACAGTCGCAATGAGCAATGCACTGAGCAGTGTCCCGCCGGTAGTCGCGATGGACTACCCCTTTCCGGCCAAACCTCTTCCCCTGAGTGCCGAGCAGAGAACGACCTTGACCACAGAAATCAAGGCGCTGCTCAAGGAGCGCAAAGCGGTACTGGTTGCCCACTACTACACGGATCCCGAGATCCAGGCGCTGGCCGAAGCCACCGGCGGTTTCGTCGGTGACTCGCTGGAGATGGCCCGCTTTGGCCGCGATCACGAGGCGCAAACCCTGATCGTCGCCGGGGTGCGCTTTATGGGGGAAACCTCCAAGATCCTGAGCCCCCACAAGCGGGTGCTGATGCCGACTCTGGAGGCCGAATGCTCCCTCGATCTGGGCTGTCCCATCGAGCAGTTCTCCGCCTTCTGCGATGCCAATCCCGATCATACCGTGGTGGTCTATGCCAATACCTCGGCCGCCGTCAAAGCACGGGCTGACTGGGTGGTGACCTCCAGCATCGCGCTGGAGATCGTCGAGCACCTCGACAGTCTGGGTCACAAGATCATCTGGGGCCCGGATCGCCATCTGGGTGCCTACATCGAGAAGAAGACCGGGGCGCAGATGCTGCGCTGGCAGGGCCACTGCATCGTCCACGACGAGTTCAAGGCCCGTGCCCTGCGCGAGCTGAAAGAGCAGAATCCGGACGCCGCCGTGCTGGTTCATCCGGAATCCCCCGCCTCGGTGATCGAGTTGGCCGATGCGGTGGGCTCCACCAGCCAGCTGATCAAGGCGGCCAAGGAGCTGCCCCAGCAGAAGCTGATCGTGGCGACCGATCGGGGCATCTTCTACAAGATGCAGCAGGCCTGTCCGGAAAAAGAGATGGTGGAAGCACCGACCGGTGGCGATGGCGCCACCTGCCGCAGCTGCGCCCACTGCCCCTGGATGGCGATGAACGGTCTGGTGGCGATCAAGGAAGCGCTCACCGACGGTGCGGAGCGCCACGAGATCCATGTCGATGAAGATCTGCGGGTCAAAGCCTTGATCCCCCTCGATCGCATGCTCAATTTCGCCGCCGAACTCAAGCTCAAGACCCAGGGCAACGCCTGATTGCCGCCGTCACGAGATGCAAAGAGGGCTCCCGCGGGAGCCCTCTTTATTTATCTGAACCTCATCCAACTCAGATGATTACGGTGGAGAGGCTGTGCTCTTCATCCGGCGCGACGGTCACCCCCGCCTCGCCGGCGATGGCCGCTTCGACACAGAGCATGGTGCGATAGCCATCGTCGCTCATGTCGGCCATGGCGGTAGCCCCTTCTAGCCAGGGGGTCCAGACCACCACGCTATCGTGGTTGCCGCTCACTACCCGGGTCTCGCGCTCACCATCCTGCACCCTCACCAGCGCCTCTGGCTGCCAGTAAACCCGATCCAGCGGCCCGCTCAGGGTCAATGCCCCCTGCTGCTTGGCATCCTGCTCGGTCAGCTTGTCGGCATAGAGCTCACCCAGACCGCTCACGCTCACCGCCTCCGGTGCGCTGATCTGCAAATAGGTGTGCAGCGCACCGCTGTAAGTCAGCGGCTGAGCACCTGTATTGCGAGTGGTCAGCACCAGCGAAAGCTCTTTGCCAACCAGCACGTCCAGTTCCAGCTCGAAGGCGTGATCCCACAGGGCGCGGGTTGCGTCGCTGTCGCGCAGGGAGAGATGAACAAGCGTGCCATCGGCGTGATCGGAAACCCCGTCCAGCATCCAGAGGCTGGTGCGGGCAAAACCGTGGGAGGGCTTGCCGCTACCAACGCGGGCAGGCGCCGGGCCAAACCAGGGCCAGCAGATCGGGATACCACCGCGAACAGGCTTGCTGCCATCCAGCACCGCCTTGTCACTCAGCCAGATGGAGGCCGGCTCGCCATGACGCTGATAGCTCAGCACATGGGCGCCAAACAGGCTGATTTCTGCCTTGGCATAGTCGTTGTTGATGGTGAGAACCGGCAGACCGGCCGCATTGTTGGCAAGCTTGCAATTGGCTGTCAGGGGACGAATGGATTGCATGTGGACTCCTGTCATCAGGGGAAACCGAAAAACAAAAAGGCGGCCAATGGCCGCCTTTTTCAAGCTACGCGATTGCGCATCCCAAATTACTTGGAGATGTGAGCGATCAGGTCCAGAACTTTGCTGGAGTAGCCCATTTCGTTGTCGTACCAGGATACAACTTTAACGAATTTGTCGTTCAGCTGGATACCAGCCTTGGCGTCGAATACGGAGGTCTGACGCTCACCCAGGAAGTCGGTAGATACAACTTCGTCTTCGGTGTAGCCCAGAACGCCTTTCATAGCGCCTTCGGAAGCAGCTTTCATCGCTTCGCAGATTTCTGCGTAGGTGGCAGCTTTCTTCAGGTTAACGGTCAGGTCAACAACAGACACGTCCGGAGTCGGAACACGGAAAGCCATACCGGTTAGCAGGCCTTTCAGTTCCGGGATAACTACGCCAACAGCTTTGGCAGCACCGGTAGAGGACGGGATGATGTTCTGAGCCGCACCGCGGCCACCGCGCCAGTCTTTGGCAGACGGACCATCAACGGTCTTCTGGGTAGCAGTGGTAGCGTGAACGGTGGTCATCAGGCCAGACTCGATACCGAAGGTATCGTTCAGAACCTTGGCGATCGGTGCCAGGCAGTTGGTGGTGCAGGAAGCGTTGGAAACGATGTCCTGGCCAGCGTAGGTAGAGTCGTTAACACCCATTACGAACATCGGGGTAGCGTCTTTGGACGGGCCAGTCAGAACAACTTTCTTGGCACCAGCAGCGATGTGCTTACGAGCAGTCTCGTCGGTCAGGAACAGACCGGTAGCTTCAGCAACAACGTCAACACCGATTTCGCCCCACTTCAGGTTGGCCGGGTCACGCTCAGCGGTAACACGTACGGTTTTGCCGTTTACAACCAGGTTGCCGTCTTTAACTTCAACGGTACCGTTGAAACGACCGTGAGTTGAATCGTACTTCAGCATGTAAGCCATGTAGTCAACATCGATC
This sequence comes from Aeromonas sp. R5-4, assembly GCF_040908215.1. Lineage (NCBI taxonomy): Bacteria > Pseudomonadati > Pseudomonadota > Gammaproteobacteria > Aeromonadales > Aeromonadaceae > Aeromonas > Aeromonas sp. R5-4. The sequence continues at coordinate 18,204 of NZ_JBFODG010000030.1, read as the reverse complement.
AGATCGTTGATACCAACAACTTCGATGTCTGCACGCTCGCAAGCCAGACGGAATACGAAACGACCGATACGGCCAAAACCGTTAATACCTACTTTGATAGTCATATTTAGTTACCTAACTGTTCAGTAGTCAAAGAAAATTCCGCTTGTAAATTTACTAGAACTCTCCGGTGAGTCAACCAACATTCTGTCTGAAATTGCGCTATATCATGAAAAACTGTGAAATTAATTTTCTGTTTATGTAACTGATTACCACGTTTTGACGAAAAAAGTGCCAGATCGTGGCATCGCGCAGATATCAACAATAGTGCCTACTCGGTCACACAACCATTCACAGAGATATGTAAAAATGTGCGCGGTTTAGCATGGCCAAAGAGCCACTGTTCAAGTACCACCCCATAAAAATCAAACAAAATAGTATAGATAGAATCCACAGCGGGAATTCTCAAACTATGACCACCCTGATTGAACAGCTGGCTGCCGCAAAAGGTATCGCCAGCGAGTACGTCGATGCCTGGGGCCACCCGGCCCAGGTATCCGAAGAGAGCAAGGCCGCCATGCTGGGCGCCATGGGCTACCGCGTCGATGACGAGGCCGCACTGGTGCAGCAGCTGGAAGAGGAGCATCGCCAGCACTGGCTGCGGGCGCTGGATCCTGTGATGGTGGTTCGCACCGGCGACGCCGTTACCCTTGAGGTTCGCCTCCCCATCGAATTCGTCAACGACGCCCTCACCTGGCAGCTTCATCAGGAGCAGGGTGCTGTGCTGTCCGGTCAATTCACCCCCATCGAGGGTGAGCTGGTCGGCGTGGCCGAATTTGAAGAGATGGAGTGCCAGGCCTATCGCGTCACGCTGGAGATGGCCCCGGAGCTGGGTTATCACCAGCTGGTGTTGCTGGAAGAGGGCAATGACGAACCGCTGGCCACCATGCGCCTCATCGTCGCCCCCAAGGCCTGCTACAAACAGGCGCCGATTGCCGATGGCCGCAAGGTATGGGGTCCGAGCGTGCAGCTCTACTGCCTGCGCAGCCGCCACAACTGGGGTATCGGTGATTTCAGCGATCTGGGCCAGCTGGTCGAGAAAGCGGCCGCCTGGGGTGCCCACTTCGTCGGCCTCAACCCTATCCACGCCCTCTATCCGGCCAATCCCGAGAGCGCCAGTCCCTACAGCCCCTCTTCCCGTCGCTGGCTCAACGTGGCCTATATCAATGTGGAAGCGGTGCCCGAATTCCAGCAGAGCGATCGCCTGAAGGCGGAAGTGGCAAGCCCTGCCTTTCAGCAACATCTGGCCGATCTGCGCGCCAAGGAGAACGTCGATTACACCGGCGTGATCCAGACCAAACTCGGCATGCTGCGTCAGGTGTTCGACGAAGCCAGCCTTGGCGCCGAGCGTCAGGCCGCCTTTGATGCCTTCGTGGCCGCCGGTGGCGACAGCCTGCAACAGCAGGCAGCATTTGATGCCCTGCAGGCCCACTTCTATGCCAAAGGCGAAAATGCCTGGGGCTGGCCGGTATGGCCGCAGGAGCTGCGCGATTACCACAACCCTGCCGTTGCCGCCTGGATGGCCGAGCACCCGCAAGATGTCAACTTCTACCTCTATCTGCAGTTCTTGGCCGACGAGCAGCTGGCGCAAGCCGATGCCCGTGCCAAGGCTGCCGGCATGGTGATGGGTATCTACCGGGATCTGGCGGTGGGCGTCTCCGAAGGCTCCACCGAGATCTGGGCCAACCAGGATCTCTACTGCCCGAAAGCCTCGGTCGGTGCGCCGCCCGATATCCTCGGCCCGCTCGGTCAGAACTGGGGCCTGCCCCCGATGAACCCGAACAAGCTGTTTGAAGCGGCCTACCAGCCGATGGTGGACTTGTTCCGTGCCAACATGCGCTCCTGCGGCGCACTGCGCATCGACCACGTGATGGCCTTGCTGCGCCTGTGGTGGGTACCGCCCGGAGCGTCCGCCGCCAAGGGCGCCTACATCTACTATCCGGTCAACGATCTGCTGGGCATTCTGGCCCTAGAATCCCACCGCAATCAGTGCCTGCTGATCGGCGAGGATCTGGGCACCGTGCCGGAGGGGATCGACGTGACCCTGAAAGAGAACGGCGTTCACTCCTACAAGGTGTTCTTCTTCGAGCGCTCCAAGGAAGATGGCGGCTTTATCTCCCCGGCGCACTACACCGAGCAGGCGATGTCGGCCCTGACCACCCACGACATGCCGACCCTCAAGGGCTTCTGGCACTGCGATGATCTGGCGCTCGGCCGTCAACTTGGTCTGTATCCGGATGAAGACGTATTGAAGACTCTGTATGCTGATCGTCACCAGGCCAAACAGCGGATCCTCGACAGCTTGCATGCCCACAAGGTCATCTCTGACAACATCAGTCATGACGTGAACTGGGTCGGCATGAACACCGAACTCAACCACGGTCTGCAGATCCACATGTCCCGCGGCAGCTGCGCCCTGTTCAGTACCCAGCTGGAAGATTGGCTGGAGATGGACAAGCCGGTCAACGTACCGGGCACCAGTTACGAATACCCCAACTGGCGCCGCAAGCTTTCCGCTGATCTGGAAGATATTTTTGCCAATGAGGCACTCAAGGCACTGGCTGGCAAGATGAGCCAAGCCCGTGATGAGGCCAGTCGTTGAGACGCTGTCTCCCACAGCGCTCTCACCTAAATCCACTCCGGCTTCGGCCGGAGTGGATGCTCTGTCATGAAAGGAAATCTCGATGCTCGTTGAACGTTTGGTTGCTGCCCGCTGTTCCGATCCCTTCTCTCACTTAGGCCTGCAGGCCAATCCGGATGGGCCCGGCCTCAAACTGACCGCCTGGTTGCCTGATGCCCTCGAAGTCCGCGTCAAGGATCTCAAGTCGGGCAAAGTCGTTGCCACCCTGGCGCCCACCGATGAATCGGGTCTTTTTGAAACTGTTTTCACCCGCCGCAAAAACTCCTTCCCCTATCAGCTGATCGCCAGCTACCAAGATGCCACCACCGAGGTCATCGACCCCTATCAGTTTCAGGATGCCGCCTGGGCAGGCCTGGCCGAACTGACCGCCCAGCCGGAAAACCTCTACCACACCCTTGGCGCCCAGCTGCGCACCGTGGAGCATCTTGGCCAGCAGGTGGAAGGGGTACGTTTTGCGGTCTATGCGCCGAGCGCCACCGCCGTGAGCCTCATCGGCGATTTCAACTTCTGGGATGGCCGCCGCCATCCGATGCAGCGCAGCCTCTGCGGTCACTGGGTGCTGTTTGTGCCGGGCCTCAAGGCCGGGGATCGCTACAAGTTTGAGCTCAAAGACCCCATGGGCAACCGGCTGCCCCACAAGAGCGATCCGGTCGGCTTTTACTGCGAGCAGTATCCGTCGTTCGCCTCCGTGGTCTATGACCACGCCCAGTACCAGTGGCAGGATGCCGAGTGGATTGCCAGCCAGCACAACGACAAACGCGAGCAGCCGCTCTCCATCTATGAGCTGCACGTCGGCTCCTGGAAACGCCACCCCAACGGCGACAGCCTGAGCTGGCGTGAACTGGCAGTGGAGCTGGTCGCCTACGTCAAGGAGATGGAGTACACCCACATCGAGCTGCTGCCTGTCTCCGAGCACCCCTTCAGCGGCTCCTGGGGCTACCAGCCGGTGGGCATGTTCTCCCCCACCAGCCGCTACGGCACCGCTGATGATTTCAAATACTTCGTCGATCAGTGCCACCAGGCCGGGATCGGCATCATTCTGGACTGGGTGCCCGCCCACTTCCCGTCCGATGCCCACGGACTGGCCCGTTTCGACGGCACCCCGCTCTACGAATATGAAGATCCGCGCCGTGGCTGGCACCCGGACTGGAACTCCTACATCTACGACTTCGGCCGCGACACAGTGCGCCAGTTCCTGGTGGCGAGCGCCCTGTTCTGGCTCGACAAGTTCCACATCGACGGCCTGCGGGTGGATGCGGTCGCCTCCATGCTCTATCTGGATTACTCCCGCAACGCCGGTGAATGGGTACCGAACGTCGATGGCGGCAACCACAACTACGAGGCGATCAGCCTGCTCAAGTGGACCAACGAGGAGGTCTACGGCAAGTATCCCCACGCCATGACCATAGCCGAAGAGTCCACCGCCTTTGCCGGTGTCTCCCGCCCCACCTTCCTCGGCGGCCTCGGATTTGGCTTCAAGTGGAATATGGGCTGGATGCACGACACTCTCACCTATATGCAGAAAGAACCGATCCATCGCCGCTACCACCACAACGACATGACCTTCTCCATGGTTTACCACTATGACGAGAACTTCATCCTGTCGCTCTCCCACGACGAGGTGGTGCACGGCAAGCACTCCATGCTCTACAAGATGCCGGGCGACGAGTGGCAGCAAGCCGCCAACCTGCGGGCCTACATGGGCTTCATGTACGCCCACCCGGGCAAGAAGCTCAATTTCATGGGCACCGAAATCGCCCAGAGCAACGAGTGGAACCACGACGCCCAACTGCCGTGGCATCTGCTGCAATATCCCAAGCATGCCGGTCAGCAGCGGCTGATCCACGATCTCAACCACCTCTACCGTCATGAGCCTGCCTTGTATCAGGCCGATTATGAGCAGACCGGCTTCCGCTGGCTGGATCACAACGATGCCGACAACAGCATCTTTGCCTGGCTGCGGGCGGACAAAGAGGGCAAGCAAACTATTGTGGTGGCTTGCAACTTCACCCCGGTGCCCCGTCTCGAATATCGGATCGGCGTCCCTGCGGCGGGCCACTATCGGGTGGTGCTCAACACCGACAGCGAGTATTACTGGGGTAGTAACTATGATGTAGGTCTGGTGTTCGCTGCCGAACCGACCCCCTGGCAGGGGATGGCACACAGCATAGTGCTGGATCTGCCGCCGCTGGCGACCTTGTTTATCAAACAGGAGTCTTGATGCTTGTAATGGAAAAAGGGGTGGGCCACCCGCTGGGGGCCCGCCTTGACGAGAACGGTTGCCACTTCTGCGTCTGGGCCCCCCAGTCGGATAAGGTGGAGATCTGCCTGTACGACGAGCAGGAGCAGGAGCTGATGCGGCTGGAGTTGCCCGGCCGCCGTGGCCAGTATCGCTTTGGCTACGTGCGCGGCGTAAAGGCCGGTCAGCGCTACGGCTATCGGGTCTATGGCACCCCGCAGGAGGGGATGCTGTTCGATCCGCAAAAACTGCTGATCGACCCCTACGCCAAGGCGCTCAGTCGTCCCACCTACTGGGATGAAGCCCTCTATCAGGGTGACAGCGCCGGGATGATTGCCAAGTCGGTGGTAGTGGATGACAGTTTTGACTGGCAAGGGGTTGGCAAACCCGGGATCAGCCCGGCCCGCACCATTATCTACGAGACCCACGTCAAGGGCTTTACCAAGCAGCACCCGGGGATCCCCAAAGCGCTGCAGGGCACCTACCTTGGCATCTGTCACCCGCTGGTTATCGAGCATATGAAGAGTCTCGGCATCACCTCGGTGCAGCTGATGCCGGTGGCCGCCTTCATGTCGGAACCGCGACTGGAGCAGCTGGGACTGACCAACTACTGGGGCTACAACCCCATCGCCTTCTTCGCCCCCGAGCCGCGCTACAGCACCAGGGCGGACGAGGCGGTGACCGAGTTCAAGACCATGGTACGCGAGCTGCACCGGGCCGGACTCGAGGTGATCCTGGATGTGGTCTACAACCACACTGCCGCCTCGGGCTTCGACGGCCCTACCCTCTCGTTCAAGGGCTTTGACAACGCCGGTTACTACGCCTTCGAAGCAGGCCCCCACGGCCCGGACTACACCCGTCACGCCAACGTGACTGGCTGCGGCAACAGCGTCAATCTGGATCATCCCAACACCCTGCGACTGGTGCTCGATGCTTTGCGCTACTGGGTCACCGAGATGCAGGTGGATGGCTTCCGTTTCGATCTGGCGGTGACGCTGGCGCGGGAAGCGGGGGAGTTCGAGCCCATGGGCGCCTTCTTCAAAGCCGTGATGGCCGACCCAGTGCTGTCACAGGTCAAGCTCATCGCCGAACCCTGGGATATCGGCCCCTTCGGCTACCGGCTGGGTCAGTTCCCGAGCCAGTGGCAGGAGATCAATGACCGCTATCGCGACACGGTGCGCGCCTTCTGGCGCGGTGATGCGGGCAAGATGGGGGACTTTGCCACCCGCTTGGTGGGGTCGCGGGATATCTTCCCGAAGAACTGGCGAGCGCCCCACACCAGCGTCAACTACCTCTGCTATCACGACGGTTTCACTCTGGAGGATCTGGTCTCCTACAACCAGCGCCACAATCAGGCCAATGGTGAGGACAATCGCGATGGCCACGGCAACAACCTCTCCTATAACCACGGGGTAGAGGGACCAACCCTGGATCCGCGGGTCAACAGCCTGCGCCAGCAGCAGAAACGCAATCTGATTGCCACCCTGCTGCTCTCCCAAGGCACTCCCCACTTCCTCGCCGGGGACGAGATGGGCCGCAGCCAGCTTGGCAACAACAACGCCTACTGTCAGGACAACCAGATCAGCTGGGTCAACTGGCAGTGGCGACCGGAGGATGAACGGCTGTTCGCCTTCACCCAGCAGATGATGGCGCTGCGGGCGGAGTCGTGTGTCTTCTCCAACCTGCAACTGAGCGACGACAGCTGGAATGGCGCACCGTCCAGCTGCCATCAGGTCAACTGGTATCACCCGGACGGCCACCAGCTCACCGATCAGGATTGGCACGCCCCCATGGGGCAGGCGTTCGCCATGGATATCGGCATGATCAACTGTGTCGGCGAGCGCTGGTACGTGCTGTTCAACGCCAGCGACTACGATATCCAGTTCCGCCTGCCGCCGCCGGGGGAAGGGCTGGAGTGGATCCAGACCATCGACACCGCCACCAACGATGGCCTCCCCTTCCTGCCGGATGACATCAAACGGCAGGTGGCGGTCGGCCGGGCCCACTCCCTCAAACTGCTGGAACGGGTAGCGTTGGCCAGCACGGCGGAGGATGCCCAACCACCGCAGCAGGAAATTCTCCCTGCATCCGGTGAGGAGATGGTTGCCACCTCGATCACAGATACAGGCAAAGCATAAGAGGCATGCTGGAGTCAGCTTTACGGAGCCGTTATGCTGGGCTCCGGTATGGATGGCAAGGAGTCGGTATGAGCAGTAACAATCCGGAACAGTGGCGCAGCAAACTGACCCCCGAGCAGTTTCACGTCTGCTGGGAGAAGGGCACAGAGCGCCCCTACAGCGGCGCCCTGCTCCACAATCGCAAGAGCGGCGACTACCTCTGTGTCTGCTGCAAGAGCGTGCTGTTTCACTCAGGAGCCAAGTTTGATTCCGGCTGCGGCTGGCCCTCGTTCGACAAGGCCATCGAGGGGACGGTGGAGTACACCGAGGACAACAGCCACGGCATGAAGCGGGTGGAGATCACCTGCCGCCAGTGCGGCTCTCACCTTGGTCACGTCTTCCCCGATGGACCGACCGAGACTGGCCAGCGCTACTGCGTCAACAGCCTGAGTCTGGATTTCGATCCCGACGCTTAAGCGGCTTACCCATTGCAATAAAAACGGCGCCTCCGTTATGGAGGCGCCGTTTTTTTTATCGGGATTTCAACGCATTCACGCCAGCAGGATGGCGGCCATCACCAGCAGTGCAGCGATGGCCGGCACCGGCAACTTCACCACCCGCAGCAGATAAAAGCCTATGGCCGCCAGCGCCAGATCGGTCGGCGCCAGCACCGCGTTCTGCCACACCGGCTGATAGAGGGCCGCCAGCAACAAGCCCACTACGGCGGCGTTGATACCAGTGACGGCCCCCGCCAGACGGGGCCGGGCCAGCCACTGTTGCCAGCAGGGGCCCACCGCCCAGAGCAGCAGAAAGCCGGGCGCAAAGAGCGCCAGGGTCGCCAACAGGGCCCCGATCATCGGCATCTCGGGCTGCAGCTGGGCGCCAAGATAGGTGGCAAGGGTAAACATGGGGCCCGGCACCAACTGGGCCAGGCTGTAACCGGTCAGAAACTGCTGCTCGTTGAGAGTGTGGCCCACGCTCTCTTGCAGCAGCGGCAGCACCACATGGCCACCACCAAACACCAGACTACCGGCGCGATAGAAGTCAGCAACCAGTTGACCAAGTGGACTACCGAGCAGCGGCAGGCCGATAAAAAGGATGCCAAACAGCAGCAGGGTCAGCCAATGAGGCTGACTGCTGGCGGCAGAAGGCAGCTCGGCGGAGGCTGGCACACTACCCGCCCCGCGTTGGCTGCGGGCGCAGATCAGCGCCGCTCCAGCCAGCATCAACAGTTGAGTCATCAGACCGGGCTGCCACCAGAGTGCTGCAGCGGTCACCACCATAATCCCTTGGGTCATTCCCGTGGCACAGAACTGACGACTCATGGTGAGCACCGCATCGGCCACCACGATAAGCGCCAGCAGTTTAAGGCCATGCAAGGCAGCATCGAGCCACAGATTGCTGCCCAGCTGACCGATACCGATCGCAGCCGCCAGTAGCAGAAGAAATGAGGGCAGCGTGAAGCCAACAAAAGCAGATAGCGCCCCGCCCAGACCGGCGCGATGACGACCGATGGCGAAACCAAGCTGGCTGGAGGCGGGCCCCGGCAGCAGTTGGCACAGCGCCAGCAAGCGGGCAAATTCGGCCTGTGTCAGCCAGCCGAGCCGCTGGACGAAGGTACGCTGGAAATAGCCGATATGAGCGGCCGGACCACCAAAGCTGATGCATCCCAGCCATAAAAACTGAATAAATACCTGCCCCACGATCTTCCCCCTCATCCCTCTTCTCCCGATAGAGAGGAGATATTATGACAGCGCGATGATCGTTTTATGACAATCAGGCTGATTCGGCCGACACCATGGGCACATCACCCGGCAGATAGCAGCGTCCCGCCAGCCAGCAAGCGATGGATTGGCGGCTGGCGTCGAAATGGGGCTCGGGCAACTCGCGCGGATCGCACCAGACCCAGCCTTCGCACTTCTCCGGCTCCAGCAGTTGCGGTTCGCCATCGGCCCGGGCGTACAGTGTCACCGAGATATAGTGCAACCCGCTCTCGCGCCAGGTCTCCAGATTGTTGGTCACCGCCACCACCTCGGGCCCCTGGATCTCAAGTCCGGTCTCCTCGGCAACCTCGCGGATCGCCGCCGACTCGAAGCTCTCCCCCAACTCCAGATGACCACCCGGGATCGACCAGTAGGGGGCATGGCTCCCTTTGCGCTTGCCAAGCAGCACCTGGCCTTGGGCGTTGGTCAGAATGACGCCGACCCCGACGCGGGGATAGAGAGTGGACATGAAAACGCTCCTTCAATCAGGCAGTAAAACGGCCCCACCTTAGGCCCAAGGAGGGCACAGGGCAAGCCCCAGCTGCACGGCACCTGCGCCTGTCGGTGGCCCCTCCCCTTGCCCCTTAACCGGTTATCACTGATGCTGGGGAGTGAAGCCCGGATGGAGAGGTCATCCCCATCCTCTCAGTCCCCCATCACCCCGAGGAGTCCGCCATGAAAAAATTGCTCCCCCTGTGCGCCCTGCTGCTCACGGCTTGCCAAACCACGCCGTCCCCCAACTCGCTCGCCATCGATGATGCCGACGCCTGGCAGGCCATTTGCAAAGATGGCACCCGGGTTCGCGCCGTGGTCGCAGAGGGGATCTGTGGGGATCATCGCGGGGTAGCCATGTGGACGAATAAGCCAAGAGCTGAACGGATGGCAGAAGAAGCCGCCAAATAGTGTGATCCAGGCACCATAAAATGACGTTGCCGGCCAATTGGCCGGATTTTTTCGCGATCTCGCCAGCACTTTGCCACCTTGTTCATGGTGCGCTCAGTTTTCTGTTCCCATACTGGCCCTACAGTTCCAAAAGAGGAGAGACAAGATGCAAACATCCATCGTTGGGCTCTCCATTCTGTGGGGGCTAGCCAGTTTTGGTGTTCAGGGGGATTTCATCGAGAGCCGTGATTCCGTTGCGCCATCCTGGCAAGCCGAGTCCAGAGTGGAGATGGAAGGTTATCTGATTGAATCGCTTGGCGAAGATCGCTGGGTGTTCGATAACGGCAGCGAGAGCCTGCTGGTCTCCCTGCCCGAGGGGCAGTGGGTGCCGACCGGCGAGCGGCTGCGAGTCAGCGGTGAACCGCAGCAGGAGCAGAGCGGCTGGCTGCTGCAGGTGGAAGACATCAGCCAGGTCAGCGTCTGACCACGGCAGTCGCCATTCCCCGTCACCGCGACAGCTAATCCAGACCCGATAACCACTACCGAATAACCAAGAGCGAATAGCAAAAGAGGAGGCCACTGGCCTCCTCTTTCTGTTTATATAAGCGGCTTGCGCGGGCTCACCCCAGATGGTTGAGCGGCAGCGCCGTCTTGTGCTTGATGCGGCGCAACACGAAGCTGGAGCGCACCCCGGTTACCCCCGGAATATGGGTCAGCTTGTCCAGCAGGAAGTGCTGATAGTGCTCCATGTCGCGCACCACCACCTTGAGCTGGTAGTCGGCATCATTGCCGGTGATGAGATCACACTCCAGCACTTCGGGCAGTTCGCTGATGGCACGATCGAAGTTTTCGAACCGCTCGGGCGTGTGTCTGTCCATGGAAATGTGAATGTAGGCGGTGAGGGTGAGGCCAAGCTGGCGGGCGTTGAGCAGAGTAACGTGGGTGTCGATGAGACCGGCATCCTCCAGCGCCTTGACCCGGCGGGAGCAGGGGGACGGCGAGAGCCCTACCAACTCGGCCAGTTCCAGATTGCTGATGCGGCCATTCTCCTGCATCAGCTCGAGAATATGTCTGTCTATGCGATCAAGTTTCAGCATTTACCCTTCCTCGTTGCAATGACTAATCTACTTTTTCTAGATTAAGGGTGAACTATTGCAAAAACAACCGAAATAAGTGGTTACTTTGCAACCACTCACCGGCACGGGAGGGATACTATGGTTACATCTTCCGGTGGCAAAGCAGATACCTGACCGGGTCTCTGCGGTGAAGGACCTTACCGGGTCAAGAGCCCCATCAGCCGTCTTACCTTATCGGGAAATGACGGGCTGGAACGAGAGAACCCCCTCCCCGAAGGCAACAAAGCAGGCATCCCGGCGCCTGCTTTGTTGTTTTTAGTGCTAGCTGGTTATCCCATAACCCCGCTCCCGATCACAACCTTGCCGCTCGACGGCACGGAACCCTTGCATGGCATTGATGGTTTTGGGAGTTTATTGCTCATCCCATGACGGTGGAGTGATATGGATGGCTGCAGCCACCACCCACCGTTCGCATCTCCGGAGGAGCTATGAGTGAGTACAAGGCCATCGCGCTCGATATGGATGGCACCCTGCTGACCCGGGATCACAGGATCTCGTCGGCCACCCGGGCGGCACTGGCGCAGGCCCGCGCCCAGGGCATCAAGGTGCTGCTAGTCACGGGACGCCACTACATGACGGCGCGCCCCTTCCACCACGAGCTGGCGCTCGATACCCCTCTCATCTGCAGCAACGGCGCCTATCTCTATGATCCGGTGCAGGACCGGATCCTCAGCGGCGACCCGCTGGCGGTTGCCCCGCTCGCCGAGCTGCTGGACGCGGTCAAGGCGCAGCAGATGGGGGCCCTGTTTCACCTGAGCGAGGGGATCGGCTACATCGGCTGCGAGGAGCATGTCACCCGCATCCGCAGCTGGTCGGCCAATCAGCCCGCACACCTAAAGATTACGATCCACCCGGTCGAGGAGCTGGCAGGCTGGCTCGACAACCCGGTCTGGAAACTGGAGCTGTTCAATCAGGATCCGGCGCGCCTGCACGCCTTTATGGGCGAGGTGGTCGAGCAGATGCCCTTTACCCGTGACTGGGCGGCCCCCTATGCGGTGGAGCTGGTGCAGCCGGGTTGCAGCAAGGGAAACCGGCTGGCCCAGTGGGCGGCCAGTGAAGGGATTGCGATGGAGCAGGTGGTGGCGTTTGGTGACAACAACAACGACATCAGCATGTTCGAACAGGTGGGGCTGGCGGTCGCCATGGGCAATGCGGCCCCGCAGATCCAGAGTCATGCCGACCAGGTCACCGCCGACCACAACGAAGATGGCATCGCACTGGCGTTGCAGCGCTGGGTACTGCCCTGATCTGACAAGATGCAACATGGCCAGCACGCTGGCTGGCCATGACGAGAGGGATTAACCGCCGAAGGAGAACTGGATCACCCGATCCGGGTAACGCAGACGGTTGTATTCGTAGCGCAGGGATTCGTAGTGACGAATGGCGCGGTTGCGCTTGGACCGATAATAGTCGCGCTGTTCCGTGTTGGTTTCGTTGCGGATGCTGCGCTCCAGCGCATCGATATCCCGCTCGGTACGCTCCAGCTCGTCGCTGATCTCCCGCAAGCGGGCGGCCAGTTTGTACTCTTCATAGCCGCGCTGATACTGCTTGAGGAAGCTGGCATCGTTGGGGCACACCCCGCGGTACTCCTGCCCCTCCTTGCCCTTGCTGTAGGCCAGCTCGGGAATGCAGTAAAGCTCCAGCCCCTTGTCGTAGCCCCGTTTCCACTCGGCCTCATCCACTCTGAGACCATACTCGCTGCAAGACGAAACGTAGTCGCGGGTCGCCTGACGGGTTTTACCCTCCGAACCATCCTGATAACCCAGGTTGTACCAGCTCATGGTACGGCACTCGTCTTCTGACAGGGAGCTGCATCCCGCCAGCAATACCGGCAGGGTCAGCAACAGGATTTTGGGGGACATGAACAGACTCCGGAAAAGACAGTGACCGGCATTCTAGAGAGGATAAAAGGCCATAACAAGGGATGTGCGTCCGCGCGGATTGAGGCTGTTTTTTTGATGTGTTTGTCACTATTTGAGGCTGTGCCAGGCGGGGCGGCCAACCCGCTTTCCTTGTTATCAGGCGCAAGGTAAACTGCGCCATCTTTTAACTGGCGCGCAACAAAAACAATGAAAGTCCTGACCGTCGATTACCGCTCACCCGATGCGGCCCAACGCTTCACCGAATCCCTGCGAACCACCGGCTTTGGCGTGCTGACCAACCACCCCATCCCGAAAGAGCTGGTGCAGTCCATCTATGACAACTGGTACCGCTTCTTCATGAGCGAGCAGAAGCAGGATTTCCTGTTCAACCGCGAGACTCAGGATGGCTACTTCCCGCCGTCGGTGTCGGAGGTGGCCAAGGGCCATAGCCAGAAAGACATCAAGGAGTACTTCCACCTCTACCCCTGGGGCCAGATGCCGGACGAGCTGAAAGAGCAGGCGATGGAGTACTACCGCCTCGCCAACGGTCTGGCCGCCGAGTTGCTGGGCTGGGTCGAGCAGTACACCCCGGCCGATATCGCCGCTCACTACAGCTGCCCCCTCTCCTCGATGATCGACGAGAGCCAGAAGACCCTGCTGCGGGTGCTGCACTACCCGCCGTTCGATGGCACAGAGGAGCCGGGAGCCATCCGCGCCGCCGCCCACGAAGATATCAACCTGCTCACCATTCTACCTGCGGCCAACGAGCCGGGGCTGCAGGTGAAGGGTTCCGATGGCAAGTGGATGGATGTGCCGTGCGACTTTGGCACCCTCATCATCAATATCGGCGACATGCTGCAGGAGGCCTCTCGCGGCTACTACCCCTCCACCACCCACCGCGTCATCAACCCGACCGGGGGCAGTGCCAGCAAATCGCGCATTTCCCTGCCGCTGTTCCTCCATCCGCGCCCGGATGTGGTGCTCTCCGAGCGCCATACCGCCCACAGCTACCTGATGGAGCGGCTGCGGGAGCTGGGAGTGATCTAGTCAGCAGACGAGCAGTTGTCAGAGGCCAAACCGGAGCAATCTCGCTCCGGTTTTTATTTGGTGGCAGGATTGGGCAAAAAACAGAATTAAATTAGTCAATCATGCCAATAAATCGCATTTATGCCTGATAACCGTCGTAGTGATTGCGCAGCGACCTCCGTAACATGAGCGCCATTCTGCCCCCGACAAGGGGCGCTCGATTGGAGTTCTTATGAAGCAGTCCCAATGGTCATCCCGACTCGGCTACATCCTCGCCGCTGCGGGTTCCGCAGTCGGTATCGGCGCAATCTGGAAATTCCCCTACGTCACCGCCGTCAACGGCGGCGGCGCCTTCCTGCTGGTCTTTCTGCTGTTCAGCTTCACGCTGGGGGTGGCGGTACTGATGGGGGAGACTCTGCTCGGCAGCATGAGCCGCCGCGGGGTAGTGGGTGCCTTCTCCGATCTGCTCGGCAAACAGTGGCGCTGGGTTGGGGTAATGGGGGTGATCTCTACCCTGCTCATCTACTGCTTCTACAGCGTGGTGGGCGGCTGGACCCTGGGTTATACCGGCATGGCCATCTCAGGCCAGCTCAACCATGGCGATGCGGCGGCCCTCACCGCCCGCTTCAATGACTATGTCAGCGGCGACGTCTGGCCAATCCTAACTCACCTGCTGTTTGCCGCCCTCACCTGGATGGTGGTACAAGGCGGGATCCAGAAAGGAGTGGAACGTACCCTGCGCTGGATGATGCCCGCCCTGTTCCTGATGATCCTGATGCTGGTCGCCTTTGGCCTCACCCTGCCCAATGCGATGGCGGGAGTACGTCACTTCCTGATGCCCGACTTCAGCAAGCTGGGGATGTCCGGCGTGCTCGATGCCATGGGGCTGGCCTTCTTCTCCCTCTCCATCGGTCTGGGCATCCACACCACCTACGGCGCCTATCTGCCGACCAGCGAAGGGGTTGGTCGCTCAAGCCTCTGGGTGGTGCTGCTGGCCAGCATGGTGGCAGTGCTGGCGGGGCTGATGATCTTCCCGGTGCTGGCCTCGACCGGTATCGACCCGGCCTCCGGCCCCGGTCTCACCTTTATGACCATGCCGGCGGTGTTTCAGCTGCTGCCCTTCGGTCAGGTGCTTGAGGTGATCTTCTTCGCCCTGCTGGTCTTTGCCGCGCTCTCCTCGGCCATCTCCCTGCTGGAGCATTTGCAGTGCTTCCTGTGCGAGACCTGGGGTTGGTCACGCCGCACGGCCTGCAGCGCCATCACTGGATTAGTCATGGTTAGCGGTGTTCCGGTCAGCCTGTCGTTTGGCCCGCTGCAACACGCCACTCTGTTTGGCAAAACCATCTTCGAGCTGCTGGACTTTGTCACCTCCAACCTGATGATGCCGCTGTTCGGCCTGATGCTGACGCTGCTGCTGGGCTGGAAGCTGGGACGCAAGGCGCTGCCGCAGGGGATTGCCAGCCACTGGCATCACCTGCTGATGAACTGCTGGCGCTGGATTGCCCCCTTGCTGATCGGCGGGATCTTGATTCGCGGTCTGGTGTGACGGTTACTCTTCGCGGGTGGGCTCATCGGCCCGCCCCTGTGCGGCTCTCACGGCCTCCAGGGCATGCTGCCAGCGGGTGATCTCGGCATCATCCGTTCCCTTGGAGAAGACGATATAGAGACCGGCCTGATGGAGCAGCACTCCACTGCTGACGATGCTGCGCCGGGATAACCCCATCTTGTCGAGGGTGGCCTCCATCACCAGCTCCGCCATCGGCAAGGCATCGATCTTGCCCAGCATCAGCCGCTCTATCGCCTCCCCGACTGTCTTGTAGCGCACCAGATTGGTGTAGCCCTCATGGGTCAGCCGCACGTCATCGGCATTACCCAGCACGACCCCCACTCTGGGCAGATCCCGCAGCTGTGCCAGCGAGGTCAGCGGGTGGCGACTATCCGGCGCCTGATAGATAAAGACCCGATTGATAAAGAGCGGGCCAACCCATTTGAAATGGGACTCCCGCTCCGGGAGCCGCTGTACCACGAACAGTCCATAGCCGGGCTCGACCCGTGCCAGCGCCAGCGCCCGCTTGAGCGGGTAAATCCGCACCGGATAGCGGGTGCCAAGCTCCTCCTGCACCTCATCGATCAGGCGAATGGCAAATCCGTCGAGCTTGCCGTCGCGGTATTCGGTAAAGGGGGGTAAGTCGTGACTCAGCAGGGTTAATCCGGGCTGCGCCGACACACTCAGGCTGATCAGTAACCAGGGCAGCACCATCCATCTCATACGACATCCTGTCTCATCGTTGTTCCCGTCAGCGCCATGTAGCGGTCACTAGTTCCAGAAGAAGCTACGTCGATTATCGCCCAGTAAATAGCCACAAGGTAGAAAAGATACGGCCCGGCGAGGTTTTCCCCCATTGAGTTGTACGTATAGCCAGAGTGGTGACAGCGGCACACATAAAAATTTTTTGATTTTATGTGTCAATTATTCTTTCCATGGTTTAGGCTGTTCCCTCATTCATTAGTCAGGTTGCCACCTCATGTCTGCCATCCTCGTGCTGTTTGGTCGATTTTTTAGCTCGCAAGAGAGGTGACCTTGCACGCACAGTTTTTCTGAATGTTCATTGCAAAGGTCGCCTCAGGCGGCCTTTTTTATGGTCTGTCGTTTATTGCTACAGAGGAGTATTGCTTCGATGTCGTGTTACCCGGAGGTTGTATGAGCCAGGTTCAGTGGTCTTCCCGTCTCGGTCATGTGCTGGCCGCAGCAGGCACAGCGATTGGCCTTGGTGCCATCTGGAAGTTTCCCTATGTGACCGCCACCAATGGCGGTGGCGCCTTCCTGCTGGTTTTTCTGCTGTTCAGCTTTACCCTGGGGGTAGCGGTACAGGTCGGCGAAACTCTGCTCGGCAGCCATAGTCAGCGCGGGGTGCTCGGCGCTTTTCGCAAACTGGTGGGGCCGAACTGGCGCTGGATGGGGTATATGGGGATCGCCTGCGGCTTCTTTATCTACAGCTTCTACAGCGTGGTCGGTGGCTGGACCGTGGGTTACGCCGCGCTGGCGATGGCTGGCAAACTCAACCTGAACGAAGGAAGCGCCCTCACCGCCCTGTTCAACGGCTATGTCAGCAACCCCTGGTGGCCGGTGCTGACCCATCTGATTTTCGCAGGCCTGACCTGGTGGTTCGTGCAGGGGGGGATTCAGAAAGGGGTTGAGCGGGCACTGCGCTGGATGATGCCCGCGCTCTTTATCATGATGTTGCTGCTGGTGGGGGTCGGTCTCTCCATGCCGGGCTCCATGGCGGGTGTGCGCCAGCTGCTGCTGCCGGACTTCTCCATGCTGACCGGCCAGAGCGTGCTGGACGCGCTGGGGCTGGCCTTCTTCTCCCTCTCCATCGGGCTGGGTGTACACACTACCTATGGTGCCTACCTGCCCAATAGCGAAGGGGTGCTGCGATCCGGGGTCTGGGTCGTCACACTGGCAAGCCTTATCTCGGTGCTGGCGGGCTTGATGATCTTTCCGGCGCTGGCCTCCACCGGTATCGACCCCACCGCAGGCCCAGGACTCACCTTTATGACCATGCCAGCCGTGTTCAGCCATCTGCCGTTCGGTCAAGGACTGGGGGTGGTCTTCTTCCTGTTGCTGCTGGTCGCCGCCCTCTCCTCCTCTATCTCCATGCTTGAGCATCTGGTGCGCTTCACCACCGAGGAGTGGGGCTGGTCGCGCCGTGGTGCCTGCCGGGTACTGACCCTGCTTATCATGGCATCCGGCATTCCAGTGAGTCTGTCGTTCGGCCCATGGAGCGATCTGACCCTGTTTGGCAAGACCATCTTCGAGCTGCTCGACTATCTCACCTCCAACCTGATGATGCCGCTGTTTGGTCTGGTACTGACCCTGCTGCTTGGCTGGCGCCTGGGTGATGCCATTCTCCCTGTAGGCCTGTCACCCGCCCTGCGTCTGGCGCTGCTCTGGTGCTGGCGCGTGGTGGCGCCGCTGCTGATCAGCGGGATCCTGATCCGCGGGATCATGTAACACCTTGTGCATCTTTGCGGGCAGGCCTTGGCCTGCCCTTTTTATTGCTGGCGTTTGCTTTATTACAGGCGTTCATATGAGCAGCATCACGATGGACAGGAGTGCAGTCGGGCAATCTCGGCAGAGCAGAGTAGAGGATGTGCGAAATGACAGAGTGCAGACTGGCACAATAAGAGGTGGTGCTTTGCTCGCCACAACGACAACAGAAGAAGCTGGAGTACTGAATTTCAGGCAAAAAAAATCCCCATCTGAATGGGGACTTTCTCTGCAACCGCAGCTGATATCTCAGCTTCGCTTGCGAATATGGTGGTCGTTACTGGGATCGAACCAGTGACCCCCTCCTTGTAAGGGAGGTGCTCTCCCAGCTGAGCTAAACGACCTGGGATTCTTGAAATGATGGTGGGTCGTGCTGGATTCGAACCAGCGACCAATTGATTAAAAGTCAACTGCTCTACCGACTGAGCTAACGACCCATCTAAATCAT
>NZ_JBFODG010000003.1:0-201710 GCF_040908215.1 Aeromonas sp. R5-4 | reverse complement strand
ATTTGGTGAGGTGTCCGAGTGGCTGAAGGAGCACGCCTGGAAAGTGTGTATACGGCAACGTATCGAGGGTTCGAATCCCTCCCTCACCGCCAAATCTAAAAAAACCGACCTCAGGGTCGGTTTTTTGCTTTCCGGCAAACACCTATGCCGACAAGTGAGCCAGAGCCACGCAGTGGCAGATCATCCACGCACTCATCCCCCGGTTTGCAAAGCCCTGATGGAACATCACTGCTTTTCGTATTGCCAGCCCCCACCCCCTACCTTGCTTTTGTGATTGCCCCACCCGACAAGCGTTCCTTCCTGTGACAACAGGAGCAACAAGATGATTGCAATGCCATCTCATGGCCGCAACACGCCTTCTTTTATGGACGTTACCCAGCGCCCATTAATTGCTCAGCGATTGGATTTCATTTTGAAAAACTGATACTTAAGTAGCTACACTAGCCATTATCAACATGCAGGGACGTGTAAAAGATGAGCTTGATTGGCTTGGTACTGGCGTTGATCGCCATCCTTGGCGGCAACATGATCGAGGGCGGCCACCCCAGCGCCCTGCTCGATCTGCCCGCCTTCCTCATCGTGATCGGTGGTACTGTCGGTGCCGCTCTGACCCAGTTCCCCTTCTCCGTCGTCGGCAGCACCATGAAGCGTTTCAAATGGCTGCTCTCCCCCCTCAAGCTCGACATGCATGAACAGGCCCAGTTACTGGAGACCCTGGCAGGCAACGCCCGCCGCAGCGGCATGCTGGCGCTGGAAGGGATGATCGACGAGATCAAGGATCCCTTCCTGAAGAAAGGGGTACAGATGATGGTTGATGGTTACGAGAAAACCAAGATACACGAGGTGCTGGAGAACGAGATCGAATTTGAACAGGAAGATCTCGAACAGACGGTCAAATTCTATGAAGCCATGGGCGGCTACTGCCCGACCATGGGGATCGTCGGGGCGGTATTTGGCCTGATCCACGCCATGGGTCTGCTAGATGCCCCCGACAAGCTGGGCGGCGCCATCGCGGTGGCCTTTATCGCTACCATCTACGGGGTATCCGCAGCCAACCTGATCTTCTTGCCGTTCGGCAACCGCTACAAGGGGTTTGCCCACCAGATCCGCCACTACAAGGAGATGACCCTGACCGGCATTCTCTGCATCGTTGATGGCGAATCCCAAGCGCGCCTGCAAGTTACCCTCGAACCTTATCTGGGAGGTCACGGTGGCCAAAAAGAAAAAGGCTGAAGCACCGGAGAACCATGAACGCTGGCTGGTCTCCTATGCCGACTTCATGACCCTGCTGTTCGCCCTGTTTGTGGTGCTCTACTCCTTTGCCATGGCCAAGCAGTCCGAAACCCGAGTGCTTATCCAGGGCTTTATCGAGTCGCTGGGTAAAATCGGCCTCATCTCCCCGCCTGCCGGCTCACCCTTGATGCAGGGGGGAACAGGGATTCTCGAGCCGGAATCGAAGACCACGCCGAGCAGCCCGAAAGAAGAGACTGTACTGGAAAAAGATGCCCCCATGGCGGCATCGGACCCCTTCAACGAGACCATAGGTGCCTCGGAAAAACCGAGCGCCACCGAAGCCTGGCCCCACAAGACCAAGGAGCAGGAGTGGGTGCAGGTGACCAAGCAGAAGCTTGAGCAGCAACTCAAGGCCCAGATTGAATCGAAGGATCTCGAGGTCGAGCAACTCGGCAGTCAACTGGTGATCCGCATCGGCGAGAAGGCGCTATTCCCCTCCGATTCGGCGTTCCTGCAGCCCCAGTTCATCCCGCTGGTCAACAAGATCGCAGGCATTCTGGCCAATATCCCGGGGCAGGTAGTGGTCACCGGTCATACCGACAACTCCCAGGCGCCGGTGGAGCTTTATCGCAATAACTGGGAGCTCTCGGTGCTGCGGGCCTCTTCCATCGTGCAGACGATGCTGACCAACCCCCAGCTGGATGCCAGACGAGTCATCGCTCAGGGGGTTGCCGACACCCAACCCCGCTTTGCCAACGACACCCCCGAACATCGCCAGGCGAACCGCCGGGTCGATATCACCCTCTCCCAAGGAAAGGCCGCAGAAGAGTCGCTGCAACTGCTCAAGCCCTGATCCCCCCGCTCCCGCTTCGCGCGGGAGCCTCTTTTTAAAAACAAATAACTCAATAATATCAACACCATAAGATCTTAATGATAATGATTGCCATTTATTGTCAAGTGGTCAGGCCTCTGCAATAATGCCGGCCCTCAGGCTTAAATAAAAACAATTATCATTATGAACAAACTGCTTCAGGCATGGCCGGCACTCCTGTGTGCCTCCGCTGGCGCGGCCAATCTTCCCCCTGTGGAGAAGGCGCGCAGCGACGACACCATCATTGTCACCGGGCAACGGGTACAACAGAAACTCTCCGATGTTTCCGGCTCCATCACCGTCATCACCCAGGAAGAGCTGGACCGTCAGGTCGCCAGCGAGCTGGCTCATGTGTTTCGCAAGATCCCCGGTGTCTCGGTCACCGGCTCTGCCGGGCGACCGCAAAACATCAGCGTGCGCGGCATCGGTGGCAACCGTATCCTGCTGATCAAGGATGGGGTGCGCGTCAGTGACGGCTTTGGCGCCGACAACATCAATGACAAGGTGGGTCGCTTCAACTTCGATCTCGATGACATCAAACAGATTGAGGTGGCCAAGGGGGCCGGCTCCTCCCTGCATGGCTCCGATGCCATCGGCGGTACCGTGGTGATGAATACCAAGCAGCCGGAAGATTATCTGCAACAGCAAGATAGCTATCTGGCGGCCAAGACCCTCTACGGTGGCGACAGCAACAAGAAGAAGCTCAGCATGACCGGCGCGGTGCGGGCACTGGAGAGCGAACATCTGTTGCGCCTCTCCGGCTGGCGTGGCAACGAAACCGCCAACTTTGAAGAGAACCGCATTCCGGCGGATCTGGATGGCATGAGTGCCTCCACCAGCAGCCGCCTCCCCCTCAATGCCCATCACGCTCTGCGGCTGGAGCTGGACTACTACGAGGATCACGCCAAACGCCAGATGGGGCCCAAAGCGGTGCCCCAACCCGATGGCAGCTGGGACGTGGTCGGTTTTCAGGAAGATGGCGATCAGCGCACCCAGGGCGGCAAGTTCAGCTGGGAAGCCAGCGATCTGGGCATGGTCGATACCCTCAACTGGAGCCTGTTTGGCAATCAGTCCCGCAACGAAGCCAACCAGCGCCAGTTGCTGCGCAACGATGCCCTGAGCGGCTATCCCAGATATCGCAGCCAGCGCACCCTCTCCACGTTCGAGGAGCTGCGCCTTGGCAGCGAGCTGGAGTTGCAGAGCAAGCTGAGCACCGGCTCGCTGGATCACACCTTCAGCTACGGTGTGGAGCTGGAGCAGGCCAACCACGAACGGCCGGTCAGCAATCTGACCCTGGAAGATGGCATCACCACCCAGGGACAGAAAGCCCCCTTCAGCAAGGCAGAGACCCGCCGCGATGGCATCTGGCTGAGCGATGTGATCGATCTGGGCAGCTGGCAGTTTACCCCGACCCTGCGCTTTGACCGCCAGCGCCTGCGCGCACCGGACAGCAATCTGGCCGAGAACCACAGCGACCACATCTCCCCCAGTGTGGCGGCCAGTTACCGCTTCAACGAGACATGGCGCAGCTGGCTCAGCTATGCCAACGGCTTCCGCGCCCCCGCTTACGATCAGGTTTACGGCAACATTCCTCACTACTTTGCCATGCCGCCGTTCGAGATCATTGCCAACCCCAACCTCAAGGAGGAGACCAGCCACAGTCTGGAGTGGGGAGTGAATGGCCAAAGCGACAACTGGAGCGTCAAACCGGCCGTTTTCTACAACCGCTACTACAACTTCATCGACTGGCGCCAGACCGGTTTCCGCCTCGATGACGGTGTCTTCCTGCGCCAATATCGCAACGTTGCCAAAGCAGAAACCTGGGGCGCCGAGCTGGCCGCCAGCCTCTGGCTGAACGACGAGTGGGAGCTTTCGACCAATCTGGCCTGGATGGATGGCAAGGATCACCGCGGTGAGCCGCTGCGCACCCAGACACCGCTGGAAGGCAACACCACCCTGCGCTGGCAACAGCTCGACTGGGGGGTTGAGCTCAGTGGCAACTATGCCGCCGCCATGACCAAGGTGCCCCAGTGCGCCAATGCGCAGACTGGCTACAACGGTGCCTGCCAGAGCAGCGCAGGCTGGTTCAGTCTGGATCTCACCGGCGACTGGCAGATCACCGAGGCGCTCAAGGTCAATGCCACCATCGGCAACCTGCTCGATACCCGCTATGTCCGCTATCAGGATGTGGCCGGACTCCCGGCTGGCAGCGACACCTCCCTCTACAGCCAGAGCGGCCGCTACCTGTCAGCCAGCCTCAGCTACCGTTTCGTGGGGATGTGATGAAACATCAT
Organism: Aeromonas sp. R5-4; assembly: GCF_040908215.1. NCBI lineage: Bacteria > Pseudomonadati > Pseudomonadota > Gammaproteobacteria > Aeromonadales > Aeromonadaceae > Aeromonas > Aeromonas sp. R5-4. The sequence continues at coordinate 197,312 of NZ_JBFODG010000003.1, read as the reverse complement.
GCAATCATGGCGGCCCTGTTGGCCGTCCCGTTGGCGTGGGCACAAGAGGCCCTGCCACCCCCGATCCCGTCCCAGCCACACCTGATTTCAGGCAATCCCGTACGCCAGGATCCCTACTTCTGGTTGCGGGACGAGAGCCGCAGCAACCCGGCCATTCTCGCCCTGCTCAAGCAGCAAAATCGCTGGAGCGAGCAGCAGCTCGCCGCGCAGCAGCCGCTGGAAGCAACCTTGCGCGCCGAATTTGCCCGCCATCCGGCGGGGGAATCTGTGCCAGAGGACTGGCTTGTCCGCGGCGATCAGGCATGGCAGCTGCGCCCGGATGGCTCACTCTGGCAACGCCACGGGGGCAAGGTGCTGCAGCGGCTTCCCGCCAGAGCGGGTGAGGGCTATTACGAAGCGGGCGGCTGGGCCCTGAGCCCGGATAACCTCACACTGGCCATCGCCGAAGACAGGCGCGGCGATCTCGACTATCAGGTCACCCTGCTTGATCTCCAGAGCGGCAAGGTGCTGGCCTGTTTGGCGCAGCGCAGCGCTGATCTCGCCTGGTCACAAGATGGTCGCACCCTCTACACCATCGCCAACGAGCGCTACACCCTGCGCCCCTGGCAGCTGCGCGGCTGGCAGGATGGCCAGGAGCAGACTCTCTATGAGGAGCAGGATCCCGCCTGGCTGCTCAGCCTCTATCGCACCACGGATGGCCAGCATCTGGTGTTGCAGGGCAACAACCACGACAGCTCGGAGCAATACCTGCTCGACTCCGGCAAGCCGCAGCAAATCAAATCCCGCCAGCGCGGGGTGGAATACTATCTGGACAGCCAGTCTGGCTGGGTGATCAAGAGCAACTGGGAGGGGGCATTTGCCCTCTACTCAGCCAGCACGCCGCTCGGTGAGTGGCAGCGCCTGTGGCCCGCCAAAGAGGAGGATCTCGGCGATCCCGAGAAGTGGCGACTGTTTGATCGCCATCTGGTGGTGCAGTTTCGCCAGCAGGGGGAGGATTGGCTCGCCCTGCTCGACCGCAACGGCCATGAACGCCAGCGCCTGCCGCTGGCCAGTGGCGCCGGTACCGGCTGGCTGCAAGGAGAACATGACCCGGCCAGCGACCGCATTCTGGTGCGCAGTCAGGGCTTGAGTCAGCCCCCCGGCCAGCGCTGGCTGGATTTGACCAGCGGCCAGTGGATCAACGACCAGCACACCGCAGACAATAAAGCATTGCCCTATCAGAGCGAGCGGCGCTGGATCACCTCTGCCGATGGCACCCGGGTGCCTGTCTCGCTGGTGTGGCGCAAGGATCTGGCCCCCCGCGCCGTACTGCTCTACGGCTATGGCGCCTATGGCACGCCGATGCGCCCCTACTACCAGAAAGAGCTGTTGAGCCTGCTGGATCGGGGCTTTGTCTACGCCATCGCCCATGTGCGCGGCGGCGGCATGCTGGGGGAGCAGTGGACCCGCGACGGGCGGGGCATCCACAAGCAGAACGGCATCAGCGACTTTATCGCAGCCGGTCACGCCCTGCGCCACTGGTCACCCGACTCTGCTCCCCTGCCCCTGTTTGCCATGGGGGGCAGCGCGGGGGGCACGCTGGTTGCTGCGGCCCTCAACCAGCAACCGACACTCTTTAGCGGCGCCGTGTTGCAGGTTCCCTTCGTCGATATGCTCGGCACCATGAGCGATCCTGCCCTCCCCTTGACCCGTCAGGAGTATCAGGAGTGGGGCAATCCGGCCAAGCCCGCAGAGTATCAGGCGATGCGTCGCATCAGCCCCTACGACAACCTGCACCGCGCCCCCTACCCGCCCCTGCTGGTCACTACCGCCCTGCACGATAGCCAGGTCCCCTACTGGGAGCCGGTCAAGTGGCTGGCCCGCCTGCGGGAGCACAGCACGGGCTCCGGCCCCTACCTGCTGCTGACCGAACTGGAGGGAGGCCACCGCGCCGGTGGTGGCGATCGGGCTCGTGAATTTGCCTTCTTGTTGCATCTGGCGGGGATCAATCAATGACTCTGCCGCTGATTGGGAGTACCACTATGAAACCCCTGTTGCCCGCCCTCTTGCTGGGGCTGGCTGGCTTTTCCACTCAGGCCGCCGAACTGCGTTTTGTCGAACAGGACGCCCCGGCCGATCCCCGCCTCTGGCTCGAACAGCAGCTCGGCGTCACCCTGAGTGATGCCCCGGCCTATCAGCGCCAAGGCAAGCTGGGCCACTATCTGCATTATCGTCAGCAGCTCAATGGCGCACCGATCGCCGGCCTGATGGCCGCCGTCAGTCTCGATGAGCAGGGTCGCCCGTGGCGCCTTTATCACAATACCCGACTGATGCAGGCACAGGCGACGCCATGTGATGAAGCAAGCCGCGCCGGGGTGGATGCCTATACCGCCACGCTGGATGGTACGGTGTGGCAATTCGCTGGCAGTGACGAAGCCCAGCCTTGGTACTGGCAGGATGGCGACACCCTGACTGCGGCCTGGCGTCTGCTGGCGGTGGAAAGCCAGCCGGGCAACAGCAAGAGCAGCCACTGGCAACTGTTTGTCACCTGCGATGGCAGCGCCCTGCTGGGGCGCACGCTGCAAGAGGCCAGCACCCGTGCCGAAGCGGCCCCGCTGGCAGGGGAAACGGCCACGGTGCAGGCCCGCATCTTTGCCCTCGACCCACGCACCCAGCTGCAAGATGGCAATTTGCTGTGGCGCCATGATCTGGTACTGGACAACGGGGCCTATCGCACCGTGCCGCTCACGGTACAAAAGGTGGATGACACCTACCAGCTGAGTGGCCCACGCGCCCGGGTCGTGGATGGCACGGCGCCGGAAACTGCCCCCTTTAGCAGCCCTGATGCCGATGGCTTCCAGCTGGATCACCCGCAGCCCGCCTTCCTCGATATCAATGGCTACTACCATCTGGATCTGGCACAGCGCCATGTGGAATCCCTTGGCTACCCGACGCTGATGGGCGGCCCCCTGGCCATCGATACCGATGCCGGGGAGCAGGACAACTCCCTCTATGACCCCTTCCTGCGCCGGTTGGAAATTGGCCGGATAGGGGTACCCGATGCGGAAGATCCCATGGTGATCTGGCACGAGTTTGGCCATGCGGTGCAGCACCATATCCTGCCCGACATGGGAGAAGAGGGTGACTGGGGCGCCATCGGCGAGGGCTTTAGCGACTATCTGGCCGCCAGCTGGCGCCAGCGTAGTCCAGAGGCTCGCCAGTTCGAGCCTTTCATGGTCTTCAACTGGGATGCCAGGATCAGCGGCCGGACGCCCCGTCAGCTCGATGATCTGCGGGCACGCTATCATCCGGGCTTCCTCTATCCGGCTCACCTCACCATCAACGGCAGCAACGGCGACCAATTGTGGGGCACCCCGCTCTTCACCGCGCTGCGCCAGGCCGTTGAACAATATGGCGAGGTAGCCCGTAACGAGTTCGATACCCTGCTGATTGAATCCCACTTCGGCCTCGGCCCGCAGGTGCGGATGCCCCAGCTGGCGCGGGTCACCGTGGATACCGCCAACCGCCTCTATCAGGATCGCAGTTATGGCAAGCTGCTGGAGCAGGCCTTCCGCCATCACGCCCTGCTGCCCACCCCCATCGCGGCCCGCCTTGCCGACGACAGCTACCTGTTGGCCGGGGAGAAAAAGAGCCTCGCTATCGAATTGACCAACCAAAGCGGCCGCCCCCTGACCGTGGCTGACGCCAGCCTGCTCCCGACCAAGGGGCTCATGGGTGACGGTCACTGGCAAGGAGAGCTCAACGCCGATGGCACCGCCCGCTGGACCCTGCCGCTGGAAGCGGCGAGCAACCTGACCTGTGGCGAGGCAGTCACCTTGCCGCTGCAGTTCCAGCTCACCCTGCCCAGCCCCACCGAGCGCCAGACCCGCCTTGACCTGCAACTGCCGATCGGTGAACCGCTCTGGCAGCGGGCCATCGGCCAGGGTGGCCAGATCAAAGATGCGGTGAGCGGTGAGCGGCACGGCCTGTCCCGCTTCACTCTCACCCTGCCCGAGAGCAAGGCCCGCATCGACAGCGGATTCGTGGTTGCCCTCGATCTGGAGCACAGCAAGCTGGAGCAGCTGGAGGTCTGGCTCACCTCCCCTTACGGCACCCGGATCAGCCTGTGGAACAAGGGTTACGCCAGCCATACCCGGCTCAAGGGGGAGTTCCCCCGTGAACTGGTACCGTTCGAATCACTCGATAAGCTGCACGGCGAACCGCTCGCTGGCCGCTGGCTGCTGGAGATCAACGACACCAGCGCCGGTGACACCGGTCAGTTGCGCAACTGGCGGGTAGCCCAGCAAGTCGGCGCCCGCTGTGACAAGGATGAAGCCCTGCCCAACACCGGCATCATTCCCCTTGAGCAGGATGAAGGGGGTGGCGGCACGACTTCCCCCCTGCTGCTGTTGCTGGCCCTCTGCCCCCGCCTCTGGCGCCGGAGCACCCCGCGCCGTTGAATCCTGTACCACGGGGGTTACCGCCCCCGTGAACCTGTGACCGAATCAAGGAATGTGAAGTGAAACCATCCGTACTGGTTATTGCAACCCTCTCAGCCCTGCTCAGCGCCTGTGGCGGCGGGGAAGATAACGCACCACTGGCGATCCCGGACTACCGGGTCGATGTCGCTCTGCCGACCGCCGGTACCCTGTGCGCCGATCTGGATCAGAACTGGCAATGTGATCCTGCCGACCCTGCCGTCAGCGGCGAAGGAGCGGTGGCCCTGGTCAGCCGTTCGGCCAACATCGTCAACTCGCCCCTGCTGTTCGTACCGAGGAGCGGAGGCCTGCTGCTGGCGCATCCGGCCGCCAAAGGGGATCCACAACGGCTGCAACCGACCCTGCTCAGCACCCTGTGGCAGAGCCGCATTGCCGAAGGGGTGGCCGCCGATCGCGCACTGACGCAGCTGCTGGCCGATCTCGCGCCGCTGCAACCGGGCGGCGACCGCGCGGCCCTCGCAGGTCTCGGCCAGTTTGATCAGGCGCTACAACAGGTGGCGATCAGCTTGCAGCAACAGGCCCGCACACGCCTTGCCACCGCCAAGGAGACCCAGTTGCTCACCACCAGCTATCGCGCCATCAGCCTGATGCTGGAGCAATTGGCTCAGGAGTGGCAACGCAACGGCCAGTTCGCTGAAGATACCCAAAGCAAGCTGCTGACCCTGCTGGTGCAGCAGCAGCCACGCAACCTGCTAACCGTCACCGGCGTCACCACCTTCAGCGATGGCAACGACCCGCTGCTGGAACAGGAACCCGCCGACTATCCGGGACAAGATGCCAGCTGGAATCGCACTCGTCCCCAGCTTGCCTATCGCAAACTCGATGATCGCGGTCAGGCGCTCCCTGACAACGCGCCGAGCTGGCAGTGCGTCAAGGATCTCAATACCGGTCTGGTGTGGGAGGTCAAATCGGATGATCCCTTGAGCCCGGCCTGGAAAAGCAGACCCTTTGCCTATGAGGATGAGCAGTTCAAGGCGACCGCAGGCGAGCAGCAAGCGGCCTACCAGCATATTCATAAGAGGATCGAACAGCTCACCGCCGAAGGAGATCTGGCGGCCCTCGCCCGGGCACAGGCGCTGACCACCATGCTGACCACCCGCGCGTATCAGCAGTGGCTCAATGGCGAGCAGCGCTGCGGCATCAGCCAGTGGCGGCTGCCCACCATGGGTGAGCTGATGTCACTGATGCACTACGGCAGCCTGGCCAAGGACCCGCTGGGTCAACGCATCATCGTGGATACCCGTTACTTCCCGGATATCGCCTCCTCGGAAGATGACACCTACCATGGCTACTACTGGAGCGCCACCAGCAACACCGCCCAGCGCTTCTCCGGTGGCCCCATCAGCAAACGCACAGTCCTGCTCCTGGGAGAAGATGCGGGCACCACCTATCCCGCGCTGGTGCAGCAAGATACCTATATCGAGCTGATGCAGGTACGACTGGTCGCCACTTCCCAATAATCCGAGGAATATCATGAGCCTTTATCGCTTTTCGTTCGCCATGCTGGCACTGCTGGCCCCCCTGGCCCACGGTGCTGCCATTTGTGATGACACCATGGATCGCACCGCCCCCTCTGCCCGTTTTCTTGACCATGGCAACGGCACCGTCACGGATCAACACACCGGCCTCACCTGGATGCGCTGCAAACTGGGGCAGACATGGAATGGCAGCAGTTGCCTGGGGGAACCGACCGTTTACTACTGGCAGCAGGGGCTGCAAGTGGCGGAGCGGATCCGCAGTGACAGCAGTCATGCTCTCTATCACTTCGGCGGTATCAGCCAGTGGCGCCTGCCCGACATCAAGGAGCTGGCGACCCTGGTCGAGCATGCCTGCTACAAGCCCTCTCTCAATGAAGCCATTTTCCCGCGCGCCATGGCGGGGGGCGGTAAAGAGGTCAATGAGGGCTATGTCTATCTGATGAGCAGCACGGTAACCTCCGCCAATGGTCAGCGGGCGTATCTGGATATCACCTCGGGAGATATCGGTCTTCGCTCCATTGGCGCCTACCCGGATCAGGTCTTGCTGGTCGCCAATAAACCCTGACCGCCCCACGCTCGAAACCGGAACGCGATGGCAGGAGAGGCTTGGAAGCCTCTCTTTTTATTGCTCTTGCCGCCCCCTATCTCACCCGCCATCACGCTCTTCTCCCGCCTGTGCCCCCTGCCCGCGATACCGACCAGCTCCGGCTTCGCCCGCGGCATTTACCCCTTTCAGGTGATGACGAGGAGCAGCTCTCTGCGCTTTCCAGGCCTTTCCCACCCGCCATAACCAGCAAAAAAGTGCGCTTCTTAACAAAATTTAATTACCAGTTAACCGATTAATAATTAACCCGTAAAAATGACATGTAAATCAGTGCGAAAGTGTCATAATGCGTAACATTATTGTTAAGTCGCTTGATTAATTTGGTTAGGAAAAACCTCTATGTTTGCTGATATTTCTGCTCAACATTGGGCTTTTGCCATTTATGTCATCGGTGCCATCACCATCTGTCTGGTGATGATAGGTCTCGCCGCCCTGCTGGGAGGTCGCGCCTACGGCCGCACCAAGAACAAGCCATTTGAATCTGGTGTCGACTCGGTCGGCAGTGCCCGCCTGCGTTTTTCCGCCAAGTTCTATCTGGTCGCCATGTTCTTCGTCATCTTCGACGTCGAGGCGCTCTACCTGTTTGCCTGGTCTGTTTCCGTGCGTGAGAGCGGCTGGGTCGGCTTTATTGAAGCCACCATTTTCATCGGACTGCTGCTTATCGGCCTGATCTACCTCTGGCGCATCGGCGCACTGGACTGGTCACCGCGCAAACCGCAGCTGAACAACAAAAACAGTGATTGAACCACAGACCCTTTCCTTGAGGTTGCACCATGAAGTACACCCTGACCCGGATTGACCCGGATGCACCCGTTGAGCGCTACCCCCAGGAGCAGCGCCAGACCGTCGATGACCCACTGGCGCAAGAAGCGACGCGCGGCATCATGATGGGCCGCCTCGAGGAGGTGCTGCAAGACACAGTCAACTGGGGCCGCAAAAACTCCCTCTGGCCTTACAACTTCGGCATCTCCTGCTGCTACGTGGAGATGTGTACCGCCTTCACCTCCCCCCACGATGTGGCCCGCTTCGGCGCCGAAGTTATCCGCGCTTCGCCCCGTCAGGCCGATTTCATGGTGATAGCAGGGACTCCCTTCATCAAGATGGCGCCAGTCATCCAGCGCCTGTATGAACAGCTGCTCGAACCCAAGTGGGTGATCTCCATGGGGGCCTGTGCCAACTCCGGCGGCATGTATGACATCTATTCCGTGGTGCAGGGGGTGGACAAGTTCCTGCCGGTCGACGTCTACATTCCGGGTTGCCCGCCCCGTCCCGAAGCCTTTTTGCAAGCCCTGATGCTGCTGCAGGACTCCATCGGCAAAGAGCGCCGCCCCCTCTCCTGGGTAGTGGGCGATCAGGGGATCTACCGTCCCCAGATGCAGGCCGAAAAAGAGCGCAAGCGCGGCGAACGGATCAATGTGACCAACCTGCGCACGCCGGATGAGATCTGACCATGAAACTGACTCGAGATTTTCCCAGCAATTACGCCATGGCCCAGTGGCAGCCCAGCGACCACAAGGATGCCAAAGTCATTGGCGAACTGTTTGCCCACTTCGGGGCCGAGCACTTCACCGTGCAGACCACGCGCACCGGCGTGCCGGTGGTCTGGCTTCCCCGCGAACTGCTTCAGGATGTGATGGGCTTTTTGCGCAAGGTGCCCTCCCCGTTTGTGATGCTGTTTGATCTCAGCGCCACCGATGAGCGGCTGCGCAGCCATCGCGACGGTCTGCCCCAGAGCGATTTCACTGTCTTCTATCACCTCATCTCCATCGACCGTAACGCCGATGTGATGTTGAAAGTGGCGTTGGCCGAAAGTGACCTGCATCTACCCACCATCACCAACCACTTCCCCAATGCCAACTGGTACGAGCGGGAAGTATGGGATCTGATGGGCATCACCTTCGATGGCCACCCCCATCTGACCCGCATCATGATGCCCAAGAGCTGGCAGGGTCACCCGCTGCGCAAGGATTACCCGGCGCGCGCTACCGAATTCGATCCCTTCATGCTCGATGCCGCCAAACAGGACATGGAGCAGGAGAACCTGCTGTTCAAACCGGAAGAGTGGGGACTGGCCCGCGGCAACGAGAACGAGGACTACATGTTCTTGAACCTCGGCCCCAACCACCCCTCTGCCCACGGCGCCTTCCGGTTGGTGTTGCAGCTCGATGGCGAGGAGATCCGTAACTGCGTGCCTGACATCGGCTACCACCATCGTGGTGCCGAGAAGATGGGCGAGCGCCAGTCCTGGCACAGCTACATCCCCTATACCGACCGGGTCGAGTATCTGGGCGGGGTGATGAACAACCTCCCCTATGTGCTGGCGGTCGAGAAGCTGGCCGGAATCAAGGTGCCGCAGCGGGTCGACATGATCCGGGTGATGATGGCGGAGCTGTTTCGCATCCAGAGCCACCTCTTGTTCCTCGGGACCTATATTCAGGACGTGGGGGCCATGACCCCGGTCTTCTTCACCTTCACCGACCGGCAGAAGATCTACACCATCATCGAAGCGATCACCGGTGCCCGTATGCACCCGGCCTGGTTCCGTATCGGCGGTGTGGCCCACGACTTGCCGAAGGGATGGCAACGGCTGGTGCAGGACAACCTGCTGAGCTGGCTGCCCAAACGTCTGATGGATTACGAAAAAGCGGCGATGCGCAACAGCATTCTTCGCGGTCGCACCATAGGCGTCTCTGCCTACACCACCGAGCAGGCGTTGTCCTGGGGCACCACGGGGGCCGGATTGCGCGCCACCGGCCTCAACTTCGACGTGCGCAAGTGGCGCCCCTACTCGGGCTACGACCAGTTTGACTTCGAAGTGCCTGTTGGCAGCAATGGCGATGCCTACGACAGAGCCACCGTGCGGATTGAGGAGATCCGCCAGAGCATGTCGATCATCGAGCAGTGCATGAAGAACATGCCGGAGGGCCCCTTCAAGGCAGATCACCCCCTCACCACACCGCCGCCCAAAGAGCGCACCCTGCAGCACATCGAGACCCTGATCAACCACTTCCTGCAAGTGTCTTGGGGCCCGGTGATGCCCGCTGCCGAGTCGTTCCAGATGATTGAGGCGACCAAGGGGGTCAACAGTTACTACCTGACCAGTGACGGCTCCACCATGAGCTACCGGACCCGGATCCGCACCCCGAGCTTTGCTCACCTGCAGCAGATCCCCTCGGTGATCAAGGGCAGCATGGTGTCGGACCTCATCGTCTATCTGGGCAGTATCGATTTTGTTATGTCGGATGTGGACCGTTAAGTGATCCGCCCTCCCGGCCATGGCCGGGAATTGGGATCGCCGGACGAGCAGTAAAAGGACAAGCCACCAAAGGTCAAGTCATGAGCCAGCAATGTCAGTGTCACAATAATCAGACCCCACAGGGGCAAGGGGCATGCAGCAGCAAACAGGACGACTTCGTTCTGAGCCAGGCTGAACGCGATGCCATCGAACACGAGAAACACCACTACGAAGATCCCCGCGCCGCCAGCATCGAAGCGCTCAAGATCGTGCAGCAGGCCAGAGGCTGGGTCCCCGACGGCGCCATTCACGCCATCGCGGCCGAACTCGGCATTCCCGCCAGCGACATGGAGGGGGTTGCCACCTTCTATAGCCAGATCTTCCGCCAGCCGGTAGGCCGTCACATCATCCGCGTCTGCGACAGCATGGTCTGCTACATCAATGGCCATGAAGATCTGATGGCCGGTCTCAAGGAGGTGATGAACCTCGGCCCCGGTCAAACCACCCCGGATGGCCGCTTCACCCTGCTGCCGGTCTGCTGCCTTGGCAACTGCGACAAGGGGCCAGCCATCATGATCGATGACGACACCTATGGCGGCCTCGATCCGGTGACCTTGCTGAAAACGCTGGAGGCTTACCCATGAGCCTGCCGCAGAACAAGATCCTCGCCTCTCTTGGCACCGCCAACCGCACGGCCCGCACCGCCGAGACCCACCCGCTCACCTGGCGGCTGCGGGACGACGGCCAACCGGTATGGCTGGAGGAGTATCAGGCCAAACAGGGCTATGAAGCCGCCCGCAAGGCGCTCGGCCAGATGAGCCCGGACGAGATTGTCAGCACCGTCAAGGATGCCGGCCTCAAGGGGCGCGGCGGTGCGGGCTTCCCCACTGGCGTGAAGTGGGGGCTGATGCCCAAAGACGAGAGCATGAACATCCGTTACCTGCTCTGCAACGCCGACGAGATGGAGCCCAACACCTGGAAAGATCGCCTGCTGATGGAGCAACTGCCCCATCTGCTGATCGAGGGGATGATCATCAGTGCCCGGGCGCTCAAGGCCTATCGCGGCTATATCTTCCTGCGCGGCGAATACGTTGATGCCGCCATCCACCTGCGCCGTGCGGTGGAAGAGGCCAAGGCCGCCGGTCTACTGGGCAAGAACATTCTGGGATCCGGTTTTGACTTCGAGCTGTTCGTCCACACCGGCGCCGGCCGCTACATCTGTGGTGAAGAGACGGCGTTGATCAATTCGCTGGAAGGGCGCCGCGCCAACCCGCGCGCCAAACCCCCCTTCCCCGCCGTCTCCGGCGTCTGGGGCAAACCCACCTGCGTCAACAACGTCGAAACCCTCTGCAACGTGCCCGCCATTATCGGCAACGGGGTCGCCTGGTATCACGGACTGGCGCTGCCGGGCTCGGAAGATCACGGCACCAAGCTGATGGGCTTCTCCGGCAAGGTGAACAACCCCGGGGTCTGGGAGCTGCCGTTTGGCATCACCGCCCGCGAGCTGTTTGAAAATTACGCCGGCGGCATGAAGAGCGGCTATCGCCTGAAAGCCTGGCAACCGGGCGGCGCGGGAACCGGCTTCCTGCTGCCGGAGCACCTCGATGCGCAGATGTATACCGCTGGTATCGGCAAGGTCGGCACCCGGATGGGGACTGGCCTCGCCATGGCGGTGGATGACTCCATCAGCATGGTCTCCCTGCTGCGCAACATGGAGGAGTTCTTCGCCCGCGAGTCGTGTGGCTGGTGCACGCCCTGTCGCGATGGCCTGCCCTGGAGCGTCAAGCTGCTGCGGGCACTGGAACGTGGCGAAGGGCAATCCGGCGATCTGGCGACTCTGGAACAACTCTGCGGTTTCCTTGGCCCGGGCAAGACCTTCTGCGCCCACGCACCGGGCGCCGTCGAGCCGCTCGCCAGCGCCATCAAATATTTCCGCTCCGAATTCGAGGCCGGGATCAAAGGCAGCGGTGATAACCGCAAGCCGGTCAAAGGGATCCAGCCCAATCTGCTGGGCGAGCGCTGGTAACGACACCACAGATTTCACAAAACAGGTTTCAGGGAAGTTGTATGGCAACCATTTATGTAGACGGCAAAGAGTACGAGGTAGACGGGGCAGATAACCTGCTGCAAGCCTGTCTGTCGCTGGGTCTGGACGTCCCCTATTTCTGCTGGCATCCGGCGCTGGGTAGCGTTGGCGCCTGCCGCCAGTGTGCGGTCAAACAGTATCAGAATGCCGATGACAAACGCGGTCGTCTGGTCATGTCTTGCATGACCCCGGCCACCGATGGCAGCTACATCGCCATCGAGGATGAAGAGGCTAAAGAATTTCGCAAGAGCGTGGTGGAGTGGCTGATGACCAACCACCCCCACGACTGCCCGGTGTGTGAAGAGGGCGGCGCCTGCCACCTGCAGGACATGACGGTGATGACCGGCCACAACAGCCGTCGCTACCGCTTCACCAAACGCACCCACCAGAATCAGGAGCTGGGCCCCTTCATCGGTCACGAGATGAACCGCTGCATCGCCTGCTACCGCTGCGTCCGTTACTACAAGGATTATGCCGGTGGCGAGGATCTCGGGGTCTATGGTGCCCACGACAACGTCTATTTCGGGCGGGTCGAGGATGGCACCCTGGAGAGTGAATTTTCCGGCAACCTGGTGGAGGTCTGCCCCACCGGCGTCTTCACCGACAAGACCCACTCCGAACGTTACAACCGCAAGTGGGACATGCAATTTGCCCCCAGCATCTGCCAGCAATGCTCCGTGGGCTGCAACATCAGTCCGGGCGAGCGTTATGGCGAGCTGCGCCGCATCGAAAACCGCTTCCACGGCAGCGTCAACCACTACTTCCTTTGTGACCGTGGCCGCTTTGGCTATGGCTATGTCAATCTGGCCGACCGCCCGCGCCAACCGCTGCTCAAAGATGGCAACGACCAGCTGACCATCACGGTCGATGGCGCCCTCAACCGAGCCGCCGATGCCCTACGCAGCGCTAGCAGCCTCATCGGCATCGGCTCGCCCCGCGCCTCGCTGGAGAGCAACTTTGCCCTGCGCGAGCTGGTGGGTGAAGCCAACTTCTACGCTGGCGTCGAGCAGACCGAGTGGGCCTGTCAGCTGAAGATGCTGCAGATCCTGCAACAGGGCGGCGTGCCAACCCCGAGCCTGCGGGACATGGAAGAGGCCGACGCCATTCTGCTGCTCGGCGAGGATGTCACCATGAGCGCAGCCCGTATCGCGTTGGCGCTGCGCCAAGCCGTCAAGGGCAAGGCCCGCGAGCTGGCCCGCAAGATGAAGGTCGATCTGTGGCAAGTCGCCGCCGTTCAGACCCTGGGTCAGAACGAGCGCTACCCGCTGCTCATCACCAGTCTCGACACCACCCGTCTGGACGATGTGGCGGCCGACAAGCTGCACGCCCCCTATGCCGATCAGGCGCGCATTGGCTTTGCCATCGCCAACCTGCTCGACCCGGCCGCACCGGCCGTGACCGATCTCGGCCCCGAACAGCAGGCACAAGCGACTCGCTGGGCCGAGCTGCTCGGCAACGCCAAGAAGCCGCTCATCATTGCAGGCTCCAGTGCCCGCGATGTGGCGCTGCTTGAGGCGGCCAGCAACATTGCCCGCGCCCTGAAAGGCCGTGGACAGGAAGCCAACATCGCGCTGGTTGGCCAGGAGGCCAACTCGCTGGGTCTGGCCATGCTGGGCGCTCAAACCTTGACAGACAAGCCACTCGAAGCCGCCCTTGCGCGTATCGAGTCAGAAGAGGGGTTGGCGCTGGTCACCCTGGAGAACGATCTCTACCGCCGCGCGCCGCGCAACCGGGTGGATGCTGCACTGGCACGGCTGCAGCACCTGCTGGTCATCGACCATCAGGCGACCCCGACCGCCAACAAGGCTGATCTGGTGCTGCCAGCGGCCAGTTTTGCCGAGGCCGATGGCACGCTGGTGAACATGGAAGGGCGCGCCCAGCGCTTCTTCCAGGTCTATGCGCCCGCCTTCTACAACGCCGATATTCAGGTGCGTGAAGGGTGGCGCTGGCTGACGGCGCTGCAAGGGGCGATCGAACGCAAGCCGCTGCGCTGGCAAAACTTCGACCAGGTCAACCATGACTGTGCCACCAGCAATCCGCTGCTGGCTACCATGCTGGAAGCGGCGCCCAACGCAGGCTTGCGGATCCGTGGCATGCGACTGGCCCGTGAGCCGCATCGTTACAGCGGTCGCACCTCCATGCTGGCGGATCAGAACGTCAGCGAGCCGCGGGTAGCGCAAGATCCCGACTCCCCCTTCAACTTCTCCATGGAAGGGTATGCCGGAGCCCGTCAGCCGCTGCCGCAAGTACCGTTCGCCTGGGCGCCGGGCTGGAACTCTCCCTCCGCCTGGAACAAGTTCCAGGATGAAGTGGGTGGCAAACTGCGTGCTGGCGATCCGGGTCGCCGTCTGCTGGAAGCAACAGACCCGCAGGCAGAAGGCAAGGAGCTGCTCGGCTGGTTCACCACCATCCCTGCCCCCTTCAAGGCCGCAGAGGCGCTGCAAGTGGTCAATTATGCCCAGCTGTTTGGCGGCGAGGAGCTCTCCGCTCGCAGCCCGGTCATTCAGGCCCGGATGAACGAACCCGAGCTGGTGCTCAATCCCCTTGATGCGCAGCGTCTGGCCCTCCACGGGGGCAGTCAGGTCTCCTTCTCCTGGGGCGGTAGCCACTGGCAACTGCGTCTGCGGCTTAGCGAGCAGCTGAGCGCCGGTCTGGTGGGGCTCCCCCTTGGGGTGAACGGCCTGCCGACGGCCCTGCAACAAGCCTCAATCACTAACCTGCAGGAGGTGATCGCATGAGCGAGTCGCTGATCGATCTGTTGCTGGAGGTGGGCAAGGCACTGATCGTGCTGGTGGGGATCGTGGGGGCTGGCGCCTTCATGAGCTTCATCGAGCGTCGTCTGCTGGCCCTGTGGCAGGATCGCTACGGCCCCAACCGGGTGGGGCCGTTTGGTCTGCTCCAGCTGGCCGCCGACATGATCAAGATGTTCTTCAAGGAGGACTGGATCCCGCCGTTCGCTGATCGGCGGATCTTTATCCTGGCCCCCATCATCGCCTTCACTGCCTTTATTCTGGCGTTTGCGGTGGTGCCCATCACCCCCACCTGGGGCGTGGCGGATCTCAATGTGGGGCTGCTCTACATCCTGGCCATCGCGGGGCTGGCGGTCTATGCGGTGCTGTTCGCCGGCTGGTCGAGCAACAACAAATACTCATTGCTCGGCAGCTTGCGCGCCTCGGCCCAGACCCTCTCCTACGAGGTGTTTCTCGGACTCTCCCTGATGGGGATTGTGATCCAGACCGGCAGTTTCAACCTGCGGGATATCGTCGAGGCACAGGCAGACTTGTGGAACGTGGTGCCCCAGATCCTGGGCTTTGTCACCTTCCTGTTTGCCGGTGTCGCCGTCACCCACCGTCACCCGTTCGATCAGCCAGAAGCCGAGCAGGAGCTCGCCGACGGCTATCACATCGAGTATGCGGGGATGAAGTGGGGTCTCTTCTTCGTGGGCGAATATATCGGCATCGTGCTGATCTCCTCGCTCATCGTGACCCTCTTCTTCGGTGGCTGGCATGGTCCCTGGTTGCCCCCCTTCATCTGGTTTGCCCTGAAGACCGCCTGTTTCATGGTGTTCTTCATCCTGCTGCGGGCCTCCCTGCCTCGCCCGCGCTTTGACCAGGTGATGTCGTTTGGCTGGAAAGTCTGCTTGCCGCTGACCCTGATCAATATGCTGGTCACCGCGGCAGTTGTACTGATAAGTACGCAGTGAGGCACTCAATATGAAAATTGTTAGCATTATTCAGGGTGTCGGCACCCAGTTACGCAGTCTGGCCATGGTCTTCTCCCATGCCTGGCGGCCCCGTGAAACCCTCAACTATCCGGAGCAGGCAGTCTATGCGGCCCCCCGCTACCGCGGTCGCATCGTGCTGACCCGCGACCCCGACGGGGACGAGCGCTGCGTGGCCTGCAACCTCTGCGCGGTTGCCTGCCCGGTCGGCTGCATCTCGCTGCAAAAATCCGAGCGGGAAGATGGTCGCTGGTATCCGGAGTTCTTTCGCATCAACTTCTCTCGCTGCATCTTCTGCGGCCTGTGTGAAGAGGCTTGCCCCACCACCGCCATCCAGCTGACACCGGATTTCGAGATGGGTGAGTATCGCCGCCAGGATCTGGTGTACGAGAAGGAAGATCTGCTGATCAGCGGGCCCGGTAAATACCCGGACTACAACTTCTATCGCATGAGCGGGATGGCCATCGACGGCAAGCCGAAAGGGGATGCCGAAAACGAAGCCAAGCCCATCGATGTCAAGAGCCTGCTGCCCTGAGGAGTCAATCATGGAACTGGCATTTTATGCCTCGGCCCTGGTGGCCATTTACAGCACGCTGCGGGTGATCAGCACCAGCAATCCCATGCATGCGCTGCTCAATCTCATCATCTCCCTCATCGCCGTGGCCATGATCTTCTTCTGCCTGGGTGCCGCCTTTGCGGGCGCCCTGCAGGTGATCGTCTACGCCGGCGCCATCATGGTGCTGTTCGTGTTCGTGGTGATGATGCTGAACCTGGGGAGTGCCCAGGCACAGGAGAAAAAGTGGCTCACCCCCATGACCTGGGGGGGCCCAGCCCTGCTCTCGCTGATCCTGCTGGGCTTTCTGGCCCACGGCATTCTCGGGGTGACCGGGGGCCTGATCGGAGTGACCGAGGTGACCGCCAAGCAGGTGGGTGTCGAGCTCTTTGGCCCCTATGTGCTGGCGGTGGAGCTTGCCTCCATCCTGCTGCTGGCGGGTCTGGTAACCGCCTATCACCTGGGTCGGGAAGAGAAGAGCGGTGAAGTGCTCTCCGTCCCGCGCTCTGCTTCCCGCTCTGCACAAGAAGGAGGTCAGCAATGAATGGAATCCCTATGGAGCACGGCCTCCTGCTGGCCGCGGTGCTCTTCTGCATCGGCTTGTGCGGTCTGCTGATCCGCCGCAACCTGCTCTACATCCTGATGAGTATCGAGATCATGATGAATGCCTCGGCACTGGCGTTTGTGGTGGCGGGTAGCCGCTGGGCCCAGGCCGATGGCCAGATCATGTATATCCTGGTGATTTCTCTGGCGGCAGCGGAGGCCAGTATCGGCCTTGCCCTGTTACTGCTGCTCTATCGTCGTTACCACACCCTGAACGTGGACACTGTGAGCGAGATGCGCGGATGAGCCTCTTATATCTGACTTTTCTATTTCCGCTGCTGGGATGGCTGGTGTTGGCCTTCTCCCTCGGCCGGTTTGGTGAGCGTACCTCGGCGCTGATCGGGGTAGGCTCCATTGGCCTGTCGGCCCTCACTACCCTGTGGGTGGGCATCGACTTTCTGGGCAACCCGCCCGAGGGGGGCGTCTATGTCCAGCGCCTGTGGCAATGGATGGCGGTGGGCAACTTTACCCCGAGCTTCTCGCTGGCACTGGATGGCCTGTCGCTGACCATGCTGGGGGTGGTGACCGGGGTGGGTTTCTTCATCCACCTGTTCGCCTCCTGGTATATGCGCGGTGAAGAGGGCTACTCCCGCTTCTTTACCTACACCAACCTCTTTATCGCCAGCATGCTGTTTCTGGTGCTGGCCGATGACCTGCTGTTTGTCTACCTCGGCTGGGAAGGGGTAGGGCTGTGCAGCTATCTGCTGATCGGCTTCTACTACAAGGATCGCAACAACGGCGCAGCGGCCCTCAAGGCATTTGTCGTGACCCGGGTGGGTGATGTCTTCCTCGCCATCGGCCTGTTTATCCTCTATCGGGAACTGGGCACCCTCAATATCCATGAGCTGCTGGTTCGTGCCCCGACCCTGTTTGCCGAGGGCTCCCCTGCCCTGTCGCTGGCCTGCCTGATGCTCCTGGGCGGTGCGGTCGGCAAATCGGCCCAGCTGCCGCTGCAAACCTGGCTGGCAGATGCGATGGCTGGCCCGACCCCGGTCTCCGCGTTGATCCACGCTGCCACCATGGTGACTGCTGGTGTCTACCTGATTGCTCGTACCCACGGCCTGTTCCTGCTGGCGCCAGAGATCCTCCATCTGGTCGGGCTGGTTGGCGCCATCACGCTAGTGCTGGCAGGCTTTGCCGCGCTGGTTCAGACCGATATCAAGCGGATCCTCGCCTACTCCACCATGAGCCAGATTGGCTACATGTTTCTGGCACTGGGTGTCGGCGCATGGGAAGGGGCCATCTTCCACCTGATGACCCACGCCTTCTTCAAGGCGCTGCTGTTCCTCTCCGCCGGTGCCGTTATCGTTGCCTGCCACCATGAGCAGAACATCTTCAAGATGGGTGGCCTGCGCAAGAGTTTGCCGCTGGTCTACGCCTGCTTCCTGGTGGGGGGCTCGGCGCTGGCGGCGTTGCCGCTGGTCACTTCCGGTTTCTACAGTAAGGACGCCATCCTGTGGCAAGTAGAAGCATCGGGCCAAAGCGCGCTGCTGTGGGCAGGTCTGGTAGGGGCATTCCTCACTTCGCTCTACACCTTCCGGCTAATCTTTATCGCCTTCCATGGCAAAGAGCAGACCAAAGCCCATGCGGGTCACGGTCTGGCTCACCATCTGCCGCTGCTGGTGCTGCTGGTGCTTTCTACCGGCATAGGCGCGCTGATCACCCCGCCACTGGCAGGTGTACTACCCGCAGGCCCGGGGGACCATATCGAAGAGGGTCGCCATGCGCTGGAGGTAGCCTCTGGCATCATCGCCATCGCTGGCATTGTGCTGGCTGCGTTTCTGTTCCTTGGTGAGCGCCGTCTGGCCACCGCCATTGCCAACAGCGCGCCAGGCCGGCTGCTCAGCACCCTCTGGTTCAACGCCTGGGGCTTTGACTGGCTCTACGACCAGCTGTGGGTCAAACCCTATCTGCTGGCGACCCGTCTGCTGGCCCGAGACCCGCTGGACTGGATGATGGGCCTGCCCGCCTGGTTTGCCCTGCGGGGCAACCAGCTGCTGGCCTGGACAGTCACCGGCAAGTTGCGCTGGTATGCCGCCTCCATGGGGATCGGCGCCGTGCTGGTGCTGGCGCTGTTGCTGTTGGGGTAACGCGATGAACAACACGAAGACCGAAACAGCCGGGCTGTTTGCTCTCCCTGATGGAACAGGGAGCGCAATCTCATATGAACTTGAACGAGAGCTGATACCGTGACCTTACTCTGGATCTTGCTAATTCCTTTTATCGGCGGCTTGCTCTGCTGGCAGATGGAGCGTCTCGGCGGGCAGTTTGTCCGCTGGGTTGCCCTGCTCTCCATGAGCGCCAGCCTGCTGCTCTCCTGTGCCATCTGGCTAAGTGGTGATTTCTCCCTTGCCACCACGGGTCTCGACAGCGCGGGCGTCACCGGTGCTGCCTCCGCCTGGGCCGCCGAGTGGCACCTGCCGTGGATCCCCCGCTTTGGCATCTCTTTGCATCTGGCGGTGGATGGCCTGTCGCTCTTGATGGTGATCCTCACCTGCTTTATCGGGGTACTGGCCATCCTCTGTTCGTGGAAAGAGATCGTGCAACGCATCGGCTTCTTCCATCTGAACCTGCTCTGGATCCTGGGTGGCGTGCTCGGGGTCTTTATGGCGCTGGATCTGTTCCTCTTCTTCTTCTTCTGGGAGATGATGCTGGTTCCCATGTACTTCCTGATTGCACTCTGGGGCCATTCGGTCACTGACGGCAAATCACGGATCAACGCCGCGACCAAGTTCTTCATCTACACCCAGGTGAGCGGCCTTATCATGCTGGTGGCCATCATCGGGCTGGTGCTGACCCACCAGCATGCCACCGGAGTCTTCACCTTCAACTATCTGGAGCTGCTCAATACCCCGATGAGCAAGGGAGTTCAGTGGCTGCTGATGCTGGGCTTCTTTATCGCCTTCGCGGTCAAGATGCCGCTGGTGCCGCTGCACGGCTGGCTGCCGGATGCCCACAGTCAGGCGCCGACCGCAGGCTCGGTGGATTTGGCAGGTATTTTGCTCAAAACCGCCGCCTACGGTCTGCTGCGTTTTGCCTTGCCGCTCTTCCCCGAGGCGTCCGCCGAATTTGCTCCCTACGCCATGGTGCTGGGCCTGATCGGTATCGTCTACGGCGCCATCGTGGCCTTTGCCCAGACCGACATCAAACGGCTGGTAGCCTACACCAGCATCTCCCACATGGGTTTTGTGATGATCGCCATCTACTCGGGTAGCGAGCTGGCCCTGCAGGGCGCCGTGGTGCAGATGATCGCCCACGGTCTCTCGGCTGCCGGCCTCTTTATCCTCTGCGGTCAGCTCTACGAGCGGTTGCACACACGGGATCTGCGCCAGATGGGCGGCCTGTGGGGACGCCTGCGCTATCTGCCCGGCGTGATGCTGTTCTTCTCGGTAGCGTCGCTCGGCATGCCGGGCACCGGCAACTTTGTCGGCGAGTTCCTGATCCTGGTCGGCAGCTTCCAGGTTGCCCCTGTCATCACGGCAGTCGCCACCTTCGGTCTGGTGCTGGCCTCGGTCTACTCTCTCATCATGTTGCAGCGCGCCTGCTTTGGCCCCGCCAAGGATGAGAGCATGCTCAAGGGGCTGGATCGCCGCGAGCTGACCATGATGATGGTGATCGCGGGCCTGCTGGTTCTGCTTGGCCTCTATCCCCAACCCGTGATTGACACCGCCAGCAGCAGCCTTATCAACGTGCTGCACTGGTATCTGCTGCCGACTGCTGGAGCCCTGCAATGACTTTCTCCGCTTCCCAACTGCTGGCACTGCTTCCCCTGCTGTTGACCACCGGGGCCATGGCGGCCCTGATGCTGGCCATCGCCTGGCGCCGCTGTGTCACCACCGCCTTTACCGTGACCATTGTTGGCCTCAACCTTGCTCTGTTCTCGCTGCCCATCGTGATGGCGCAAGGGGATCAGGGGGTCACCCCGCTGCTGCAAGTGGACAGTTACGCCGTCTTCTACATGGGACTGGTGCTCATCGGCGCCCTGGCCACCTGCACCTTCGGTCAATCGTGGCTGAAAGCCTACCCGGACAACCGGGAGGAGTTCTTCCTGCTGCTGCTGATCGCCACCGCTGGTGGTCTGGTGCTGGCCTGCTCCCGTCACCTCGCCTCTCTCTTTATCGGGATCGAGATGCTGACCCTGCCGATGTTCGGTCTGGTGGGTTACGCCTACCGCGAGCGCCACTCGCTGGAAGCCGCGGTGAAATATATGGTGCTCTCTGCCGCCGCCACCGCCTTCCTGCTGTTTGGCATGGCGCTGCTCTATGCGCAGGCAGGCAGCCTGAGCTTTGCCGCCCTGGGGCAGACCCTGGCCGAGAGCCCGGCTCACCATCCGCTGCTGATGGGCGGTTTGGGGTTAATGCTGGTCGGCTTTGCCTTTAAACTCTCCCTGGCCCCCTTCCACCTCTGGACCCCGGATGTCTACGAAGGTGCCCCGGCACCGGTCGCCACCTTCCTCGCCACCGTCAGCAAGGTGGCGGTCTTTGCCGTGCTGCTGCGCTTCTATCTGGCGGTACCGGCGGCGAGCGATCCCATGATCCACTGGCTGCTGGCAGCCATGGCGGTCATCTCCATCCTGGTCGGCAACCTGCTGGCCCTGGTGCAGACCAACATCAAGCGGATGCTGGGTTACTCCTCCATCTCCCACTTCGGCTACCTGCTGGCGGTGATCGTGGCGAGCCGATTCGGCCAGATGCCGGTGGAAGCAGCCGGGGTCTATCTGCTGATGTATCTGTTCACCAGCCTGGGTGCCTTTGGGGTGGTGAGCATGATGTCGAGCCCCTATCGCGGCAAGGATGCCGACTCCCTGCACAGCTATCGTGGTCTGTTCTGGAAGCGCCCCTATCTGACTGCCGTACTGACGGTGATGATGTTGTCACTCGCGGGCATCCCGATGACCCTCGGCTTTATCGGCAAGTTCTACCTCATCGGCGTCACCGTCGAGGCGCAGCTCTGGTGGCTATCCGGTGCCATCGTGCTCGGCAGCGCACTGGGTCTCTACTACTACCTCAAGGTGATGGTGACCCTCTATCTGCGCGAACCGGGTATGCAGCAGCGGGATGCCAGCGCCGACTGGGCTCTCTCCTCCGGTGGTGTGGTGGTGCTGCTCTCTGCAGCGCTGGTGGTGTTGCTGGGGCTCTATCCCCAGCCGGTCATCAGCCTGGTACAAGGGTTCCAGCACGTGGTATTGCAGTAACCGTTACCGTCGCTACCCCTCATTACCCGCAAAACCGGCAGCCTTGGCTGCCGGTTTTCTATTTCCGGCCCGACAGCATCGCGCACTCCACAGGTCAGCAAATGACAGATCAGTCAGCGAGGGTGATGCCCATCATGGTTTTTGCCATACAACCAGAACCGGGCGAGATCCTCATACCCTCTTGAATTCCTTATTGATATATTGGTTATATTCTGGAATGGAGTTCAGATTGATGAAGCAACACTACGTTTGCCAATTTAACCCGACAGAACTGGCCGCCACGCTGGCACCCTTGCAAGGAGGCAAGCTGACCATACTGCTGGCCGAACAGGATTGCGCGCAGGTTCCCCTGTTGCAGCAGTTGTGCCGCGACTTCAACATCGCCCTGGATGGCGCCATTTTCCCCCAGCTGATCGGTGCGCAAGGATTGTTGCCGCAGGGGGCCTGGCTACTGCCCAGAGCCAACCCCTATCACGCCACACTGCTGCCCCTGACACCGCAGGCCAGCGCAGCATCCCTTGCCCACCTGATTGCGGAACAGGTGGAGAACATGCTGGCCACCTGGCCAACCCCTTCGCCGCCACCAACCCTGTTTCTGACCTTCGACAACCTCATTCCCAATATCGCCTCCATTCTGGATGCGCTTTATCTGCAACTGGCCAATCGCGTCAACTATGCCGGCGCCAATGCAGGCAGCAGCAGCTTCACCCCCCTTGCCTGCCTGTTCGACAATCAACGGCAACTTGCCTACGGGGTCACCTGCACGCTGCTGCCCAGCAACAGCTTTCCCTTTCTGGAACATGGTTACCAACTTTCGGCCCAACCAATGCTGGCCACCAGCAGTGAAGCGAACCAGATTGCCTACATCGATTGGCAACCGGCCTTTCAAAAATATCAGGGGCTGATCCGCCAGCAATTCCAGCACACTATGGTGCGCGAGGAGCTCTACCGTTTCGTGGTGCACATGCCACTGGGCCTGCTGCGGGCCAACGGGGATGTGATTGTCAGGATCCCCGTCGAGGCAAACGATGACGGCGCCCTGCTCTGCGCCGGCGAGGTCGCAGAGCACAGCATCCTCACCCTGCTGAAGGCGCCAGAGAGTGCCACCGAACATGCCTGCTCACTGGCCAGGCGCCTCAACCAGCAACAAACCCTCACCCGGGCACACTTGTTGGAGGTCTACTACTGCGCAGGACGCCAGCTGCACTTCGACCAGCAGACGGTGACCGAGCTGCGCACCCTGCTGACCCACTCGGGGGCCGGCGATCTGGCAGGAGCCCTCTCCCTTGGCGAAATTGGCAGCGTGCGCCATGGGGATTACCCCCAATTTCATAACGGCGCCATTCTCTGTAACGGGGCAGTGATATGAACAACGACCACGCCATGGCCATCGTCTGCGATCTGGCGCTCTGCATCGGGCGTGAAGTGACGCTGGATGCGCTGCTCACCAAGGTACTGCAACGTTTTATGCATCACTGCGCCACGCCGGTTGGCGCGGTATTGCAGCAACAACGGGAGGGATACAAGCTGCTCAAGGTGATCGGCGACGAGCAGCTGCGTCAGCACACCGGCACCACCCTGACCCTGCCTGGGTGGGTCAGCGAGGAGGAGCACTGCCTGCTGCAACAGACGCTCCCCCTGCCGGGCAGCCGCCCCTACCAGTTTGCCTATCGGCTCAAGGTTGAAGGGGGTTATCTCATCTTGCTGCTCGCCCCCCAGCCACATCAGCAGATCGTACCGGTCTGCCATCTGTTCAGCCCGGTGCTCGGCAACCTGGCCCGCGCCATTTCCCTCTGCAAGGACAGCGAGCTGCTCGCCCTGCGTCAGCAGGCCGAACTGAAGGATCTGAAACACTTCAACGAATCCCTGCTCAAGGCCATCCCGATCCCGGTGTTCTACAAAGATATCGAAGGGCGATTTCTGGGCTGCAACCAGGCCTTCAATCAGGTGATCGGCATCGGCAAGGAGGCGCTGCTGGGTCGACGGGTCGAGGAGCTGCTGCCTGTCGGGCTTGCCGAGGCCTACAGCATGCGGGAAGCCGAGTTGCTGCGAAGTCGCCAGCCCCAGTGCATCGAACAGCAGTTGCATGACCGCAATGGCATGCGCTATCAGGTCATCTGTTTCAAGGATCTCTTCTATGACCATCAGGGGATGGTTGCCGGCATCATCGGCACCCTGGTCGACATCACCCGCCTCAAGGAGAGCGAGCGCCACCAGCGTGAGCTGCTGTTCCAGACCATCAGTGCCCTCGCCAGCGCCATCAGCCACAAGGATCGCAACAGTGCGGGCCATGAGCTGAAGGTGCGCGATTTGGCACTGGCCATCGGGCAGGCCATGCAACTGCGGCAAGAGCGGCTGGATGCGCTGGGACTGGCGGCCATGGTGCACAATATTGGCCTGCTGCAGATCCCCACCGAGATCATCACCCGCCCCCGTGAATTACGGCCGGTGGAGTTCGAACTGATCAAGCAGCACCCCCAGGCCGGCCACGATATTCTCAAACAGATCGACTTCCCCTGGCCCATCGCCACCATAGTGCTGCAGCACCACGAAAACCTCGATGGCAGCGGCTATCCGCAGGGGCTGGCGGGCAGCGCCATTACCCTGGAGGCGCGCATTATCCGGGTGGCCGATTCGCTGATCGCCATGACCTCCCATCGCCCGTTCCGCCGGGCCATGCCTCTGAGTGACGCCATTGCCGAACTGACCCGCTATGCCGGGATCCGTTACGATGAAAAAGTGGTCAACAGCTGTATCGTGCTCTGGCAGACCGGCTACCACTTCGGCCCTCCCATCAGTCAACTTGCAGACAAGGCGGGATAAGATGTCCGAACTCCTCACCTCCTGTGCACTCCCCCACCCACTGACCGATGCACTCCCCTCCTCGGCGCTGTTGCTGACCCAGGTGATGGATCAGCTTCCCTATCGGGTGCTGCTCAAAGACACCCGATTCAGCTACATCGCGGGCAACCGCCTGCTGGCGGCGGATCTCGCCCTCTCACCAGAGGCACTGGTGGGCAAGAATGACTGCGACTTCTTTCCCCCCGAACTGGTACAACGCTATCGGGAGGATGACGCCCGAGTCATGCGCGAGGGAATACACCAACACATCGAAGAGCCCTATCTGAAGGGGGGAGAAGCTCGCTGGCTCAGCACCACCAAGTTTCCCCTGCGTGATGAGGCGGGGAGTATCGTGGGGGTCGGCGTCTTCTTCGAAGACATTACCGAGCAGAAGTGGCAGCAGGAGAAACTGCAACAGTACAGCTGGACCCAGCAGGCGATCAGCCGCGCCCACCACGCCCTGCTCAAACCGGGTGATGAGCCGCAACTGCTGCAGGATATCTGCGATGCCATCGCCGTCGATGACCGTTTTCCGCTGGTGGCAGTGCTGCAAGGCCAGCCCGATCTCGCCCAACCACCGAGGATCGTGGCGCAGGCAGGCAGTGCCGATGCATCGGAACAAACGTTGTGGTTGAACGATGATGCCCTCACCCAGGCCATCCTCCACCAGCGGCGCCTCAATCAGGTGATCTTCCACGAGCGGCCCCATACCGGCCGCCACCCGTTGCGCTCCCGCCTGCTGATCCCCTTGCCACTGCAGGAGGATCTGGCCGGTGCGCTGATCATTCACAGCGACCAGCCACGGCTGTTCAGCCAGGAGGAGGAGCAACTTTTTATCCAGCTGACCGACTACCTCGCCTACGGCCTGCAGGCGCGCCATACCCAGCAGGCTTATCTGCGCTCGCAACAGGAGAAGATCTTCCATGCCCGCCAGCTGGAGCTGGCACTGGAAGATGCGCTGGGTGCCATCGCCGCCGTGCTGGAGCAGCGCGATCCCTATACCGCTGGCCATCAGAAACATGTGGCCAAGCTGGCCCAAGCCATCGGCCGGGAACTCAGGCTGGAAGAGAAGCGGCTGCGGGGGATCTATCTGGGCGCCATGGTGCACGATATCGGCAAGATCCAGGTACCGGCCGAAATTCTCACCAAACCGGAGCGCCTCACGCCGCTGGAGTTCGAGCTGGTCAAGGAACACCCCGCCATCGGCTATCTGGTGCTCAAGGATATCGACTTCCCCTGGCCCATCGCCCGGATGATCCACCAGCACCACGAGTATCTCGATGGATCCGGCTATCCGCTGGGGCTCAAGGGGGATGAGATCCTGCTGGAGGCCCGCATCCTCACCGTTGCCGATATCGTCGAATCCATGTCCTCGGATCGCCCCTATCGCGCCGCCCTCGGCATTCCCCAGGCCAGGGAGCAGATCATCCAGATGCGCGGCCATCAGCTCGATGCGGATGTGGTGGATGCCTGTCTGCGGATCCTCGACCGGGGAGACTTTGTCCCCCAACCGCTCGGCTAACCCAGCGCCACCTCCTGCATGATGCTCCGATTGATAAAGTAGCGATGGCAGAACAGCAGAAAGTCCTGTAGTGGCAAGGGCCTGGAGTAGAAATAGCCCTGAATTTCATCCACCCCGATACTCAGCACCGCCTTCAGCTCATCATTGTTTTCCACCCCTTCCGCCACCACCCGCACACCGAGTTGATGAGAGAGGCTGGTGATCGCCTCGACGAACAAGGCCTGACGGGTATCGTTGTCGATGGCCGTGATAAATGAGCGGTCGATCTTGAGTTTGTCGAAATAGAGTTCCCGCAAGTAGGAGAACGATGACCAGCCGGTACCGAAATCATCAAGGGCAACCCGTACTCCAATCTGACGTAGGGTGTCGATGATTTGTTTGCTCAGCTCGATATCATCCAGAGCAATCGTTTCGGTCAGTTCGACGATCAGCTGTTGCAGGCTTAGCGGCCCCTCTCCCATGTTCTCATCCAGCTGGGCTGCCAACTCCATAGTGAACATGGAACTCGAGAGGTTGACCGAGATCTCCAGCGGTTCAATCAAGTCGCTCGGGAAAATGGCGAGATCATGTTGCAAGCGCCGGAAGATCCATAACCCGAGCGCCTCCCCCAGCCCGTTATCTTCCGCCAGCGAGATGATATCGAGGGGCGGAATAAACCCGTACTCCGGGTGATTCCAGCGGATCAGTACCTCAGCCCCCAGTCGCACCCTACATTGACCACGGACAATGGGCTGATAGTAGAGGCTCAACTGCAAATTGCTGTGGTGCTGGATCAGCTCGCGCAACTCGGTCGACAAACGGCGGTTACGCAGATAGTGCTGATACATGCTGCAGGAGAAAACCACGTAGCGATTCAGCCGCTTACGCTTGGCACTGTCGAGGGCGATATCGGCAAACAGCAGCATCTCCTCCGGCGTGTGTACCGGTCGCACGTACTGGCTGACCCCCATAAAGACCCGCACCCGGTGGGCGGGGTCAGTCGCCAAGGCGAGCCCGGCAAGTTCGTTACGCAGCTGCTCCAGAAATGGAAAACGCAAATAGGTGGGCATAACGCCGGAAATAATGATGGCAAACTCATCGCTACCGGTGCGGGCGGCAAAGATACCGTCAACCGATACGGCGCGGATCCGCTCGGCCAGTTGCGTCAGCAATGCATCCCCCACCTCGTAGCCCAGGCTGTCATTTACCTCCCTGAAATGGCCAAGATCCACCAGACAGACGGTCACGCTGCTGCGCCCCCCTTTATGTCCCGTCAGCTGCTTGAGGTGTTTGATCAAGGAGGCCCGGTTTGGCAAGCGGGTTAGCGCATCATTCCACGCAAGAAAGTGCTGGTGGCGCACTTCGCGAAACAGCATCAGCAGCATCACCACGGTCGCCAACATCAAGAAAGCCAGAATGAAGAAGTTCTGGATACGCGACGAGTTGAGTACCTCCCGCTGGGCAATAGCGGATGGGCCGGTGAAATTTTTCACCATCACATCGCGGATCGCAGCCAGATCCCGAGCCAACTCCTCGGCAAAACGAGCAAGTTCTTTTGAATCTCGCTCTCCGCTGACCACGGCCTGCTCATACTTCTCGAACAGAGTCATGATCTTGCCTGCTGCCTGTTCAGCCCCAAAGCGGGTTCTCACCGGCTTTGCCTCCTCCCCGTGCAGGAAGACATCGAGCCGGTTCCAGGCAATATCAAAGCGCTTGTTCATCTCTTCCTGACTGGTCGAACCGGTGCGATAGAGAGAGAGCGCTTCATCAAAGCCATGGATTTCCAACTCCAGCTGCGCCAACGCCCAGGCGGAGAGCTGGGTATAGCGAGTCACTGCATTGAATGCACGGTCATAGTTCCAGACCGACCAGATGGCGACCCCCAAAAAGGCAGTCACCATCAGGATCAAGCTCAGAAACTTGCCGCGCAGCATCTTATTTGCTCTCGATCGCCGTCAGTTGCCACACCATCCGGCTGTGATAGAGCTCCTTGTTCAGCTCCGGGTGATCAGAGAGGGGATAGATGATCCAGAGCGGTCCTTTGTTGCGCAGGGTCAACGCCTTGCCATCCTGCTTCTCGGCCAGCAGTACCGCATATTTATCTCCATCTTCCAGCGGCACCGCCGCCCAGTAGTCATTGATGGCGACCGCCTTGACCTCCGCACCCTTGAGACCATATATCTTGACCAGCTCTCGCAGCAGCACGCCACGATAGGTGTGACCCCCCTCGGTCCAGGGGGTCTGGGTCCTGACCTCTGTCTGAGGTAAGGCCTCAAACTCGGCCCGGGTCAACACGACCTCCCCTTTACCATTGCAACAGCCATCTCCTTTAATCTTGAGGAAAGGCTCATCAGCCAACACCATGCCAGAAACAAGACAGCCGGATAACAGCAGCATCCTGCCAAGCCATCCACCCATGATAAACCTCCGTATCGTACTGTTTGTTTTATTGGTTTCACTCTGTCCACCCACATGGCAACGGCAGAGTCATAATGCAAAACAATGTTGCTGCAACCAGCTCACCACAACAGGCAACCAGCATCAGGCTGTACCCGAATGCCACCTAAAGCATGGCATCCTGGCTCCGAATGTCACAACTGCATCGGAAAATATTCATGTCCCTTTGGTTCACGACCTGGCTTGTGGAACAGAAATATGACCCCCATACAGGCAAACTGACGGTACAGTCCCTATCGCAGATACAAAAAAAGGCCGCTCAATGAGCGGCCTTCTTCATAACGGGATCAGCAATCAGCTTTCGCGACGCTTGCCACCGAATTTGCGATCTTTGTTGAAGCCACCTTCACGGCGCTCCCCGCTCTTGTTGAACGGACGGTCACCCTGGGGACGGCGATCCTTGTTGAAAGGACGGTCGCCACGGAACGGACGATCACCACGGGGCGGACGGCTGCTGGTGTTGCCACCGGCCGGCACTTCGGTGTAGCGAGTGATCTGCAGCGGACGCTGGCAAACACGGGCTTTCTTGATCACTTCCAGTACATCGGCGGTCATGCCTTTCGGCAGATCGACGGTGGAGAAGTCATCGGCGATGTCGATGTTGCCGATGAAGCGGCTCTCGATGTTCGCTTCGTTGGCGATGGCGCCCACGATCTGGCCCGGCTTGACGCCGTGATGGGCACCCACGTCTACGCGGTAGCGCTCCATCTCCACGTCCGGGTTGTCTTTCAGCGGACGCGGTTCGAGGGACGGCATGCGACGGGCAGGACGATCGCCACGGTCACCGAAGTCACGACCACCACGGTCGTTGAAGTCACGGCGCTCGAAGCCACCACGATCGTTGCCAGCATTCAGCAGCGGATCTGGAATGGAGTCATCCAGCAGCAGCGGTTGGTCACCCTGTACCAGCTTGGCCAGTGCGGCAGCCAGCTCCAGCGGATCGGCAGAATCCTCTTCGATCAGCTCGTTTACCAGGTTGTGGTAGATCTCGAGCTCTTCACCCATCATGGTTTCGCGGATGCGCTCTTTGAACTTGGCCAGACGATGCTGGTTAATGTCCTCGGTGCTCGGCATCTTCATCGGCTCGATGGCCTGACGAGTTGCGTGCTCGATGGCGCGCAGCATGCGACGCTCGCGCGGAGCAACGAACAGGATGGCTTCGCCTTTACGACCGGCACGACCGGTACGGCCGATACGGTGAACGTAAGATTCGGTGTCGTACGGAATGTCGTAGTTCACTACGTGAGTGATGCGCTCAACGTCCAGACCACGGGCGACAACGTCGGTGGCGATCAGGATATCCAGCTGGCCTTGACGCAGTTTGTCGACGGTACGCTCACGCAGTTTCTGCGGGATGTCGCCGTGCAGTGCTTCACAGGCGTGACCACGGGCGGCCAGCTTGCCAGCCAGCTCTTCGGCAGCGTTCTTGGTACGCACGAATACCAGCAGTGCTTCGTAGGATTCCACTTCCAGCAGACGGGTCATGGCGTCCAGCTTGTGCAGACCGGTTACCTGCCAGTAACGCTGGCGAATAGTGGTAGCGGTAGCAGTCTTGGAGGCGATCTTGATCTCTTTGGGCTGCTTCAGGTGCTTCTGGGCCACACGACGGATCTGCTCCGGCATGGTGGCAGAGAACAGAGCAACCTGACGAGTGCTCGGGCACTGCTCCATGATCCAGTCAACGTCGTCGATGAAGCCCATACGCAGCATTTCATCAGCTTCGTCCAGTACCAGAGCTTTCAGGCCGGAGAGGTCCAGGTTCTTGCGACGGATCAGGTCCATCACGCGGCCCGGAGTACCAACGACAACCTGGGCACCACGACGCAGGGCGCGGGTCTGGGTTTCGTAGGAGGCACCGCCGTAGATCGGCAGTACGTGGAAATCAGGCATGTGGTGGGCGTAGCGTTGGCACGCTTCAGCCACTTGCAGCGCCAGTTCGCGGGTAGGCGCCAGCACCAGGATCTGGGTGTTGCGGTTACCAGCTTCCAGACGAGACAACAGAGGCAAGGCAAAAGCAGCGGTCTTCCCTGTACCGGTTTGCGCCTGCCCCAGCAGATCGTGTCCCGCCATCAGGTGGGGAATTGCTGCGGCCTGGATCGGTGACGGGCGCTCATAGCCCACGTCCTGCAGCGCTTTCAATACAGGCGCGGCCAGTCCAAGCTCACTAAAAAGGGGCAGTTGTTCGGTATCAGACATAGATTCTTCCAGATTAAGGCAGGCGGCTAACACCGCGGAATAGCAAAAAGGCGGCGATTATAGCGCCACTTTGTTCTGCTGTCTTGAAAAATGTGATAAGCCTCTCAAGACGTTGGCAATTATAGAGGGATCTGACGAGTATGGCTTGCTTATTTTGCACTCATAGTGCGTTATTGCAGATCACTCCTCGCTGGAGTCCTTGCCCCGCTTGTGTTTGAGCACCGCCATGGTCAGTCGACTGGTGCACAATAAACGCTCACGTTCGTCCCGAATTTCAATCTGCCACACCTGGGTTGTTGCTCCCAGATGGAGCGGCGTGCAACGCCCGGTCACCACCCCTTCCCGTTTGGCCCGCAGATGGTTGGCATTCACCTCCAACCCCACACAGTAGCTATCTGGCCCCACCGCCATATTGGCCGCCAACGACCCAAGCGTCTCCGCCAGCACCACGGATGCGCCGCCATGGAGCATGCCAAGGGGCTGGTGAGTGCGATGATCCACCGGCATGGTCGCTTCAAGCCAATCGGCGCCAAAAGCGGTGTAGACGATATCGAGATGGGCCATCAGGGTGTTGCGAGAGGTGGCGTTGAGCCCCTCCAGACTCATGGGTTTACGCCAGATGGGCGCAATATCGTGACTCATTGCGAGCAGACTCCTTATGTTAGCGATGAATGCGTACCGATATGAGTGAAACGCCCTCCATCGGCAAAATGGTTCGGTTATGTGAGTTGTTGGTTACCAGGTGACGTGGTAACAACGCAGCCCCTACCCGGAGCTACGTGTTACACAATCATGCCCTTAGGCTGGATGTCACCAGGGATAGGTAACGCCGGGCCACTCGGACCAAGGCACATCTCGCCCCGGCAAGCGGGGGTCTGGCCACTGCCACACCCTGGCGAGCCACTCGCGCAGCTGAATCTCCAGCGCCTCATCCGTGATGGGCGCCTCTGCCACCTTCCAGAAGAAGAGCTCCACCGCTACCTCCGGCAGCACCGAGGGGTAGAGATAAACCCCCCCCCAAAATTGTGGCTCCCGATCCGGGCTCCAGAGGCCATAGGCGAACGAGCGCTTGGCCAGAAACTCCGACTGCTGCCACTCCAGGTCCCCTTCGTGCTGGCTCAGGCTGAAGTTGGCGGAGGGCCAGATATCGTTCGGGCGAAACAGCTGATGGAGCTGCTCGCGCTCGCGCAACATGGCGACAAACTCCACCACCGCCTGAGCAGGAGTGGCGGGTAACAGCAAGAAACGCGGGTGCCGATAGGCCTTCGGCACCCGAAACCGCTTGGGAAACGTCAGCATCAGAGCAGCTCCAGCAGGGCTTGCAATGGATGTTTGAGCTTTTCCCCCTCCATCCGCTTGACCTGACTGCGGCACGAATAGCCAGTTGCCAGACAGCGCGCTTTGGGTAGACGGGCGAGCGGGTCGGCCCAGCTCAACCCATAGATGCCCTTGGAGTTCTCCACCTGTTTGACGTCGTGACCATAGGTGCCCGCCATACCGCAGCAACCCACAGAGACCGGCTGCAAACTGGCCCCGAAGCGGCCAAACAGGGTACTCCAGTCGCCGTGGGTCGAGGGCTTGGCGGTCTTCTCGGTGCAGTGGGCAAACAGATACCAGGGCTCGCTCCCCTCCTCGCTCTTTGCCTTGTTGGCGCGAGTAGGCAGTTGATCAGCCGGCAGCGAGAGCAGCCACTCCTGCGGCAACAACACCTGAAAATCACCGCGGGCCGACCCCAGCGCCTTGGCATACTCGTCGCGATAGCAGAGCACCATGGCTGGATCCACCCCCACCATGGGAATGCCAAGCGCCGCCACCTTGTTGAGGAACTGGGCGCTGTTGGCAGCAGTGCGGGCAAAGGCGCGCAGGAACCCCTTGATATGCTGGGGTTTACCGTTGGGTTTAAAAGGCAGCAAGTAGGGCTGAAAGCCGAGCTTGCTGGCGAGTTTCACCAGGTCGCGCACCACGGGGGCGTCGTAATAGCTGGTGAAGGGATCCTGCACGATGAGCACTACCTGCTTGCGCTGCTCGGCGCTCATCCGCTCCAACCCCGGCAGATCAAAATAGCGGGCACGGTTGTCGTGCAGGCTCTCGGCAAGGGTCGGCACCGAGAGCAGCGGCACATCAACCATGCCGATACTCTTCTCGGTCGCCTTCTGGGCCCACTCTTTTTCGAGGAAGAAGTTGACCAGCTTCGGCGCCTTGGCAAGCAGCGGGGCATAGCTCTCCACCGTGCCGACAAAATAATCCTTCGGCGCACGCAGGTAGCGGCCGTGATAGAGCTGCATAAAGCGGGCGCGAAAATCGGGCACATCCACCTTGATCGGACACTGGCTGGTGCACGCCTTGCAGGCCAGACAGCCCGCCATCGCCTCCATCACCTCGTGGGAGAAATCATACTCGCCGCGCCGTTTGGCCCAGCTGTTGCGCACCTTGTCCACCAGCTGTTTGAAGCGTACGCCACCGGATTGCAGCGCCACCTCTTCCGCCAACGGATCGAAGCCCTGCTCCGCCAGCTGACGCAACCATTCACGCATCAGACCCGCCCGCCCTTTGGGGGAGTGGCGGCGATCACGGCTGATCTTGACCGAGGGGCACATGGGGGAGTCGGTCTCGAAGGTGAAGCACAGACCGTTGCCGTTGCAATCCATGGCGCGGGTGTAGCTGGTGCGCACCGCGAGCGGGATCTGGCGGTCATACTTGCCGCGCTTGGGGCCATCCACCGACACCAGCTCGGCGCCGCTACCGTAGGGGATACAGATCTTGCCCGGGTTGATGCGGTTGCCCGGGTCGAACGCCCCCTTGACCCGCTGCAGCTCTTCCCACAGCTCGCCAAAGAAGGCGGGGCTGTATTCGGAGCGAAAGCCCTTGCCGTGCTCCCCCCACATCAGGCCACCATATTTGGCGGTGAGCGCCACCACCTGATCGGAGATGCGGCGCAGCAGCACCTCCTGCTCGGGGTCGCACAAATCCAGCGCCGGGCGCACGTGCAGCACACCGGCATCGACGTGGCCAAACATGCCGTAGTCGAGGCCGTGGGCATCCAGCAGAGCGCGAAACTCCATGATGAAATCGGCCAGGGATTCGGGCGGCACGGCGGTATCTTCCGTGAAGGCCACCGGCTTCTTGCGCCCTTCGGCGTTGCCCAGCAGCCCCACCGACTTCTTGCGCATGGTGTAGATGGTTTCGATGCTCGGCAAGTGGTCACACACCTGATAGCCGATGATCCCCGCCTCGCCCTTGGCCAGCAGCTCGTCGATACGGCGGCAGAGCTCCGCCACCTTGGCCTTGTGTTCCGCCTCGTCGGTGTCGGCAAACTCGACAATGTTGAGCCCTTGCAGATCCTTGCCGGGCACATCCTGAATAAGTTCTTTCACCGAATGCCAGATGATGTCGGCGCGGGCCAGCCCGAGCACCCGGGAATCCACCGTTTCCACCGACAGCGCTTGGGCCTCAACCATAAAGGGGGCATTGCGCAGGGCGGAGGGGAAACTGTCGTACTTGACGTTGACCAGGGTGCGGTAGCGCGGGATTGGCGTGATGTTGAGTCTGGCTTCGGTGATAAAGCCGAGAGACCCTTCAGATCCGCACAGCACCCGGCTCACATCCAGCGTGTCGGTATCGGGTTGATAGAGGTGCTTGAGATCGTAGCCGGTCAGAAAGCGGTTGAGCTTGGGGAAGGTCGCCTCGATGTCGGCGCGGCGCTCCTTGCCGATGCGATAGAGGGTGCGATAGATCTCTCCTTCGCGATTCTCCAGCGCCAGCTTGTCGGCCAGTCGCTCACCGGTCAGCGGCTCGGTCGCCATGATATCGCCATTCTCCAGCACCGCTTTGAGCCCCAGCACGTGATCCGAGGTTTTGCCGTAGACCAGAGACCCCTGCCCCGAGGCGTCGGTGTTGATCATGCCGCCTAAGGTGGCGCGGTTGGAGGTGGAGAGATCCGGCGAGAAGAAGTAGCCGTGGGGCTTGAGATAGGCGTTGAGCTGGTCTTTCACCACCCCGGCTTGGGCGCGCACCCACCCCTCATCCAGATTAATTTCCATGATCTGGTTCATATAACGGGAGAGATCGACGATAATGCCGCCGCCCAATGACTGGCCATTGGTGCCGGTACCGCCACCGCGAGGAAAAAAACTCAAGGAGGCGAACGCCGGCTCTGCGGCCAGCTTGAGCATTGCTGCTATGTCGTCCGCACTGCGCGGATAGAGAACCGCCTGAGGTACTACCTGATAGACGCTGTTATCCGTCGCCATCGCCAACCGGCTTGCATAAGACTTTTCGATATCACCACGAAATGCGCTGCGCTCTAGCAACTCAAGAAACTGCAGGGTTGCGGGTGACAAACTGTCCTGGTAATCGAGTCTCGGGATCATGAATCCTTGTTCCCATCCTTTGCTTGATGCCGGCACGCCGGCGACAACGACTGGCCAGCCGCCTGTCAATAGCAGTCAGGCCAGTCCGCTCACATGTGAGCGGGCAGTATATCAGCTAGAAAACCGCTTGCGCTTGGCAATATTCACCATTTGAAAGGAGGACTTTTATGGCTCACCACAGCCATGTTATCAGTACGCTGGTCACCACCGAAAAACAGGCGCTTACCCTGTCGCTGTTCGGTTGTATCACCTTTGCCATCTTCGGCATCGGCTACGGCCTCTTCGTCGGTTCCAACGCCATCATGCTCGATGGTATCTTCACCCTGTTCAGCATGGGTATGACAGGCCTCGGTCTTGTTACCGCCTATCTCGTTACCCGCCCTTCCGATGCGCGCTTCCAGTATGGCTATGCCCACTTCGAGCCCATCACCAACGTCATCAATGGCGCCATTATCTTGCTGCTCTGTCTCGGCGCCCTCTATAGCGGCATCACCACCCTGCTGGATGGCGGACGGGAGATCGATCTCGGCCACGCCCTTATCTATGCCGCCGTCTCCACCTTCTTCTGCGCCATCATCTATCGCATCGAAGCCCAGGTTGCCGAACAGGTAGACTCCGAGCTGGTGCGGGTCGACTCCAAGGAGTGGCTGGTGGATACCCTGCTCAGCGCCACTCTGCTTATCGGTTTCGTGGTCGCCATTGGCCTTGATGCCATCGGCTACGGCCAATACAACCGTTACATAGACCCGGTGCTGGTCTCGCTGCTGGCCCTCTGCGCCACCCTCATTCCCATCAAGGTGCTCGGTCGCAACCTGCGGGAAGTGTTGAAGATCGCCCCCAAGGGAGATGTGCCACGGCAAGTCGAGCAGGAGATCGAGGCGCTGCGCCAGCGCCACGGCATCGAGTGCTACAGCCATCTGGCCAAAAGCGGTCGCCGCTTCGATCTGGAATTGAACATTCTGGTGGCGCCGGGTCAGGAGTGGCCCGTCGAACGTCAGGATGCCCTGCGCCAGGAGCTCTGGTCTCGCCTTGGCGACACCCTGGGCGATGCCTGGCTCTCGGTCTGTTTCACCCGCGAAAAGCGCTGGTTGTAACGACCACACGGGGGAGAGCGGCACCGCCGCCTCCCCCTGTCGCATCACAACCCCATCACGCCCCACTGACACTGCTCTTGCCAAATTGGCGCCAGCCGCTATCATCAGGGCTCATTTTTCACCCGAGGTTTTATTGCCCATCATGGACAATCCCCGAAGTTGCCCTTCGTCTCTCTCTGTCAAAGCCTATCTTTTTCTATTTAATCAGCGCCTCTGAATAACACCTTTGCCTTGCTGTTACTGCGGCCATCGCGCGCCGTGATTACTCTCTGCTCTGTCTGTTTTTATTGAGGTCATACAATGGAATTGCTGCTGGATCCCCATATCTGGATTGGTCTGTTTACCCTGATCATTCTGGAAATCGTGCTGGGGATCGACAACCTGGTCTTTATCGCCATCCTGGTGAAAAAACTGCCCCCCGCCCAACGGGACAAGGCGCGCATCATCGGCCTGTCGCTGGCCCTGCTGATGCGACTAGGACTTCTGAGCGTCATGTCATGGCTGGTCACCCTGACCACCCCGATTTTGCATCTGTGGGATCACCCCTTCTCCGGTCGGGACCTGATCCTGATGGGGGGCGGCCTTTTCCTGCTGTTCAAGGCCACCTCCGAGCTGCATGAGCGGCTGGAAGCCAAACCCCAGGATGATGGCCCGGTCGGCGCCTACGCCAGCTTCGGCGTGGTGATCGCCCAAATTCTGGTGCTCGATGCGGTCTTCTCGCTCGACTCCATCATCACCGCCGTCGGCATGGTGGAACACCTGGGCGTGATGATGGCCGCCGTGACCATCGCCATGGTGGTGATGGTGCTCGCCTCCAAACCGCTGACCCGCTTCGTCAACGCCCACCCCACCGTGGTGGTGCTCTGTCTGAGCTTCCTGCTGATGATCGGCTTCAGCCTGGTGGCGGAAGGGTTCGGTTTCCATATTCCGAAGGGCTACCTCTACGCAGCCATCGGCTTCTCGGTGCTGATCGAGTTTTTCAACCAGCTTGCCCAGCGCAGCGCCATGCGTCACGAATCCAAACAGCCCCTGCGCGAGCGCACCACTGCCGCCATCTTCAAATTGATGGGCAGCAAGGCGTATCAGGACAGACCGGATGACGATCTGGATGCCGCACCTGCCGAACCGCTCAGCTTTGGCGAGGAGGAGCGCTATATGGTGACCGGGGTGCTGTCGCTGGCCGAGCGCTCCATTCGCACCATCATGACCCCGCGCTCGGAGATGGCCTGGATCGATATCAACGACTCCAGCGACGAGATCCGCGCCCTGCTGCAGCGCGAGCCCCACAGCCTGTTCCCTATCTGTGACGGGGATCTGGACGAGGTGATCGGAGTGGTCAAGGCGCGCGATCTGCTGTTTGCCTTGAACGAAGGGCAATCTTTGAGCGAGCTGGCCAAGCAGAACGATCCCATTATCGTGCCGCAGACCATCAACGTGATCCGCCTGCTGGCGGAGCTGCGCAAAGCCAAGGGGAGCCTTATTCTGGTCTCCGACGAGTTTGGCGTCATTCAGGGGCTGGTCACCACCCACGACCTGCTGGAGGCCATCGTCGGCGAGCTGCCAGACGAGGACGAAACTCCGGATATCGTGCGCGATGGCGAAGGGTGGCTGATCAACGGCAGCACCAACATCCACCATGTGGAGCAGGTGCTGGAGCACGAGGGGCTGGTGAGCGAGAGCGATGAATACGTGACCCTGGCCGGCATGCTGCTCTCCCACTTCGGCACCCTGCCCACCCCGGGTCAGCAGTTGCAACTGCAGCAGCTCAACTTCGAGGTGATCGAGGTGAGCGAGCGGCGCATCGAGCGGGTGAAAGTGATGCCCGCCACGGCTTGAGCCTGTCACCAGCAGAAAACCGAAGAGGGCCAGACGGCCCTCTTTTTTATGCTTCAACTTT
Organism: Aeromonas sp. R5-4; assembly: GCF_040908215.1. Taxonomy (NCBI): domain Bacteria; kingdom Pseudomonadati; phylum Pseudomonadota; class Gammaproteobacteria; order Aeromonadales; family Aeromonadaceae; genus Aeromonas; species Aeromonas sp. R5-4. The sequence continues at coordinate 159,004 of NZ_JBFODG010000003.1, read as the reverse complement.
ATGCCTCAACGCCTTCTATCTCGGCGGTTTGCACTGATTGCTGCATCAAGCACAATTCTCTTGTGCAATTACCCCTCTTTTTCACAACAAGATGGCGGCATAAAGTGGCCTCACTTCCACCATGAGGAACTCAAGATGAGCCACGATCACCTGTTCTGCCCGCTGCGCCTTGGCCAGCTGCACCTTGCCAACCGCATCGTCATGCCCCCCATGACCCGCTCCCGTGCCAGTCAGCCGGGTGATGTGGCCAACGCCATGATGGCCAGCTACTACGCCCAGCGCGCTGAGGCGGGCCTGATCATCAGCGAAGGCACCCAAATCGACCCCATGGGCAAGGGCTATGCCTGGACGCCGGGCATCTACAGCGCCGAGCAGATCGCTGGCTGGAAACTGGTGACCGATGCCGTGCATGCCAAGGGGGGCACCATCTTCGCCCAGCTCTGGCACGTGGGCCGGGTCACCCATCCGGACAACATCGGCGGCGCCCAGCCCATCTCCGCTTCAGCTCTGCCCGCAGTGGGCGTCAAGGTGTTCGTCGATAACGGCAGCGATGCGCCGGGCTTTGTCGAGACCGTCACCCCGCGCGCCATGACCCAGGCCGATATCGATGCGGTAGTGGGCCAGTTCCGTCAGGCGGCACGCAACGCCATCAGCGCCGGTTTTGACGGCATCGAGCTGCACGCCGCCAACGGATACCTCATCAACCAGTTCCTCGACTCCGAATCCAACGCCCGCACCGACAGTTATGGCGGATCGCTGGAAAACCGGCTGCGCTTTCTCAAAGAAGTGACAGAAGCGGTTAGTAGCGAAATCGGGGCCGAACGTGTCGGGGTGCGTCTTGCGCCGCTCACCACCCTCAACGGCACCGTGGATGCCAATCCGCAGGAGACCTATCTGACGGCCGCCCGTCTGCTGGGCCAGCTCAACGTGGTCTACCTGCATATTGCCGAAGCGGACTGGGACGATGCCCCCCTGATGCCGGAGAACTTCAAGCAGGGTCTGCGGGATGCCTTCCCCAACACCCTGATCTATGCCGGCAAATATGATGGTGAGCGAGCTCGCGCCGCCCTCGAAGCCGGCTGGGCCGACATGATTGGCTTTGGCCGCCCCTTCGTCGCCAACCCGGATCTGCCGAACCGTCTGCGTCAAGGCTATCCACTGGCTCCCCACGATCCGGCCACCCTGTTTGGCGGCGGCGAAAAAGGGCTGACAGACTACCCCGTCTATCAGGCCGAGGACGCAACCACCAGCCGCTGATTGCCGATGGCCAACCGGCTATGTAACGCAGGCTCCACAGGTTGGGGCCTGCCGTATTGTTGCCCATTCGCAGCAGTGGCAGTTTCTCTGTATTGCTGTTGCAATGATCTCGTTGTTCTCTCCCCTCGCTTTCACAAGGAGTCATCATGAATCACACCCAAGCCTGGTGCTGGCATGCCCCCGGTGAACCGACCCAGCTTACCCTCGCCGATCTGCCCCTGGCACCGCTCGTCCCTGACGAGGTGCTGGTGGCAAACCGGGTCATCGCCTTCAATCCGGTGGACTGGAAGCTGATCGAATATGGCCACTCCAACTGGCACGACGGTCAGGTGCCCGGCGTCGATGGCATGGGCACTATCGTGGCCCTCGGCGCCAACGTCAGCCATCTGCGTCTCGGTGCCCGGGTCGCCTACCACACCGATCTGCGCCACCACGGCAGCTTTGCCCGCCACACTAGAGTACCGGCCCGCGCCCTGCTGCCGGTGCCTGATGCCCTGAGTGACGAGGCGGCCGCCGCCCTGCCCTGTCCCGGCCTCACCGCCTGGCAGGCGCTGGCCAAGCTGCCGCGCCTGCACGGGGAAGCGCTGCTCATCACAGGTGCCGGCAGCAGTGTCGGCCGTTTTGCGGTACAGCTCGCCCTCAAGCAAGGAGCGCGGGTCTTTGCCAGCGCCAGTCCACGCCACCATCAGTGGCTCAAGCAGATAGGTGTGCAGGGGGTGGCCGATTATCGGGATCCCGACTGGCTGGCCACCTTGCAGACTGCCAACGGCAACGAGCCGTTTGAGGGGATCATCGATCTGGTCTCCAGCCAACAGGCAGAGAGCCTGCTGCCCGCCCTTGGCTACTACGGTCACATGGTGACTGTGCTCGGGCGCATCCCGCACAATCCGTTGCCCGCCTTTAGCCATTGCCACTCATTGCACGAGATTGCGCTGGGCGCCCAGCACGCCTTTGGCACCGACAAGCAGTGGAGCCGACTGGTGGCCGCCGGTGTCGCCATGATGGAGCAGATGGCGAGCGGTGAGCTGACCCTGCCGCCGCTGGTGGTCGGCGACTTTGAGGAACTGCCCACCCTGCTCGAGCGCTTCAAGCGCGAAGGACAGGGCGAGAAGTTTCTGGTGCGGGTGGCATAACGCTGACCTCCCCCGATAACCACACCGACCATTGAAACGAAAGAGGCCCGCCAGTGATGACGGGCCTCTCTTTATCTCGACTTCCACAGGATCGGACTTAGTGCAGGATCACCCCGTGAGTTGCGGCATAACTGCGGATCTCCCGGGTCAGGCGCGCCTTGTCGGCCACAGAGAGCCAGCTCGCCTCCACCGCATTGAGCGACAAGCGGCAGAGCTGACACATGGTCGCGCCAAGGCCCTCGGCCAGCGCCACAAAGTTGGCATTCATATAGCCGCCAAAGTAGGCGGGATCGTCCGAGTTGATGGTGACGCAGAGCCCCTGCTCCAGCAGCCGCAACACATTGTGCTGGGCCATATTGCCGAACACCTTGAGCCGGGTGTTGGAGAGGGGGCAGACGGTGAGCGGCAAGCGGGTATCCGCCAGATAGCGCAGCAGCTCGGGATCATCGGCCGAGCGCACCCCGTGATCGATGCGCCGCACCTGCAGCTCGTTGATCGCCTGCCAGATGTAGTCGGCAGGCCCCTCTTCCCCCGCATGAGCCACTACCGGCAGCCCCAGCTCGCGGCATTTGGCAAAAATCCGGGCAAACTTGGTCGGCGGATTGCCCTTCTCCCCCGAGTCGAGGCCGATGCCATGAATGCGCGACAGGAAGGGCATAGCCTCTTCCAACGTAACGAACGCTTCATCCTCGCTCAGGTGGCGCAAAAAGCTCATGATCAGCCGCCAGCTGATGCCAAACTCCTGCTCCCCGCGCTGCAGCGCCCGCTCGATGCCGCCGAGCACGGTAGCAAAGGAGATACCGCGGGCAGTGTGGGTCTGCGGGTCGAAGAAGATCTCCACATGCACCACCTTGTCGGCAGCGCAACGCTCAAGATAGGCCCAGGTGAGGTCGAAGAAATCCTGCTCGGTCACCAGCACGCTGGCACCGCGATAGTAGAGGTCGAGAAAGGATTGCAGGCAGTCAAAGTCATAGGCGGCGCGCACACTGGCCACGTCGGGCCAGGGCAATGGCACACCGTTGCGGCGGCCCAGCTCAAACATCAGCTCGGGTTCGAGGCTGCCCTCGATATGCAGGTGCAGCTCCAGTTTCGGCAGTCCGGCGATAAATTGCGCGGCAGTGAGGTGTTCGGGGGTGACTGGCTTGGGAATCGGGGTGTCCATAGCGACGGCTCCATCAGCAAAGTGATCCGGCGTCAGCCCCTCCACCAGACTGACCCGACGGCAGCTTTATTGTGCACCGAAGTGGCGAGACAGGGGAGACTTGTCATCAAACAGACTTATAATGGCGTCACAAAAATCATAAATGATTGAACATCTTAACGATTGGCGGCTCGCCTGCGCCCTGACAAGGAGTTTTCATGAAGAAGAACGTCATCTGCGATATCGACGGTGTCATCCTGCACAACAACGATCTCATCCCCGGTGCCGACCGTTTCGTCCATCGCCTGCTGGAGCAGGGCAGCAAGCTCTTGTTCCTCACCAACTACCCGGCCCAGACCCAGAAAGATCTGCAAAACCGCTTCCGCTCCGCAGGTATCGAAGTGCCGGAGGAGTGCTTCTACACCTCCGCCATGGGCACCGCCGACTTCCTCAAGCGTCAGGATGGCAAGAAGGCCTATGTGATCGGTGAAGGGGCGCTGACCCACGAGCTCTACAAGGCCGGCTTTACCATCACCGACATAGACCCGGACTTCGTGGTGGTGGGCGAGACCCGCAACTACAACTGGACCATGATGCAACAGGGGGCCAAGTTCGTCGATCAGGGGGCCCGCTTTATCGCCACCAACCCCGATACCCACGGCCCCATGATGCACCCGGCCTGCGGCGCCCTGTGCGCCCCCATCGAGCGGATGACCGGCAAGAAGCCGTTCTATGTCGGCAAGCCAAGCGCCTGGATCATCCGTGCGGCGCTCAACCGGATGGAGGCCCACTCCGACGACACCATCATCATCGGCGACAACCTGCGCACCGACATTCTGGCGGGCTTTCAGGCCGGTCTCGAAACGGTGCTGGTGCTCTCCGGGGTGAGCAAGGTCGCCGATATCGACCGCATGCCGTTTCGCCCGAACCATATTTTCGACTCCGTGGTCGACATCGATATCGTCTAATCACCACCCAAGCGTTAAACAGGGCAGGTCTCTCCTGCCCTTGCAGGATCTGTTATGGAACCCATTCTGATCGCTGTGGCCTTTGGCTGCGGCATGGTAGTCAATCTGATTGGCCTGCCCCCCCTGCTCGGCTTTCTGGCCGCCGGTTTTATCCTCAACGGCATGGGATATGAAAATACTCCTGCCCTGAGCGAGGTAGCCGATCTCGGCGTCACCTTGCTGCTGTTCACCATCGGTCTCAAGCTCAATATCAAGACCCTGATGCGGCGCGATGTGTGGGGTACCACCAGCCTGCACCTGCTGCTCTCCACCCTGCTCTTTACCGTGGTACTGCTGGTCTGCAAGGGACTGGGGCTTGAACTTGCCCTGTCGCTGGACTGGAAGCTGGCGCTGCTGCTGGGCTTTGCCCTCTCCTTCTCCAGCACTGTCTTTGCGGTCAAGGTGCTGGAAGATCGCAGCGACATGAATGCCCTCTACGCCCGCATCGCCATCGGGGTGCTGGTGATGCAGGATGTGTTCGCCGTGGCGTTTCTGGCCTTCTCCAGCGGCAAGTGGCCCAGTATCTGGGCGCTCTGGGTACTGGGATTGCCGCTGCTGCGCCCGCTGCTGTTCAAGCTGCTGGAGCGTGCCGGGCACGGCGAGCTGCAGGTGCTGTTCGGGGTGTTTTTGGCGCTGGTGGTCGGGGCCGCCGGTTTTGAAGTGGTCGGCCTCAAACCGGATCTCGGGGCACTGATCATCGGCATGATGCTCGCCTCTCATCCGGCTGCGGCAGGGCTTGCCAAGGCGCTCTTTAACCTCAAAGACCTCTTTCTGGTCTGCTTCTTTCTCACCATCGGCCTCAACGGCCTGCCGACCCACGACACCATGCTGCTGGCACTGGCGCTGGTGCTGGCCCTGCCGCTCAAAAGTGTCCTCTACTATCTGGTCTACAGCGGCGCACACCTGCGGGTGCGTACCGCCCTGCTCTCGACCCTGGCGCTCACCAACTTCTCGGAGTTTGGCCTGATCGTCGCCGCCATCGCCGCCAAGGCGGGCTGGCTCTCCCACGAGTGGCTGGTGGCGGTCTCGCTGGCACTGGCGGCGAGCTTTATGATCTCCGCCCCGCTCAATGCCCAGAGCGAGCGCATTTATCACCGCATCGGCCACTGGCTGCGGGGATTGCAGGCAAGCAACCTCCATCCGGAAGACAGACCCATCGAATTGGGCGATGCGGAGGTGATCATCCTCGGCATGGGGCGGATCGGTCAGGGGGCCTACTTCGAGCTGGAGAACAAGTACGGCAACGTCATCCTCGGGGTGGAGAACGACAGCGAGAAGCTACCCACCCTGCGCGCCCAGGGGATGAACGTCATCGAGGGGGATGCCACCGATACCGACTTCTGGGACAAGGTGCTGCTCTCCAATCAGGTCAATCTGGTGCTGCTGGCGATGCCCCACCATTCGGGGAATCTCTACGCCATCGAGAAGCTGCGCAGCCACGGATTCAACGGCAAGATCGCCGCCATCGTCCGCTTCGAGGATGATATCGCCTCCTTGCAGGAGCAGGGGGTGGATGCGGTGTTCAACGTCTACAACGAGGCGGGCAGCGGCTTTGCCCGCCATGTGATCCGCCGCTTGCAGCCGCTTTGACTTATCGGCCAGCAGCCCTTGGCAAGGGCTCTTGGCAAGGAGGAACGCATCGTTTAAGTTATGCACAACCTCGTTTAATAAAACGAACAAACGCGGGGCCGGGATGGCCCCGCTTTCATATCCCCATTGCCAGGGAGGCACCATGAAGACCCTCAACGACTGGATTTTGCCGGGCCGCCACGAGGCGGCCCCTACCCCGCTGATGCCAGCCCCCGAGCGCATTAAAGCGGGCAACCCGGCGCAAACGGTGTGGAACCACTACTCCGACCCAAGCCAGCAGTTTCACGTGGGCTTCTGGAGCTGCGAGCCTGGCCGCTGGGCCATCCACTACACCGAGCACGAGTATTGCCAACTGCTGGAGGGGGATGTGGTGATCCACGACAGTCTGGGCGGCCAGCTGGCCCTCAAACCCGGCGATCAATTCGTGATTCCGGCCGGTTTTGTCGGCGAGTGGGAGACCCTTACCCCCTGTCGCAAGGTCTATGTCATCTTCGAACCCGCCTCGGCTTGACGTTCACGTCACCCTGCCCCGTTGCAGCAGCCCTTATCCTGTTGATCCGCTTGACGCTTACGGCATGATTTTCTGCGGTTTTCCCGCTTGCAAAAGGTTTTTCCGCTAGGCATTGTGTCTGACGAGGAATGTAAATGGAATTTCGAGCCCAAACGTGGGGGGCTCACATAAAAATCAAGAGGATTACCGCCAATGTGTTCAATTTTCGGCATTCTGGATATCAAGTCCGATGCAGTAGCCCTGCGCAAATCGGCGCTGGAGATGTCCAAGCGACTGCGTCACCGCGGGCCTGACTGGTCCGGCGTCTATAGCTCAGACAAAGCCATTCTGGTGCACGAGCGTCTGGCCATCGTCGACCCGGGCAATGGCGCCCAGCCGCTCTACAACCCCGAGCGCACCCATGTGCTGGCGGTCAACGGCGAGATCTACAACCACAAAGAGCTGGAGAAAACCCTCAAGGTCGATTTCCAGTTCCAGACCAAATCCGACTGTGAAGTGCTGCTCGCTCTCTACAAGGAGAAGGGCCCGGCGTTTCTCGACGATCTCAACGGCATCTTTGCCTTTATCCTCTATGACGCCGAACAGGATGCCTACCTGATTGGTCGCGACCACATGGGGATCATCCCCCTCTATACCGGTCGCGATGAGCACGGCAACTTCTATGTCGCCTCCGAGATGAAGGCGCTGGTGCCGGTCTGCAAGAGCGTCGAAACCTTCCCGCCGGGACACTACCTGTGGAGCAAGGATGGCGAGCTCAAACAGTGGTACAAGCGCGACTGGATGGAATACAGCGCGGTCGAGCACAACGTCAGCGACAAAGCCGAGCTGAAAGCCGCGCTGGAAGCCGCGGTCAAGCGCCAGCTGATGTGTGACGTGCCCTATGGCGTGCTGCTCTCCGGCGGGCTGGACTCCTCCGTTATCTCCGCCATTACCAAACTCTATGCGGCGCGCCGCATCGAGGACGATGGCAAGAGCGAAGCCTGGTGGCCGCAACTGCACTCCTTCGCCGTCGGTCTGGAAGGGTCGCCGGATCTCGCCGCCGCCCGCAAGGTGGCTGACCATCTGGGCACCATCCACCACCAGATCCACTTCACCGTGCAGGAGGGTCTGGATGCCCTGCGCGACGTCATCTATCACCTCGAGACCTATGACGTCACCACCATCCGAGCCTCCACGCCCATGTACCTGATGGCTCGTTACATCAAGGCGATGGGGATCAAAATGGTGCTCTCCGGCGAAGGCTCCGACGAGCTGTTTGGTGGCTACCTCTACTTCCACAAGGCGCCCAACGCTCGCGAGTTCCACGAAGAGAACGTGCGCAAGCTCGCCTCTTTGCACCTCTATGACTGCCTGCGTGCCAACAAGTCGATGGCCGCCTGGGGGGTGGAGGGTCGCGTGCCCTTCCTCGACAAGGAGTTCATGGACGTGGCGATGCGCCTGCAGCCCGCCGACAAGATGTGTGGCAAGGGCAAGATCGAGAAGCATATCCTGCGCGAAGCGTTCGAAGATCTGCTGCCCCACGAAGTGGCATGGCGCCAGAAGGAGCAGTTCTCAGACGGCGTGGGTTATTCATGGATCGACAGCCTGAAAGCCATGGTGGAACAGGAAGTGACGGATCAGATGTTCGAGGCAGCTGCATTCCGCTTCCCCATCAACACCCCGCTCACCAAGGAGGCCTACTTCTACCGCGCCATCTTCGACGAGCACTTCCCGCTGGAAGCGGCCGCCCGCACCGTGCCCTACGGCAAGTCGGTCGCCTGCTCCACTCCTACCGCGCTGGAGTGGGATGCCAAGTTCAAAGAGATGGCCGACCCGTCAGGCCGCGCCGTGATGGACGTGCACCAGCAGGGATACTAAGCCAAGGCACAACCTCGGATAGCATAAAGCCCCTCCTGAGAGGGGTTTTTTACTTTTAATCGGATATATCTCGAATAGAATTATTTGATAACTCTTCCGTGGATATGATAAATAATCCTCATCTAGCTAAGTAATATGGTAGCGATGTTATTAGCCACCATATACATACGGCTGAGATTGATCCCAGTCAATTAAATATCATTACAGTGCTAAGCTAGAATGTCAGAGCATAGGAGTTACCTTGGTATCACCACGACTAGTTGCAAAAATTGAAGCAGAAGAGCCTACTCTCCGCTTAGCTGTACTCATTGATGCCGACAATGCCCAAGCTGCAGTAATTGAGGGACTGTTGGCAGAGATAGCTCGATTTGGGGAGGCTACGGTAAAGCGTATATATGGCGACTTTACTGCCCCAACAAGTGCATCTTGGAAAAAAGTATTGCAGCAATATGCCATAAAACCTATCCAGCAGTTCGCATACACCACAGGAAAAAATGCTACTGACAGCACCTTAATAATCGACGCTATGGACCTGCTCTACACACGAAAATTCGATGGTTTTTGTCTTATAACAAGCGACTCAGATTTCACTGGTCTTGCTATGAGGCTACGTGAAGAGGGGCTTACTGTTCTTGGTTTCGGTGAAAAAAAGACCCCTGATGCTTTTCGCAATGCCTGTCATAAGTTTGTGTTTACTGAATTCCTTCGCCCAGGTGCTGCCACCCAGCAAACAATATTAGATAAGAAAGTTGAAAACGAAAATAAACCGATAGAACATCACTCACCATCAGAAACAAAACCAATTTTCCCTGCAAAATTTCTTTTAGCTGCGCTAGAACAGTCAAGTGACGATGCTGGTTGGGCGCAACTGGGAACTTTTGGTAGTTATCTCACAAAATTACAACCTGACTTCGATTCTAGACTTTATGGCTTCAAAAAACTCTCCGATCTTGTTAAGGCAAAAACAGATTTGTTTATTACGGAGGAGCGGCCAGCACCGGGGTCAACACTAAAGATTTTATATCTTCGAACAAAGCAGTGATATGATTTTTGTCGATGCTAATTAAGTGATACCAAGAATGAAGGCAGCTTATAAAGCTGCCTTCATTTCAATGGCCGGGCTTGTGTTTATGCGGCTTAAGGTCTGGATGATCTTTTTGCTTTTCAGGTGTGACCCTTTGTCGTTTATCCGGTGTTCCATCTTCATTTTTCCTTTTTGGACCAGGCTTAATCCCCATCATTAACTCCTTCTAACGTTGGCTTGCGTGAGAAATCATAGTTACCCCTGCGCATCCGGCTGGTTGGCGGGGGCGGCCTTGATAAAGGCTTGCAACTGTTCGCAGTTGGCGACGATGCGGCGGATGGTGGGGTAATCGTCCAGGGTCATGTCGTAGCGGCGGGCGTTGTAGACCTGGGGCACCAACATGCAGTCGGCCAGGGTCACCTCGTTGCCGACGCAGTAGACACCGGCGGTGGTCATCAACAGCTGTTCGAGGGCGGTGAAAGTCTCGTCAATCCAGTGGCGATACCAGCGAGCCTCCTGCTCGTTGTTGGCCCTGAAGTGCTCTTCCAGATAGTTGAGCACCCGCAGATTGTTGAGCGGGTGAATATCACAGGCGATCATGTTGACGATCTGGCGCACCCGGGCCCGCGCGTCGGGGGAAGAGGGCATCAGAGAATAGGCGGGATAGGTCTCGTCAAGGTACTCCATGATGGCGACCGACTGACCGATCTGCACATCGCCATCCACTAGAAACGGCACCAGCCCTTGGGGGTTGATCCGGCGATAAGCCTTCTCGCTCTGCTCGCCTTGCCGCAAATTGATGGGATGCTGCTCGTAGGCGAGCCCCTTGAGCTGCAATACGATCCGCACCCGAAAACTTGCCGACGAACGCCAATAGCCAAACAACTGCAACATAATCTGTCCCTGCATCTTATCTGGGCCCGAAGCCCGGCAGGTGCTCGCCACCTGCCTCCTTGTGTATCCGGCACCGGTTGAAGGCTCGTCGTGATCCGGACATATCCCGAATAGGTTTGCCGCCAACCGGCGCTGGCCATCAACCTCCCTGACCGCTCGCTGGCACCACCTGTTGAGAGATGGTGCCAAATAGGTTTTGGCCAGAGCGATCTTCCATCGCGATCGACACTCTATCACCAAACTGCAAATAGGGGGTTATAGCTTGATCACAATCAAGAATTTCCAGCATGCGGCGCTCAGCAATGCAGGATGAACCGGCGCTGCGATCGTAGTTGGAGACGGTGCCCGAGCCGATGATGCAGCCCGCACCAAGGGGGCGGGTCTTGGTGGCATGGGCAATCAGCTCGAAGAAGTTGAAGGTCATGTCCACCCCGGCTTCGGGCGCACCAAACAGGGCACCGTTGAGGTGGGTCAGAAGCGGCAGATGCACTTTGCCATCACGCCAATCATCGCCCAGCTCGTCCGGGGTGATGGCCACCGGCGAGAAGGCGCTGGATGGTTTGGACTGGAAGAAGCCAAAGCCCTTGGCAAGCTCCCCCGGAATGAGGTTGCGCAGGCTCACGTCATTGACCAGCATCAGCAATTTGACGTGGCTGGCGGCCCCCTGCGGGCTCACCCCCATCGGCACGTCGTCGGTGATGATGGCCACTTCCGACTCGAAATCGATCCCCCACTCCTCGGAGCCCATGACAATCGGCCCACGGGGGGCGAGGAAGCTATCGGAGCCCCCCTGATACATCAACGGATCGTGCCAGAAGCTCTCCGGCATCTCGGCGCCGCGCGCCTTGCGCACCAGCTCCACATGGTTGACGTAGGCGCTGCCATCGGCCCACTGATAGGCGCGCGGCAGCGGAGAGAGGCAAGACGCTTCGTCAAAGGGGAACGCCTCGGCCACGCGGCCCTCGTTAAGCTGCTGATAGACAGCCTCCAGCCTGGGGGCAACCTCGGCCCACTCGTCGAGGGCGGCCTGCAGGGTGGGAGCAATCTCGCTCACCCGCACCGCCTGGGTCAGATCCCGGCTCACTACCACCAAAACGCCATCGCGCTTGCCATTGTTCAATGTTGCCAATTTCATAAGCGATTCCTTATTTGCCGGCAGCAGCGTCCGGGCGCTGCCAGCTGGAGACATACCGGGTGTTCTCGATCCCTTCGCACAGACTGCCGACGTTCAGCGCATCGCGGGTGTCGAGCATCACCGCCACCTCGTCGGTGAACTTCTTGGCATAGGCCTGCCCTGCCGCAAACGCCTTGGGATGGGGGCCGTGGGTGAATCCGGCGGGATGGAAGGTGACCATGCCCCGCTCGATATTGTCCCGGCTGAAAAAGTCTCCGGCGTGGTAGAAGAGCACTTCGTCGTAATCGTCATTACTGTGATAGAAGGGCACCTTGAGGGCGCCGGGATCGCTCTCGATGGGGCGCGGTACGAAGGTACAAATCACGAAGCGGCTCGCCACAAAGGTGGAGTGGGCCGACGGCGGCAGATGGTAGCGGTGGCTCATCAGCGGGCGGATATCCCGCCAGTTGAGACGCACCACGCACAAGTCGCCGTGCCACCCTTGTGCATCCAACGGGTTGAACGGCCAGGTGATGACCGACACCTGATCGTGGCGTTTGACCTGCAGCGACCAGGGGTTCTCATCCTGCTGAGCCAAAAAGCGTTCGTTGATGGCGGGCACATCCAGAGCCGCCGGATCAAAGATGGCGTGATTGCCCACCAGCCCCTTGTCCGGCAGCTGGTAGCTGTCGTTGGTCGCCTCGATCATCAGGATGAACAGGGGCGCTGTCGGCTCGATGCGCCACATGGTACCGCGGGGGATCACCACGTAGTCGCCGTCCCGCAGAGTCAGGTGGCCGTAGTCGCAGAAGAACTCGCCGCCCCCCTCGTGGATAAAGAGCAACTCGTCGCCATCGGCGTTGCGCACCAGAAACGGCATCGCCTCGGAGAGCCGCCAGATACGGTAGCGACAGTGTGGGTTGCTGAGAATATCGGGGGCCACCCAGGGGGAGAGCGAGCTCACCTCCTCTTGCAGGGCATTGAGGTCAAACAGCCGTGGCCGCAGCGGCCCTTCCCAACTGCTCCAGTCGGTGGGGGCATGCTTGTGGTGCATGTGGGTGGCGGGGCCGAAAAAGCCGCTGCGCCCCAGTTCGCGCTCATAGATGGCCTGCTGGGGCAGGTCGGCATGGGCCTGTCGGGAGTGGGTCCCCTCCCGGTGGGGAAAGTTAATCCAGTTACGCATTGTTCGCTCCCTCTTTACGGGCCCCCTTCTCATCCTCACCGCCATCCAGCACGCCACGGCGGATCTGGTCCAGCTCGATCGATTCAAACAGCGCCTTGAAATTGCCCTCGCCAAACCCTTCGTTGCCCTTGCGCTGGATGATCTCGAAGAAGACCGGACCAATCACGGTATCGGTAAAGATCTGCAGCAGGATGCCATCCTTGGTGGGGGAGCCGTCGATGAGGATGCGCAGCTCTTTGAGGGCAGCCAGATCCTCCTGATGCCCCTCGACCCGGCTGTTCACCTTCTCGTAGTAGGTATCCGGTGTCGGCATAAAGCCGGTGCCGCGGCTGCGCAGGGTGCGGATGGTGTGGTAGATGTCGGCCGAGGAGAGTGCGATATGCTGTATCCCCTCCCCCTTGTACTGGCGCAGATACTCCTCGATCTGCGACTTGTCATCCGCCGACTCGTTGATAGGGATGCGGATCTTGCCGCAGGGGGCGGTCATGGCACGGGAGTGCAGCCCAGTCAGCTTGCCTTCGATATCGAAGTAGCGAATTTCACGGAAGTTGCCGATCCGCTCATAGAAGTTGGACCAGACATCCATATTGCCGCGATGGACGTTGTGGGTCAGGTGATCGATCTCGATAAGACCGGCATCCACCTCTGCCATCCGGGCCTGCCAGTCGGGGTAGAAGACAAAGTCCACGTCATAGATGGAGCCCTTGTCACCATAGCGGTCGACAAAGGAGAGGGTGCTCTCGCCGATACCGTAGATGGCGGGAATGTTGAGCTCCATCGGGCCAATCTTGCCGATAAAGGGCTTGGCCCCCTTGGCAATGGCGAACTGCTGGGCCTTGCCCGCATCACTCACCCGAAACGCCATGCCGCAAACGCTCGGCCCGTGCAGGCTGGCAAACTGCTCCGCCTGGGAGTGGGGCTCGGCATTGACCACAAAGTTGATATCCCCCTGCCGGTAGAGCCAGCACTGCTTGTGTTTGTGCTTGGCGACCTCGGCAAACCCGAGCGAGACGAACAGGCTCTTGAGGGCGGCAATCCCCTTGGCATCGGGGGCCGTGTACTCGACAAACTCGAAACCGTCCGTCCCTAACGGATTAGAGCTCAGCGGATTGATGGTATGGGTGGCGGAAGAGGTGGCATTCATCGGGCGCTCCTTGCTCTTGATTCGGTTAAAACGGATTGCGGCACGCAGCGGCGCAGCAAGTGTTAACAACTTGTTTCATTAGAGGCAGGGCGTAGTAGGAAGAGAAGAGGCGGGCTGCAGATAGTTTTTCGCAGCTGGCAGCAAAAGATGTAAATGGATTGTGACATTCAAGCCACAGCCCTGCGAATCAAACGGTGACGACCCGCATGGCTGTCAGCTTTGCATTACAGTTGCCAGTTTTTGATCATCAGATGGGGCAAGCGGGCCCGGGCTTTTTTCAGTCGCGTGGGCGTCGGATTGATCAACCACGCCTCTTTCCCCAACCCCAGCAGCGGCAGATCGTGCAGGCTGTCGCTCAAGGCCAGCTCGGCATCGAGGGCACAGATCTCCGGCAGCAGCTTGTGCTGACCGTGGCAATAGAAGCGCGGCATCAGGCCGCCAAAACGGTAGTGCATCTGCGAGCCAATGATCCGGTGGGGCAACTGGCCGGGCAGTTGCTGATAGAGCTGGGCTCGCACCAGCGCGCAGGGGCTGGCGGAGATCACCCAGCAGCGCGCCCCCTCGCTTTGCAGCAGCTCGCGAGCCTGACGAAACAGTCCCGGCCTGATGCGGCAATAGGCGCGCACCAGCTTGCGCCAGTCCAAAGGGGAAAGCCCCAACGTGATGGCCCACCAGATAAGGGAGATACCGCGCCGCCGCTGGCTGGGTAGCAGCTGACTTGGCAACAAATAGACCAACCCACCCAGCGCAATCACTGGCAACAGCAGCAGCGGCCAGATCCGGCGGCACAGGATATAGCGCAGCAGACCGGCGTGGCTGTCGCCGGGGGCCAGGGTGTCGTCAAAGTCGGCCAGGATCCAGCGCGGCGCACGTCCGTCAGGATCACGCTCTTTCGCTGAATGGATCATGGTGTCAGGTGCTGGGCGCATCAGCATCAGGGCGCAAGGGCTGCGATGGCGGCCATGAGCTCGGGGGTGACAAATTCACTCCCCACATCGGGCGGGCAGACAAAATCGAACGGCTCGCCCGCCAGCTTAAAACTCAGTCGCCAGGCGTGCAGATAGCCGCGATCGGCTGGCGTACCGCCATAGCGCTCATCCCCGAGAATGGGGGCACCGATACTTTTGAGGGCAACCCGGATCTGGTGGGTTTTGCCGGTCTGGGGCTTGACGCGATAGAGCCGCAGCCCTTCGCGCACCGACACCGAATCGAACCAGCTGATGGCAGGATTATCCAGCGTGCGCGCCAGCAGCCAGCTGCCGCCACGCCCCTTTTGCATATCCCCTTTCACCCAACCCTGCTTCTTCTTCGGTTTGCGATCGGAGAGCGCCAGATACTGTTTGCTCACCTCACGGGCCGCAAAAGCCATGCTCAGCTCACGGTTCGCCTCTGTGGTGCGGGCCAGCAGCACCAAGCCGGAGGTCATCTTGTCGAGCCGGTGCACCGGATAGAGGGTGAACCCGGTATCGGCCTTCACGCGATTGACCAGCCCCGGATTGACCGCCTCCCCGTCCCCCTTCTCGTCGTGCATGCCTATGCCGGGCTGCTTGTCGATAACCAGGAAAGCGGGATGCTCAAACAAAATCCGGTACATAAAACCTCGGGACTCGGGAACTGGGGGATAAGGCATGCAGCCAACAGCTGGCGGCGCTCGGGAGTGCTGCATTCTCCCTGCTCGGGCACTATTTAGCAAACCGGGCGGGCAGAGGATGAAAATAAAAATGGCCCCACCTGCAACAGGCGGAGCCATTCTCGCTCATCTTGGCAGCTCAACCCTTACACATTGCGCGGACGCAGGTGAGCGTGCCAGCGCGCTTCCCACTTCTTGAACAGCCAGACGATGACAAAGGTGAGCAGCATATAGAGCAGCCCTGCGGTCAAAAAGGCCTCGAACGGACTGTAGTAGCGGGAGTTGATGATCCGCGCCGCGCCGGTCAGATCGACGATGGTGATGATGCCCGCCACCGCCGAGCCTTGCAGCATGAAGATCACCTCGTTGCTGTAAGCCGGCAGTGCCCGACGAAACGAGTTGGGCAAAATGATCCGGGTCAGGGTCTGCCAGCGGGTCATGCCAAAGGCGTTGGCTGCCTCAATCTGGCCGCGCGGCATATTGTGTACCGCCCCGCGCACGATCTCGGCGGTATAGGCGGCGGTATTGAGGGTGAAGGCCAGCAGCGCACAGAACCAGGCTTCGGAGAAGAGCGACCAGGCGGCACTGTTCTTCAGCCACTCCCACTGGGCGGCGCCGTAGTAGATGATAAAGAGCTGCACCAGCAGCGGGGTGCCGCGAAAGAAGTAGATATAGGCCCAGATTGGCCCCTTGATCAGCCAGTTGCGGCTATTGCGCAGGATGCCCATGGGCACCGCCAGCATCAACCCAAGGATCAGAGAGAGAGCCACCAGCCAGACGGTGGTATAGAGCCCCTCCCAATAGGTGGGCCACTCTTTGAGAATGATTGAGAAATCCATGGCTTACCTCGTCTTGATGGCATAGTGACGCTCGGCCCACTTGAGTGCCGAGGTGGAGACTGCGGTGAAGATCAGGAAGATCAACGCCACCGCCATGTAGAAGGTGAAGGGTTGCTGGGTCGAGCCCGCCGCCAGCGAGGCTTTGCGCACCATGTCATCAAGGCCGATGATGGAGACCAGCGCGGTGGTTTTCAGCAGCACCAGCCAGTTGTTGCCAAACCCGGGCAGAGCGTGGCGCATCATCTGGGGGAAGAGGATCCGCACAAACACCTGGGTAGCCCGCATGCCAAAAGCCCGTGCGGCCTCCAGCTCACCTTTGTCCACCGCCAGAATGGCGCCGCGAAAGGTCTCGGTCATGTAGGCGCCGAAGATAAAACCGATGGTCGCGACACCGGCCACAAAGGGGCTGATGTCGATATAGTCCGGAAGCAGGGAGACCCACTCCTGATTGGGATTGCTCTCCAGTAACCAGCTGTTGTAAGTCTCGTTGACCCAGGTGCAGATACCGTTGATCAGCACCTGGCCGCCAAAGAAGAGCAGCATCATCAGCACCAGATCGGGGATGCCGCGAATGATGGTGGTGTAGCCGGTGGCGATGGCCCTGGCCCACTTGTAGGGAGAGAGTTTGGCCAGCGCCCCCAGCATCCCCAGCAGCAACGCCAGCAGCAGGGAGGCCAGCGCCACTTCCAGGGTGACCCAGGCGCCCTCCAGCAGCGAGGCTTCGTATCCTTTCAAATCAAACATATGCAGCTCCATCGCCACTGAATCTTCACGCACCTGCTAACCAGAAGGCTCCATAGCAGTCCGAATGAAATATGTGCAGCTCCATTGCAATCAATGCGGGCCCGTAAACTCCCTCAGGGAGGTGACGGGCCCGATGACTACTGACGGGATCAACCTGTCGTTACTTGCCGTAGACGTCTTTGGACTTACTCGCCGTAAACGTCTCTTTGTTTTACTCTCCGTAAACGTCGAACTCGAAGTACTTGTCGTTTATTTCCTTGTACTTGCCGTTGGCACGCAGCGCCAGAATGGCGGCGTTGAATTTCTCTTTCAGATCCTTGTCAGCCTTGCGCACCGCAATACCGGCACCCTCGCCAAACCACTTGGGATCGGTCAGTTTCGGGCCGACGAATTCAAAGGCATCACCGCCCTCTTTCTTCAACAGACCGTCGGTGATGGCGGCAGAGTCGGCCAGCACATAGTCCACACGACCGGATTTCAGATCGAGATAGGCTTCATCGGCGGTGCCGTAACGCTTGATGGTGGCATTGGGGAAGTTGTCGGTAATAAAGGTATCCATGGAGGTTGCACGCTGCACCGCGACGGACTTGCCTTCCATAAAGGCTTTGTCGAGCTGCACGTCAGTGCCCTTCTTGGCGGCGAAGCGGGCCGGAATGTGCTGGTACTTCTGGGTGAAGTCCACCTTCTTCTTGCGCTCTTCTGTGATGTCCATGGTAGCGATGATGGCGTCAAACTTGCGCGACAACAGCGCCGGAATGATGCCGTCCCAGTCCTGCTTGACCAGGGTGCACTTCACTTTCATCTCTTCGCACAGGGCGTTGGCGATGTCGATATCAAAACCTTTCACCTCGCCACTGGGTTCGGTCCAGGAGAAGGGGGGATAGGCACCCTCAACCCCGATCCGGACCTCTTTCCACTCCTTGGCCATCAGGCTACCGGACGCGAGGGCAGTAACTACGGCTGTCGCCAGCATCAGCTTGTTCATGTATCTCTCCTTGATAAAACAGTTGATTGGGTAACCAGGCATCCCGCCATCAGTAGATGGAGGAGATGAATTGCTTGAACCGCTCGGATTTGGGATGGGCGAAAATCTCCTTGGGGTTGCCCTCCTCTTCCACCCGTCCCTGATGCAGAAACATCACCTTGTTCGATACATCCCGGGCAAACGACATCTCGTGGGTCACCACCAGCATGGTGCGCCCCTCTTCAGCCAGCTCGCGCATCAGGCCGAGCACCTCTCCCACCAGCTCGGGATCCAGCGCCGAGGTGGGTTCATCGAACAGCATCACCTCGGGCTCTACCGCCAGCGCACGGGCAATGGCGGCCCGCTGCTGCTGACCACCGGAGAGGTGGCCGGGATAGTAGTCACGCCGCTCCCAGAGTCCAACCCGGTTGAGCAGTTGCTCTGCCTTGGCCAGTGCTTCGGCGCGAGGCACCTTGAGCACCTGGATCGGCACTTCGATGATGTTCTGCATGATGGTCATGTGTGACCAGAGATTGAAACTTTGAAACACCATGGCCAGCCGGCTGCGGATCCGCTCAACCTGACGCATATCCTCGGGCAACCGCTCGCCGGCGCGGCTGGTTTTCATCCGGATCAGCTCGCCATGGAGCGAGACGGTGCCGGATGAGGGGGTTTCGAGCAGATTGATACAGCGAAGAAAGGTCGACTTCCCCGAGCCGGAGGAGCCGATAAGGGAGATCACATCCCCCTTGTGGGCGGTCATGTCGATGCCCTTGAGCACTTCGTGGGTGCCAAAATATTTGTGCAGATCACGTACTTCCAGTGCGGCAACGTCGCTCATCCATTACAACCTTGTCTGTCCCTAGACGCCGCAGGGGGCGTGACTCAACCATCGTCCATTTAACAAAAAGTTAACCGATGGCAACCTTCAGCGAAAATATCACCCGGATAGTGAAAAAACAATACAGAACGAGGGTCTTCAGGAGATTCGCTCTATTTTTATTCGCTCTTTGCGTATTTTTCAGCACTTTGTTTGCATAAACAGCCGTTTCAATGGCTATTCCGATAACGCCTTTTTATACCCCAATCATATCAGTGGCAAGAGAAAAGCGTGATGTGTGCCAAACCGGCACCAAAATGGCTTTATGCACCCCCTTGCCGAGCGAAATATCGGCACCCCGATTGGATCAACTTGATTTCATTGGTGCACTCGGGCTCGCACAGAACCTTATCAAACAGAGAGGTTGTGGCAAAAAAGTAACAATCCGCCCCCAAAAGGGCTGTTTTCGGCCATGAAAGCGAGAGATATGTGACACAGAGCCAATAAGTAATGATAAGGTGGTGTTTTTATCAGTTTTTGTGATCGAGGCCTCGATGCTGCTCAATGTGTTGCTGATCCTGTTGCCACTGGCAATCGGCTATCTGGTTCCCCTCTCCTCTGCCCGGCTGATCAAGCTGGTCAACCAGAGTCTGGGCAAGATGGTCTACCTCATTCTGTTTCTGATGGGGCTCGGGCTTGCCTATGTGGAGAACCTGGGCAGCAATCTGGCGGTGATCTTCAAGGTCGCTGGGGTGATGCTGACCGCGATCACGGTCTGCAACCTGCTGGCCCTCTGGTGGCTCGACAAGCGCACGCCACCGACCCACGAGGCGAGCGATGCCAAGATGCCGGGCAAGTTGCACCTGTTGTGGGAATCCCTGCAGCTCTGCTTTGTGGTGCTCGGCGGTGTGCTGCTGGGTCTACTGGTGGATCTGCGCGCCCTGCCCATCGACAAGTGGAGCGAGTGGGCCCTGATGCTGCTGCTGTTTCTCATCGGGGTGCAGATGCGCAACTCCGGCATGCGACTGCGCCAGATCCTGCTCAACCCCTGGGGGATGAAGATAGCCGCCACCGTCATCCTCAGCAGCTGGCTGGGCAGCCTGCTGGCGGCCCAGTTGCTGGGGATGCCCTTTACCCATGGTCTGGCGATGAGCTCGAGCTTCGGCTGGTATTCGCTCTCCGGCATTCTGGTGGCCGACAAACTGGGACCGGTGCTCGGTTCTGCTGCCTTTATCAACGATCTTGGGCGCGAGCTTATCGCCATTCTGATCATCCCGGTCCTGATGCGACGCCACCCCTCGGCGGCCATCGGTTACGGCGGCGCCACGGCGCTGGACTTCACCCTGCCGGTCATCCAGAAATCAGGGGGCATTCAGGTGGTGCCGGTGGCCATTGTCTCCGGCTTTATCCTGAGCCTGCTCGGCCCCATCCTGATCCTCGGGTTTCTGGCGATCTAAGCCTGATCTCCACATTGCAGATAAAAAAGCCCGACCTTGTTGTCGGGCTTTTGCTGGTTGGAGCAACTACGCACTCGCACTGACTACGATATTGCCCGCAGCCTTATTCGCGCAACTGGCCGCCACTCATCACTCGCTCGATAGCAAACGTACGGCCGTGCACCAGCAGCAGATCCGCATCCTGCCCGACCCCGATACGCCCCTTGCTGCCGAGCCCCAGCGCCTGTGCCGGATTGCTCGTCACCGCGGCCAACGCCCTCTCCAGCGAGACACCGAGTTGGGTCGCGCGCACGCACTGCAGCCACAGGCTGGCAATCTGACCGCAGCGCATCTCGATTAGCCGCCCTTCGCCATCAAAGCGCGGCAGGCTGGCGTTGGCATCCGAGCTGAAGGTGATGCGCTCGGCAGGCACATTGGCGGCCAGCAGCTCGACGAGTGCATCGGCGGCAAGCCGCTCGCCATCCTCCAGCAGATCGGGAAAGCTCGAGGTGGTGAGGTCGACCCAACCTCCCGCCTTGCCCCACTCGATGGCCTCGGCAAAGAGCCAGGGGTTGCGGTTGCAGTGAGTGGGATAGAGCTGGCGCAGCGGAATGTCGGTCTTATCGCGCAGGGCCCGCAGGGGCGCCAATGCCCCCTTGCCATCCCCGACATGGAAGAAGCTGACCCCGCTCTTGCCCGCAAGCAGCCCGGCCACCCGCGCCTCGCTGGCAAGCCTGGCCAGCTCGTCGTGGGTCGGCGCACTGGATCTGTGGTCACTGATGGCCACCTCCCCCACCCCCAATACCTCGGGGATCAGGATGATGTCCGACTCCACCGTGCCGGTCAGGGTCTTGACCGGCAGATGGTAAGAGCCGGTATACATAAAGGCGCTCACCCCGGCGGCGCGAAACTCGCGCACCTTGCCGAGCACCTGCGCGGGAGTGCGGGTCAGGCTGTCGGTGCCAAGCGCCGCCACCAGGGTGGTGACGCCGGCCTTGAGCGCCTCGCTCGCCGCCAGCTCCGGGGTGCGAAAGGCAAAGCCCCCCTCACCGCCACCGCCGGTGATATGGGCCAGCGGATCCACCAGCCCGGGCACCAGATAGCGGCCTCGACCATCGACCCTGTGCAACGGCCAGTTTGCGGGCACCGTCAACCCCTTGCCCATCCAGGCAATGCGGCCATCAGCCACCAGCAGATCCTGCTGGCCAAGGTGGGTGGGGCTGAAGATCTCGGCCCCCTCGATCAGGGTCAACATGGCGATCCTCCTTGCACGATTGTCGCTTGTCCAATGAAAAGAGAGGGAGCAAGCTCCCTCCCCCCGTCAACCACCATATATATCGTACTTGAAGTACTTCTGGTTGATCTGCTGATAGGTGCCATTGGCACGCAGGGCCTTGATCGCCTCGTCCAGCTTGCCCTTGAGCTCCTTATCGCTCTTGCGCACGGCGATCCCCATCCCATCACCAAACCACTGGCGATCGGTCAGGGCGGGCCCCACATAGTCGAACTTGTCGCCCCCCTCTTTGCCAAGCAGTCCCTGCTCAATGGCAGAGGCATCGGCCAACAGGGCCAGCACCCGACCCGCTTTCAGATCGAGATAGGCCTCATCGGCATTGCCGTAGCGGACGATGGTGACATTCGAGCCAAAATTGTCGGTCAGGTACTTGTCGTGGGTGGTGGCACGCTGCACACCGATGCGCTTGCCCGCCATGCCTTCCGGGGTCAGCGTCAGCTCGGTCCCCTTGGCCGCCACAAAGCGATTGGGAATATGGGCATATTTCTCGGTGAAATCGACCTTCTGGCGCCGCTCGTCGGTGATCGACATGGCGGCGATGATGGCGTCGTATTTGCGCGACAGCAGGGCCGGGATCATGCCGTCCCAATCCTGCGCCACCAACTCGCACTTGACCGCCATCTGCTTACAAAGGGCGTTGGCGAGATCAATATCAAACCCCTTGATCTCGCCCGACGCATCGGTCCAGGAGAAGGGCGGGTAGGCCCCCTCTACCCCGAAACGCACGGTTTTCCACTCCTTGGCCATGGCGGGGGTGGCCAGCAGGCTGGCAACAAACAGGGCTGAGAGGGTCAGTCTGATCTTCATCATGTGTACTCCATTACATAAAAAGCGCACAAGCGCGGACAAGGCACCGCAGGCGAATGCATGCGATGACCAAAAGCGGCAAAATCTGGATGAGCGAGATCACGCCCGAGCGGGCGTCAGTGGACTGCTCCAGGGGTTCGATCTATTCGTCGAACCACTCGGAGAGATAGAAAGGCTTGAAGTAGAAGGCCAGAAAAAAGCCTCTGGCTTTGCGCATCATGGTGGTTTGTCGCGTCCTGTGACAAAGATGGCAATCACCTTAGCACGCCCCAAATTTGCCCGGCAAGAGGCAGCCGCCGAGCAGTAGCAAAATCCCGATCATGGTCAAGGCGGGCAGGATCCGTTAGGCTCGAAGCACCTTGCCATCCCATAACAGACCCACAGCTACCGATGAATTTTCTGGCCCATATCCATCTGGCTGCCCACACCCGAAGCTCCCTCACCGGCAATCTGCTCGGCGATTTCGTCAAAGGCACGCTGCCCACGGGGCTTGCCGCCCACTTCGATAAGGGGATCTGGCTACACCGCAAAATTGATGCCTTCACCGACAGCCACCCAGAGCACAAGGCGGCCGTCGCCTGTTTCGAGGCCCCCTGGCGCCGCTTTGGTGGCATAGTGGTGGATATGATCTACGACCACTGGCTGAGCCAGCATTGGGGGCTGTTCAGTACCGAACCCCTGCCCCGCTTCCTGCAACGCAGTTATGATCAGCTATTGGCCGATCACCCACGCCTGCCGGATGGACTGCCGCTTCCCCTCAAGCGGATGGCCGAGCAGAACTGGATCGCCTCCTACCGCCACAGGGAGGGGCTGGGGCAAGCGCTGAATGGCATAGGTCGCCGACTGCGCCGCCCGGTACAACTGGGAGAGGCGCTGCTGACCCTTGATGAGTCGCAGTGGCAAACATGCGAGGCGGGATTTCTGCGCTTCTATCCCCAGCTGATGGCCTTTAGCCAGCAGCAGCTGGCCCAATATCGGGCAGCCCAAGGGGCACAGTGATCCCTCTGGATAGAGCAGCTTCCCCATAAAAAACGCCCCTTGCGGGGCGTTTGTCATCAGTTGGCTTCGTCTTTCTTTTTGCGAATGCTTAAGCCAAGTTCGCGACCACGCAGTCGGGCGTAATAGATGGTGCCGACAAAGGCGAGAGTGGTGAAGAGCAGCTCCACCACCGCCAGCCACCGCTCCCCCTCATCCGTGGTGATCAGGGTGAGGGCGTGGAGGAAATAGGGCATCAACACGAAGTTGCCCCAGGCGTGGGTGTAGGGGTTGCCCTGCACTATCCCCTTGAGGGGGAAGAGCAGCGGTACCGTCCAGATCACCGGCAGCAGCCAGGGGTTGAGGTCCGGATGGGGTGATAGCCACAGATGCCAGAGGATGACCCAGCCCAGCAGACCAAAGAAGCCGACCAGAGTCAGCAGACGGGCAAAGCGGGTGCTCACTTGAGGATCTCCAGCACCTGCTCCGGCGGGCGACCAATGCGGGCCTGACCATTCTTGATGACAATTGGGCGCTCGATCAGCTTGGGATGCTGGTGCATGGCGCGAATAAGGGCATCACCGCTGACATCGGCCAATCCCAGCTCCTTGTAGAGATCCTCCTTGGTGCGCATCAGCTGGCGGGGATCGCTAAAACCGAGCAGAGAGAGCAGGTTGCGGATCTCATCTTCGCTCGGAGCCTGCTCCAGATAGAGCACCACATCAGGGGCGATCCCGTGCTGTTCCAGCAGAGCCAGGGTTTCGCGACTCTTGGAGCAGCGCGGATTGTGGTAGATTTGGGTCTCGCTCATGGTAACTCCCTGATTAATCGCAAGATGGGACTAGAAACGGCGCTATTGTAGGGGAAAGTTATGGTCAGGGTAAGCGGCAGTGGAAAGGAATTGAAACGAATTTGTTGGCTGATTGTGGCGAGCCTGCTGGGCGCCTGCACACCCGCCCCCGAATTTACCGATGCAACAGGGCAGTCGGTCAGCCTGCGCCACTTTGCCGGCAAGCCGCTGCTGGTCAACTACTTCGCCCCCTGGTGCGCCCCCTGCCTGCGGGAGATGCCGCGCCTCAACGGGCTGGCGGCAGAAGGCCAGATCACAGTGGTGGCCATCAACTACGACCCGACCACCCCGACAGAACTGGACAAGCTGGCTGCGCAATACCACATCAAGGTGCCGCTGCTGATCGCCAATGCGGATACCAGGCTCCCCTTCCCCCACCCGGGCGCCCTGCCCACCAGCTATCTGCTCGATAGTGAGGGCAAACTCAAGCAGACGCTGGTCGGCGAGCTCGACCAGCAGCAGATCGAGATGCTCAAGGCGACCGCCAGCAGCCTGAGTCACTAACTCGTCGCACTATCAATGTAACCCACATCAACATCATCGCTATAAACAACAAGGGCGCACCATAGTGCGCCCTTGTTTGATAGGTTTCGTTAGCCCTTGAGGCTGTCGAGATCCTTCTTGGCCCGCTCCAGCTCGGTGATGCGCGCCTCCAGACGAGCCAGGGTCATCCGATCGCTGGTGGTACCGCGTGCCACGATCAGCTCGTCGATGGCCGCCTGATAATCCCCGCGCAGCGCGAGCATCTCGGCCCGCGCCATATGCAGCTCGGTCATTCTGCCCGCCTTGCGATAGGCATCGGCCAGCAGGTTCCAGGCCAGATTGTTCTCCTCATGGGCACGGGCATAGGGGTCGAGGATGGCGATGGACTTCTTGTAGTTGCCGCTCTCGAGGTAGGCGTTGCCGAGGTTGACCACCACCACTTCGTTATCCGGCATCCGGCTGCGGAACTTCTCGAGGCGCGCGATGGCCTGAGCACTGCGCCCCTTGGCCAGATCGATGTCGGTCTGGGCATCGACGATAAAGAGATCTTCCGGATGACGGGCCGCCAGCTCCTGCATCAAGGTATCCGCCTCGTCGGTGCGCTTGAGCTGGATCAGCGCCAGCGCCTTGCCATAGATGGCGGCATCCTTGAGCGGGTAATCCCCCTTCTGGATCCGGCTATCGAAGTAGCTCAGCAGCCCCTGCGGGGTATCGGTACCAAAACGCACCTGAATCCGCACCTTGGCCAGCCAGAAGTCGAGACTGGGCGGCAAGTCGCGGCGGCCATAGCTGCCCGCCCGAGCGCGAGCCTCGCTGATCCGGGTCTCCGGCAGCGGGTGAGTGAGCAGCATTTCCGGCGGCTTGCTGGCGTAACGGTATTCGGCAGCCAGTTTCTGGAAGAAGTTGGCCATCCCCATGGGATCGAAACCGGCATCGTAGAGGGTCTTCATGCCGATCCGGTCCGCTTCGTATTCGTTGTCGCGGGTGTAGTTGATGGCCGACTGCATGGAGAGGCCCAGCGTGGTCTGCAGCGCGGCGATACCGGCAGTCGGGTTGATCACTGCCAGCGCGATGGAGCCCACCAGACCGGCCAGGGTCACCGCCGAGCTGCTCGCCTGCGCCTCCATATAACGGGCGATATGGCGCTGGGTCACGTGGGTGATTTCGTGGGCCAGTACCGAGGCCAGCTCGCTCTCGCTGTCGGCGTAGAGGAAGAGGCCGGTGTGCACCTTGACTCGCCCGCCGAGGAAGGCGGCCGCGTTGATGCTGGGATCATTGATGAGGAAGAAGGTAAACGGGAAACGCACCCCATCGGCGTTGGTCAGCAGTCGCTGACCCAGATCATCAATGTACTGGCTCAGCACCGGATCATCGATGATCGGCAAACCCGCACGGGCAAAGCGCATAAAGGCGTTGCCGTAACGCACTTCCTGCTCGATGGGCAGGGCAGCAACCCCGGCCGTGCCGATGTCGGGAAGTTGATTGTTGGCCTCGGCATGAAACGTGGCGCCCATCAGGGAAGCCAGCAGGGGAAGCGATGCCATCAGGGGGGAAAAACGTGCCACGTTATCTCTATCTCCATCAGAAAGGGCCTCGGCAGAATACCCTTGCCCATCAAGGGCTACAAGCGTTGTTTCATGCTCTTATCACGGCCATAATAGCGGCCACCTGCCTGATGGAGCCCCCATGGAAATTCTCGACCTGACCCCCTGGCGTTGCCCCGAGCCGCTGATCCGGCTCAAGCTCTGGTTAAGGGAGGCCCAAAGCGGTCAAACCGTCACCATCCGGCTGGCCGATGCGGGCTCCCGGCAGGATATTCCGGCCTATCTGCACCGTCAGGGCCACCATGTCGAGGTGCAGCAAGAAGCGGACAAAACCCTCTCTTTGCAGTTGGTTGTCGGGGCGAAACAACCATCTTGAGCCCCAGTGATGTAAGGATGCCGTCATGTTAGAAGTATTGAAGCGCTGGTATCAGACCCGTTTTTCCGATCCCGATGCAGTTACCCTTTTCCTGTTGCTGGTGTTCTGCTTCACCATCATCTGGCTGTTTGGCGATCTGCTGGCCCCCCTGCTGGTGGCGCTGGTAATGGCCTATCTGCTGGAGTGGCCGGTCGCCCGGCTGCAAAAAGCGGGGCTGTCGCGCACCCTGGCCACCAGCGTCATTCTGATCCTCTTTATTGCGGTAGCAGTCGCCTCCTTGCTGGGTCTTATCCCGACGCTGGTCAGTCAGGGGATCAATCTGGCCAAAGAGGCGCCGGCCATGCTGACCCACGCTCAGGATTATGTGCGCACCCTGCCGGACAAATACCCCGAGCTCATCGACGTCAGTCTGGTGGAGACCGTCATCGACAATATTCGCCAGCGCATCCTCAGTGGCGGCGAGCATCTGGTAAGCGCCTCCCTCAGTTCGCTGGTCAACGTGGTCGCCATCATGATCTACCTCATTCTGGTACCGCTGATGGTCTTCTTTATGCTCAAAGACAAGCGGGTACTGATGGGCAGCCTGCGCCGCTTCCTGCCGCGCAACCGCACCCTTGTCAACCGGGTGTGGGTGGAGATGAACAACCAGATCATCAACTACATCCGCGGCAAGGTGATCGAGATCCTCATCGTCGGCATCGCTACCTATGTTCCCTTCGCCCTGATGGGGCTGCGCTATTCGGTGCTGCTGGCGGTCGCGGTCGGCTTCTCGGTGCTGATCCCTTATATCGGCGCCGCCGTGGTGACCGTACCGGTCGCCATGGTCGCCCTGTTCCAGTGGGGGCTCACCCCGGAGTTTGCCTGGCTGATGGTGGCCTATCTGGTCATTCAGGCCCTCGAT
Organism: Aeromonas sp. R5-4; assembly: GCF_040908215.1. Taxonomy (NCBI): domain Bacteria; kingdom Pseudomonadati; phylum Pseudomonadota; class Gammaproteobacteria; order Aeromonadales; family Aeromonadaceae; genus Aeromonas; species Aeromonas sp. R5-4. The sequence goes on along the minus strand of NZ_JBFODG010000003.1, from coordinate 131,486 downwards.
GGCAACCTGCTGGTGCCGGTGCTTTTCTCGGAAGCGGTCAACCTCCATCCGGTGGCCATCATCATCGCCGTGCTGGTGTTTGGCGGCTTGTGGGGATTCTGGGGTGTCTTCTTCGCCATTCCCCTCGCCACCCTGGTCAAGGCGGTGATCAATGCCTGGCCAAAACGTGAAGAGATGCCCGGTGCCACAAAATAACCTGCTTCCCCTGCAATCGTGACAACGGAGTGTCCATGACCTTTTTTCGTCAAATTAGAGCGGCAGGGCTGACGGCCCTGCTCCTCGCTGCCGCCATGCCCGTCCGCGCCGATATCGATCTTGGCGCCATGGATCTGCTCACCAGCGACAGCCCTACCAGCCCGGTGCCACAGGGCTTTGTCGCCGGAGCGGCGCTCATCGGGGGGCAGGCCCGTTATGAAGCACAAGATAACAGCCTCTACGCCATCCCCGGCTTTATCTATTTTGGCAACCAGTTCATGTTTCTGGGGGATCGGGCCCGCTACTACTTCCACAAGGATGAGAACGTGGCCCTCTACGGCTATGGCCGGGTCCGTTTTGGCAATCTGGATCCCGAGGATTCTCCGGCCTTTACTGGCATGGAGCAGCGAAAATGGCAGCTGGAAGGCGGGATCGGTGGCAACATCATCACCCCCTACGCCCTGCTGACCGTGCGAGCCAACAGCGATGTCACCGGCCGCAGCAAGGGACAGGAGCTGCTGCTGTGGGCCGATTTCCCCATCCTGCGCGACAACCTGCTGATCATGCCGGGGATGGGGCTGATGCTGCGCAGCGACAAGATGGCCAACTACTACTTCGGCGGCATCTCCGAGAGCGAGGCAACCGCCCAGCGGCCCGCTTGGGATACCGGTACCACCCTCTCCCCGATGACGGCCCTCATCACCAGTTACCGCTTCAGCCCCAACTGGATTGGCATGTTTGCCATGAACTACGAATGGTATGATCGGGACATCAAAAACAGCCCCATCGTCCAGCACGATGGCGAGCTCTATGCGGGTTTTGCGCTGGGCTATCTCTGGTAACGGTTATGAGTCTTGAACCGTGAGACACGACCAAACAAAAGGGAGCCCTCGGCTCCCTTTTTCACGACCATCAGGCTGGTCGTACAGCCTGCTCAAGCTGCCAATTCAGGCTTACAGCGTCGCCAGAAAATCGGTCAGTTGCTGATTGACGAAGGACGGATTTTCCAGCGACGAGATGTGGCCAGCGGCCGGGATCTCCCTGAACGGGCAACCCAGCACCTCGGCCATCAGATAGCCCTCCAGCACCGGACGGGCCTTGTCTTCGCAGCCGGTCATCACCAGTGCGGGAGTGGTGATCTCCTCCAGCCACTCGATACGATCTTCGCGGGTCACAAAGCTGCGGCCCACCGCCACCATGGCGGCAATCTTCTCGTTTGGCCAAGCGGCCAGACGCGCCTTGAAACCACTCATCAGCGCCTCATCAGGCTGGCTGGCAAAGAAGATCGGCGCCACCTGTTCGATGATGGGCGCCGGCACGGTGCCGAGCTGCTCGATCATCGCCAGCATGCCGAGGTAGCGCTCGCAGGTGATCTGCGGTTCCAGGCCGACAAAACTGTCCATCAGCACCAGACCCTTAAGGCGGTTTGGCACCATGCGCGCCAGCTCCACACCCCACATGCCACCGATGGAGAGGCCCACCAGTACGAACTCGTCAACCCCGAGGGCATCGAGCAGCGCCAGGTGATCCCGCGCCAGAGTCGCCAGGGTGCAGCCACCTTCGGGGAGCAGGTCGGAGTCACCGTGGCCCCACAGCTCGGGAACGATGCAGCGATAGCTGCCCTTGAGCGCCTCGATTTGCGGCGCCCACATGGCGCTATCCCACAGATAGCTGTGACCAAACAGCAGTACCGGCCCTTGCCCTTCATCCAGATAGGCCATCCGGCGGCCCGCTATCTCCATAAAATGCTTCATGTTATCTCCTGTTGCCAGCGATGGGCGGGCAGTGTATCACGTCCCCCTTGGCAGGTGACGCCTCCCTGGTGCAAGCTGACAGTGACTCAAAGAAGTCACCCATGAAAGGATGCCAAAAGGAGAAACCCATGGCGAAGGAGAAGAGCAAGAAGCGGCCGCGTCTGGACAAGAAGTGCTACGAGCACCACCTTGCCCATCTGCAGGAGGAGCTGGTCAAGCTGCAGGAGTGGGTCAAGCAGGAGGGGTTAAAGGTGGTGGTACTGTTCGAGGGACGGGACGCCGCCGGTAAAGGAGGCGTCATCAAGGCGATCACCGAGCCGCTCAACCCCCGGGTCTGCCGGGTCACGGCGCTGCCCGCCCCCTCCGATCGTGAGCGCTCCCAGTGGTACTTTCAGCGTTATGTGGCCCACCTGCCCGCCGCTGGCGAGATGGTGCTGTTTGACCGATCCTGGTACAACCGGGCCGGAGTCGAGCGGGTGATGGGATTTTGCAGCGATGCCGAGTATCGCGAGTTTCTGCGCGCCTGCCCCGAGTTTGAGCGGATGCTGATCCGCTCCGGCATCACCCTGATCAAATACTGGTTCTCGGTCAGTGACGAGGAGCAGGAGAAGCGCTTCAAGGAGCGGATCAACACCCCCATCAAGCGCTGGAAGTTCAGCCCGATGGATTTGCAGTCCCGCTCGCGCTGGGTGGAGTACTCCCGCGCCAAGGATGACATGTTCACCTACACCGACACCGAGGATTGCCCCTGGTTCGTAGTGGAGGCAGATGACAAACGCCGTGCCCGGCTCAACTGCATCGCCCATCTGCTGAGCAAGGTGCCCTACGAGGCGATCCACTACGAGCCCATCAAGCTCCCCCCCATCAAGACCGAAGGGTATGAGCGCCCTCCCCTGACCAGCCAGACCTTTGTGCCCGATATTACCGCCGAACTCGAGGCTTGAACCGGGTTACCTTGCCTATCTGCATGTTCAAATCGCAGGCAATAAAAAGCCGGTCTGACGACCGGCAAAAAGGCATTGATTATTAAGAAAGGAAAACCAGCACAACAAAAAATCAGGTACGGATATATTTGGCGGTACGGGGGAACGCCTGCTCCTTGGCATCGAACAGGTAGCAGGCTTCGGCCGGGATACCCACGCTGTAGGTCTGACCGGTCGCCACATCCACATCCGAGGTGGCCTTGACGGTAAAGTCGTGACCATCCACATCCATATAAACGAAGGACTCGGCGCCCAGGTGCTCAGCCACCTGCACGATCCCGCTCACCTTGCTGTGCGCATGGGGGTGATCCAGCGGCATCAGGTGCTCGGGGCGAATGCCCAGCTCCACCTTGTCACCCACAGCGCCACTGCGGGCATCGACCCGGGCACGCACAGTATCGCCAGAGGTCAGCTTGACCAGGCACTCCTGCTCGCCAATCTCCAGCAACTCGCCCGCCAGGAAGTTCATCTTGGGAGAGCCGATAAAGCCCGCCACGAACTTGTTGTCCGGGTTGTGGTAGAGATCCAGCGGTGAACCGAACTGTTCCAGGTTGGTGGCAGCTTCGGCCTTGAGCGGGCTCAGCACCACAATCTTGTCGGCCAGGGTCATCGCTTCCACCTGATCGTGGGTCACGTAGATGATGGTGGAGTTAAGCTCTTTGTGCAGCTTGGCGATCTCGATCCGCATCTTGACCCGCAGCGCGGCATCCAGGTTGGAGAGCGGTTCGTCAAACAGGAACACCTGCGGCTGCTGCACGATGGAGCGACCGATGGCGACCCGCTGACGCTGACCACCGGAGAGCGCCTTGGGCTTTCTGTCCAGCAGCGGCTCGAGACCCAGGATCTCGGCGGCGCGCATCACCCGCTTGTGGATGTTCTCCTTGTCCATCTTCTTGAGCTTCAGACCAAAGGCCATGTTCTCGTAGATGTTCATGTGGGGATAGAGGGCGTAGGACTGGAACACCATGCCGACGTTGCGCTCTACCGGCGGTACGTCGTTCATGTAGCGACCGCCGATGGTCAACTCACCACTGGTGATGTCCTCGAGACCCGCGATCATCCGTAGCAGGGTGGATTTACCACAGCCGGACGGGCCGACGAAGACGATGAACTCCCCTTCCTTGATGGAGAGGTTGATGTTGCGCAGGGTGTCCTTGTGAACAGCCGGATCGTAATTTTTGCGAACGTTGTTGAGTACTACTTCAGCCATGACGAGCTCCGCTCTTGAATCTTTGCAAATCGTGATAGCGGGGGGAGTCAGCTCCCCCGGCCATAAACTTAACCTTTCACACCACCGGCAGTCAGACCGCCAACCAGCCAGCGTTGTGCCAACAGGAACACCACTGTGATGGGGAAACCGGAGAGCACTGCGGCCGCCGCGAAATCACCCCACAGGTAGTTCTGTGGATAGAGGTACTGCTGGGCCCCGACCGCCAGGGTCAGATTGTTCACATCCTGCAACAGGATGGAGGCCATGGGCACCTCGGTAATGGAACCGATAAAGGCCAGAATAAACACTACCGCCAGGATGGGTACCGACAGGGGCAACAGGATCAGACGGAATGCCTGCCACGGGGTCGCACCGTCGATGGCTGCCGCCTCCTCCAGGGAGGAGTCGATGGTCTCGAAGTAGCCCTTGATGGTCCAGACGTGGAGGGCAATACCGCCCATGTACGCCAGGATCAGGCCACCGTGGGTGTTGAGACCGAGCCAGGGGATATAGTCACCAATCTTGTTAAAGAGCGCGTAGATAGCCACCAGCGCCAGTACCGCCGGGAACATCTGGAAAATCAGCATGCCCTGCAGGATGGTGGACTTGCCACGAAAACGCAGGCGGGCAAAGGCGTAAGCACAGGTGGTGGAGAGCGTCACGATCATCAGGGCAGTGATGCCGGCGATCTTGATGGAGTTCCACAACCAGGTCAGCACCGGGAACGGCGGCGGCGTGATGCTGCCGTCGGCGTTGGTGATGGACATGCCCAGCGCCAGCTTCCAGTGATCCAGCGTCGGATTGGAGGGGATGATCTCCCCTACCGCGAAGTTACCGTTACGGAACGAGATGGCGATAACCATGATCAACGGGAAGATGATCAACGCCAGGAAGCCCCACATGACCAGGTGGGTTGCCCACACCCGGTATTTGACTGATTTGGGTTGTACGATTGCCATGTTGAAGCCTCCTTACAGCTGCTTGTCGGCTTTGGACAATTTCAGGTTGAGCAGCGCCAGTGCACCCACGATGAGGAAGATGGCTGTGGCGATGGCACTGGCCAGACCGTAGTCCTGACCACCCGATCCCTGGAACGCAATCCGGTAGGTATAACTCACCAGCAGGTCGGTGGTACCGGCCGGGGTGCTGGCGCCGATGATGTCGGGCGCACCGTTGGTCAACAACTGGATAAGCACGAAGTTGTTGAAGTTGAACGCGAACGAGGCAATCAACAGCGGTGTCAGCGGCTTCATCAGCAGCGGCACGGTGATCTTGAAGAAATTCTGTACCGGACCGGCACCATCCATGGCTGACGCTTCATAGAGATCTTCCGGAATGGCTTTGAGCAGGCCCATGCAGAGGATCATCATGTAGGGGTAGCCGAGCCAGGTGTTGACAATCAGGATCATCACCTTGGCCAGGAAGGGGTTGGTATACCAGTCCGGCTTGATGCCAAACGCCGCTTCCAGGAACATGTTGATCTCACCGAAGTTCTGGTTGAACAACCCCTTGAACACCAGGATGGAGATAAACGCCGGGATCGCATAGGGCAGGATCAACATGACCCGATAGAAACCGCGCCCCTTGAGCTCTTCCCACTGCACCAGACAGGCGAGCACCATGCCGATAGCCAGGGTGAAGGCGACAGAACAGGTTGAGAAGATCACGGTCCAGATGAAGATCTGCAGGAAGGGTGACTGGATGCCCGGATCGGTGACGATGCGCGCGAAGTTCTTCCAACCGACGCTCACCACAAAGCCTGGAGCAATACCCTTGCCGACAAACTGACCCTGTTCGTCGATGTACTGATAGAAGCCGGTCTCGCCATTGGGCAGCATCAGCTCGCCATTCTGGGTATCACGCAGCAGGTTGCTGTCTTTGATCACCACGCCGGACTTGAGCACGGCACCATCCATCAGACGGGTGTAGTGCTGCTTCTGGGCGGCAAACTTGCGCAGACTGCTCAGGGTCAGGTGGGTACCGCCATCCGGCAGCACCAGATCAAGGTCACTCAGGTGAGTACGATGCTCAACAATGGCGCGGATCGGTGCGGCCTTGCTGGCCGCTTCGCCGGTGAAGGGCTGCAGCTCGACCACTTGCTGGGTGTTCTGCACACGGCCCTCGCGGGACGCCAGCTCACGGGCCTTGTTGGTCATCAGGGAAACAGGTTGGCTGATAAAGGATTGATCATCCTGTGTCAGCAGCAGCTGGAACTGGCCGTTGTCGCCACCCAGCAGGGTAAAATCGAATTCACCGCCCGCCACCTTGTAGGTTTTCTTCAGGTGGTAGTCCCGCGCCTGCTCCACGGAGAGCAAGTTGGACCCCGAATAGTTGGTGAAGGCAATGCCAATGGTGTAGGCAAGAGGGAAGATGATAAACACAACCATGCCCGCAACACCCGGAAAGATGTAGCGATGGGCATAGGTCTTCTTGTTCATGAAGACATACAGACCGACGGAAACCACCACCAGATCCAGCAGCGCGAATACCCACTCGCCACTGGCGTACATCATCACGGCTGCGTAGCCGTTGAGGATGGCAACCAGGGCCGCTATGGTCCACTTAAGCCAGGTGTGCTTATCCTTCGGACCGGCATAGGACTCAACAGAAGGTACTACTTCCATGCCAATTAACCTTTATAACGCCAAGAGAGATTTGAGAGAGTGGGAGGCCATGACGGCCTCCCGGGTAGTGCGTGCTTACTGAACGATACGCTTGGCAGCGGTATCCAGAGCTTCGTCAACACCCTGACGACCGGAGGTCACGTTCTTGAGGGCAGTTTCGAAGGAAGACCAGAAACGGCTCATCTCGGGAACGGATGGCATCGGCTCGCCAGCCTGGGCGTTCAGCATGGTGGCCTTGATGTGCGGATCGGATTCCAGGGTCTTCTGGAAGGATTTCAGCGCAACGGCACCCAGCGGCTTGTCGGCGTTAACCGGCGCCAGACCGGCATCGGTCAGCAGGTAGTTTTCCAAGAACTCGATAGCCAGATCCTTGTTCGGGCTGGCGGCGTTGATGGTGGCACCCAGTACGCCAACGAAGGCTTTGGCCGGCTTGCCGTTCAGGGTCGGCAGCGGCGCTACGCCGTACTTGATGCCGCTCTTGTCCAGGTTGCTCCAGGCCCAGGGACCGTTGATCATCATGGCCACTTCGCCCTTGTTGAACTTGGCGTCCATCACACCGTAGTCGATGCCTTTTTCCAGGTGACCGGACTTGATCATCTCGGAGATGTAGCCCACGCCCATCTTGGCACCTGCGTTGTTCACGCCAGTATCTTTGACGTCATAACCGGTAGCGGTTTTCTTGAAGGCGTAACCACCGTTGGCAGCCACCAGCGGATAGCTGAAGTACGGGGTGTCATAAGCCCACATGATGGCGCGCTTGCCGTTTTTCTTCAGAGTCTCGTCAATCTTGGCGATCTCTTCGAAGGTTTTCGGCGGCTCGGGCAGCAGGTCTTTGTTATAGATCAGGCTGACAGCTTCCATGGCAACCGGGTAGCCATAGGTTTTGCCATCAACAGTCATGGCATCCCATGCCAGCTGTTCAAATTTGCCTTTGGTGGCAGCGTTCGGCGTTACCGGAACCAGCAAACCGGCTTTGACCCACTCACCGTAACGGTCGTGAGCCCAGAAGAAGATGTCCGGGCCGTTGCCAGTGGCGGCGGCTTGCTGGAATTTCACTTCAACCTGATCTGGGTGAGCCACAGTAACCTTGATGCCGGTTTCTGCTTCAAACTTCTTACCCACTTCAGCCAGACCGTTGTATCCCTTGTCACCGTTGATCCAGATGGTCAGCTGGCCTTCATCGATGGCAGCAGTAGCAGAGCAAGCGACGCCAAGAGTGGCCAGACCGATCAGGGATGACAGCAATTTCTTTTTCATGAGCCTTTCCTTGTATTAGTTCCGCGCTGTAAGAGCATTGTGTGCGAGATGAATATTATCCCAAGCGGCAAACGGCTCACATGACGCAACTCGCATTTTTGAAATGCAATTACGTATTTCCTTCCAGAAAGTTTTGAAAACATTTTCTTATTTCAGGGAATTACGGCCATTTATCGGCTTAATTCCAGACAACCACAGAATAATAATTACCAAAATGAAATAAAATTTCATGAGTGAAAGGGTTTTCACCTCAATGAAAACCCTTTCAGATGGTTTATTTTGTTTGATTTGTTAACAAAGTACCGCGCCAGTTTCGAGGTCTGCCCGGGCGCAATAAAAAAACAGACCCCGCCGGGGCGGAGTCTCTTTTTGCGAGAAATGACGACCTGATCACACTCGGGAGCATGACTACGACTGGCGCAGCAGCTGATCCTTGAGATTGGGCGGCACACCCTTGATGGTCAGGGTGTCGGTCTGGGGATCGTAAAAGATCCGGCTGTTCAACAGCTTCTGCTCAAAGCTCAGAGTCAGACCGCCGCCGGAGCCAACAAACTTGGTCAAACCACGCAGGGTAGAGCGATCCGCCGGGAAGCGCTCTTCCAGCTCATACTCCTGACCGATAAAGCTGTAAAAATCGAGGTCACCGTCGCCGGGCAATTCTGCAGACAACTCCTTGATTTCGATCTCTTCACCGGCACTCGCCTGTTCGGTGCAATATTTGAAGACCTGCTTTTTATAGTCATTGCGCTCGGTCGGTTCGAGCTGACGACTGTCGCAATAATCTTCGACCGCCTGCAGCAAGCCTTTATTTTGTACCTTGGCATCCATGCCCTCGCGGGCACCCAGCAGATCCATAAAGAAATCGCCCAGTTTGCGACCAATGCGTCCCTTGCTGAAGGTGATATAGCGGCGCGAATCCGGTTGGGTTTTCCATTCGGTCAAATCAATGCGGGCCACCAGATTGAGTTTGCCGATATCCAGATACTGGATATGGCGTAATTCCAGCGCTTCGCTGACGGTGACGCTCTCCTTGCCCTCCAGCAGAGCAATCAGCAGATAATCGACCCCGACGTAGTTATATTTGGCAAACAGCAGCACCCCCTGCTCATCGAGGGCGTGCTCCACCAGCTGCTTGACCAGCATCTGGGTCACAGTGACCGAGAAGGGAACGAATTCGGTCTGCTCGGCGAGCAGCTGTTCGAGGGCGATACGAAACGCGGGTGAAGGCTGCTTGGGAGCCTCTTCACCGTCGGCCAGCTCGGCGACGGCGGCCTCGGGGTCGGCAAAGAAGCCAAAGCCCTTGCCACCCTTGCCGTTGTAGATCCGATGCAGTTCCGCCATCAGTCCCTGTACCGCCTCATCAGGGGGCAGGGTCTGGCTGCGGGTATCGGCGTGGGGTTGACCATCGCCGCCCTGGCGCAAGGAGTGAAGAATGATCTTGTCGATATCGAGACTCATGTCACAAAGCCATAGTGTTAGCCGAAAGGGTGAAGTATTATAAGGCGCTTTGAACCGAGATGAACTGAAGATTATGCCTATCGTATCAAAGTACAATAACGAGCAATTTGACGCCCTGATGAACGACCTGATCACCGCGCTGGAAAAGCATAAAGCGCCGGTGGATCTCAGCCTTATGGTGCTTGGCAATCTGACCACCAATATCATCAACGGTATGGCACCGGCCCAGCGCCAGGCCATCACTGAAAAGTTTGTCCAGGCCCTGACCGCATCGGTCGATAATCGCCACGACGCACACTGAGTCCCCGACTCTGTTGATTTGACGTTTCTCAACGCAGATGGATCACTATGGTCGAAACCGGTAACCCCTATCGTGATAATGTCTCTCGCCTGATCACCTGGGGGCATTGGTTCTCCTTCTTCAACATTATTCTGGCCATGCTCATCGCCACCCGTTATCTGGGTGCCATCAGCTGGCCATCGACCACGCTTGGCGTGATCTATCTCGTTGTAAGCTGGATTGGCCACTTCTCGTTTCTGAGTTTTGTCACCTACCTGTTGACGATCTTCCCGCTCAGCTTCGTGCTGCCCAAGGAGAAGTCGTTGCGGTTCATCTCCGCCATCATCGCCACCTTGGCGCTGGTGCTGCTGCTGATCGACACCCAGGTATTCCGGCTGTTCAAGTTCCACCTCAACAGTCAGGTATGGCAGTTGCTGCTGGATCAGGCGCAGACCGAAGAGGGCTCAATCTGGAGCATCATCTTCGTTGCCGTGCCCACCATCTTTCTGCTGCAACTGCTGCTGTCGGCCTATGTCTGGCGCAAGATCAACAAGCGCAAGCGCCGCCAGTACGGCAATCAGGTGGGGCTGGCCCTGCTGATCTGCTTTATTCTGACCCACGTGGTCAACAGCTGGGCGGATGCGACCCTCTATCAGCCGATCACCATGCAGAGAGCCAACTTCCCCCTCTCCTACCCCATGACGGCCCGCTCCTTCCTGGCCAAACATGGCTGGCTGGATCTGGATCAGTACGAGAAGCAGGCGGCCTCCCAGGGGGATAACAGCGACAGCCGGATGCACTACCCACTGCGCCCGCTCAACGTCAACGCGCCCCTGACCCACAACAATCTGCTGATTGTGGTGGTCGATTCGCTGCGCTTTGACATGCTCAACAACATCAACATGCCCAATCTGCAGCGCTATGCGGATCAGCATCTGACGTTCCGCAATCACCTGAGTGGTGGCAACGACGACCTGATGGGCATGTTCAGCCTCTTCTACGGGTTGCCCGGTCACTACTACAAGGACATCAGCAGCGACAAGCGTCCGCCGGTGCTGTTCGACGAGATGCTGCGCCAGGATTACCAGTTCGGGCTGTTCGGCGCGATGGAAGATGCCCAGAAGTATCGCAAGAGCATCCTCGCCGGTCTGCGCAAACAGGTGTTTGTCTCCGAACAGAGTGACGATGGCAAGCTGCTGACCGACTGGCAACAGTGGCTGGAGAAGCGCTCTCCCGAGCGTCCCTGGTTCTCGCTGGTCTATCTCTCTAGCCCCGGCGACTACCAGTTGCCCGCCACCATGAAGGGGCCGTTCCAACCGGAGCTAGCCAACTTCAATCCGGCGACCGCCTATCGGGCGGAGAACCTGCAAAAACTGGAGAACCGCTACAAGAACTCGGTCTTCTATACCGACCAGTTGCTTGAGCAGATGCTGACCAAATTGCAGTCGCAGGGGATGGACAGCAACACCATCGTCATCATCACCTCCAACCACGGTCAGGAGTTCAACGACACCCGCAGCAACAGCTGGGGCGCAGGCAGCAACTACTCACCCTATCAGGTGCAGGTACCGCTGGTACTGGCCTGGCCGGGGCGCGGCAGTGACGTTCGGGAACAACCGAGCAGCCATTTCGATCTGGCGCCGACCCTGATGCAGGGGATGCTGGGCGTGCGCAATCCGGCGCGCGATTACAGCGTTGGCCGCTCGCTGTTTGATACCAGCCCGCGCAACTGGCTGCTGGCCGGGGATCAGAACGACTTCGCCATCTATGAAGGGGACACAATCACCCACTTCAACAAGCAGGGTGACTTCGAACTGCTGGAGCGCAACAGCTATCGCCCGATCAAGCACGGCACCCCGGATATGGGCGCCATGATCCAGGTGATGAACGAGCTGAACCGCTTCTATCGCAACCAGTGAAGCGCCCGTTGATGGCTTGATACCATAAAAAACGCCCCGAATTCGGGGCGTTTTTCGTTGTATAGCCGGGCCACGTTCACGACAGTTAGCCACCCCACCCTTGCGGGTACTTGTAGCCGACGAAACGCTTGGCTGCATAGGCTTTGAAAGCCGCCGAGTTGTAGGCCGCCGCCACATCTTTGGCAAAAGGCTGATCCGCATCTGCGCTTTTCACCACCACCCAGTTGATAAAATCGTAGCTGCGCTCCAGAAACAGTCCTTCACTGAACGGGATTCCGCTGGAGGCGGCAAAATTACCGTTGATCACCGAGAAGTCCACATCCTCCCGCGAGCGGGGCAACTGCGCGGCTTCCAGCAGTACCAGCTTGAGATTGTGCGGATTGTTCACCACATCAAACTCGCTCGCTTTTAGCGGGTTTATCCCCTCCTTGAGAGTGAGCCAACCAAGATCCTGTAGCATCAACAGCGCCCGCGCCTGATTGGTGGGATCGTTGGGAATGGCCACCGTGCTTCCCTCTTTCACCTTGTCGAGTGCTGCCAGCTTGCCGGAATAGAGTCCCATCGGACCGGTTGGCACCTGGGTAATGGGCGCCAGCGACAAGCCGCGATCGTTGGCAAAACTCTCCAGATAGGGTTTGTGCTGGAAGCAGTTCACATCCAGTGATCCGTCAGCCAGAGCAATATTGGGAGTCACATAGTCGGTGAACTCCACCAGCTTGACCTTGTACCCCTTGGCCTCCAGCTGCGGCTTGATGGAATCGGTCACCATGTCGGCAAAATCCCCCACCGTGGTACCAATCACGATCTCCTGTTTGGTCGGCAAGGACGCATCGGCGGCAGCCGCGGAAAAAGAGAGGCTCCCGACCGCCATCGCGGCAATAAAGGTGCTGGCGCCAGCATTGGCGCGCAAGGAAGCAGTCAAAGGAGAAGATAAGAAGGAACGAAACGGCATAGGACTCCCTGTCAGGTACGCATCAAGCTATGGGACTGCGGCGGGGTGGCTCTCATAGATTAGGCCCCTCAAACCGCAGCAATCTAGCCATCCAAACGGCTATTTCAATTACCATAACAGAGCCATCCACCGCCGCCAAGCAATAAACCGCTGGTCCCACCTCATCACCCTTGCTGTCACCCCCGAATGCATAGCTGTATCACATTGGCACACACAACAATGCCACTCACGTTCAAGAGCGCACGAACTCCCCTCGGGATTGCCCCGAATCGAGATGGCTGCGGCGAAGGAGAGTCGCGAGAGGAATGAATTACAGATAAAAAGATCAGTAGTGAGCGGTGAGAACCATTCTCAATAAAACACATAACCAGCGTCATTGGAATACCTACCATAAACCAGATCGGATTTCTTTGAACCTCATTGCGTTTTTTGAAAATGGCTCTTTTTGAACCCCTGTCACCCGTGTATAGATTTCCGTCGCACTCAGGATGAGTGCGATCCAAGATGGAGTTAAAAAAATAATGAAGCAAACATCGTTAGCACTGGCGATCACAGCACTGCTGTCGACCCTGCCCAGTGCGCTCGTTCAGGCAAATGAAGGTTGTGCGCCGCTCACCGGTAAGGAGAGCGGCATGGATATCGGACGCAGCAGCACCGAGCGCTGCCTGCCAGGAACCAATCCCCTGCAGGATCAGCAGTGGTATCTGCTCAACAGCGGCCAGGATGGGTTCAGCGCCCGTGGCGGCATAGCGGGCAATGATCTCAACCTCTGGTGGGCTCATCGCACCGGCGTGCTGGGCCAGGGAGTCAATGTGGCCGTGGTGGATGATGGCTTGGCTATCGCCCACCCGGATCTGGCGGACAACGTGCGTCCGGGCTCAAAAAACGTGGTGACCGGCAGCGATGACCCGACCCCGACCGCTCCGGATACGGCCCACGGCACCTCGGTCTCCGGCATTATTGCGGCGGTAGACAACGCCATCGGAACCAAGGGAATTGCCCCGCGAGCCCAGCTGCAGGGGTTCAACCTGCTGGATGACAACAGCCAGCAGTTGCAGAAAGATTGGCTCTACGCCCTTGGCGACAGCGATGCCAGCCGCGACAACCGGGTGTTCAACCAGAGCTACGGCATGAGTGTGGTGGATCCCCGCTCTGCCAACTCTCTGGATCAATCCCAGCTTGATCGTCTGTTTGAACAGCAGACCCTCAAGGCGCAGGGTGCGGCCTATATCAAGGCTGCCGGCAACGGCTTCAACAAGATAGCGGCGGGCGGCTATGTGCTTAACCGCACCGGCAATGGCCCCAAATTGCCGTTTGAAAACAGCAACCTCGATCCCTCCAACAGCAACTTCTGGAACCTGGTGGTGAGCGCTCTCAACGCCGATGGCGTCAGATCCTCCTACTCCAGCGTCGGCAGCAACATCTTCCTGAGCGCGACCGGCGGCGAATACGGCACCGACTCTCCGGCGATGGTGACCACGGATCTGCCCGGCTGCGACATGGGTTACAACCGCACCGACGATCCCAGCACCAACAGGCTGCACGGCGACCCGCAACTGGATGCCAGCTGCGACTACAACGGCGTGATGAACGGCACCTCCTCCGCCACCCCCAGCACCTCCGGCGCCATGGCGCTGCTGATGTCTGCCTACCCGGATCTGTCGGTACGTGACCTGCGGGATCTGCTGGCGCGCAGCGCAACCCGGGTCGATGCCACACAGAAACCTGTGATGGTCAGCTACACCAGCAGCACCGGCAAGGTGCGTGATGTGAAAGGGCTGGAAGGGTGGGAGCGCAATGCCGCCGGCATGTGGTTCAGCCCGACTTACGGTTTTGGTCTGATCGACGTCAACAAGGCCCTCGAGCTGGCAGCCAATCACCAGCCCCTGCCCCCGCTGGTGCAACTGCCATGGCAGAAGATCAATGTCAGCGGCAGTGCCGCCGCTATCCCGGATGTGGGCAACAGCCCGACCCGTTCCACTACCCGCATCGCGACACCATTGACGGTAGAAGCGGTTCAGGTGATGGTGAGTCTGGATCATCAGCGTCTGCCCGATCTGCTGATCGAACTGGTCTCCCCCGCCGGCACCCGCAGCATCCTGCTGAGCCCCTTCAACAGCCTGGTCGGCCAATCTCTCGACCAGCAGCAGCTGGGCTTTGTACGAACCAAGGGATTGCGCGACATGCGGATGCTATCCAACAAGTTCTACGGCGAATCGGCGCAAGGCACATGGCGACTGGAAGTAACCGATGTTGCCAACGGTACCCGTCAGGTCTCTCTGCTCAATCGCGAGACCCGTGAGCGTACCACCCTGACCGAGCGCAACAATCGCCAACCGGGCAAGCTGATCTCATGGTCCCTGCGGGTCCTGGGTCACGATGCCAACCGCAGCTAACACGCTAGGAGTATTACCATGAACAAACCTGTTACCTTGCTTCTGGCAACCCTGCTGGCCCCCCTCTCGGGACAGCTCTGCGCCCAAGAGTCCGTCACCATGGATGGCAAACAATACAGCACCATAGAGGTGAACGGCCAGACCTACCTCATTCCCGACAACGGCAGCAAGAAGCGGGTCGCCCGCAGCCTTGACAGCAAGGTCCCGCAACAGACCCTGCGCCGCGGTGACGTGTTGATGCAAGGGGCCGCCAGCCCGGAGCTGACTGTAAGCGGCACTCTGCTGGTGGAAGCTGACGATGCCAGCGCCAAGGCGCTGGCGACTCGCCACGGCCTGAACTTCAAACAGAGCAGTGGTGGTATCGCCCTGCTGGAGGCCAAATCGGGCACCGATCTCACTGCCATCGCCACCAAGCTCAAGAGCGAAGGGGTGAATGTGCAGATCGAGCTGTCGGGGGCCGAACAGCAGCCGAAATAGGTCGTGACACACAGATAACAAAGGGGGCCATCATGGCCCCCTTTCTGCTGCTCATTTTGACAGTGACTTACTTGGCGCCATGCTGCTCCGCCAGATAGAGCCAGGTATCGACCACGGTATCGGGGTTGAGAGACACCGAATCGATCCCCTGCTCCACCAGCCAGGCGGCAAAGTCAGGGTGATCGGATGGCCCCTGACCGCAGATCCCCACGTACTTGCCCGCCTTGCGCGCAGCCTGAATCGCCATTGCCAGCAGTGCCTTGACCGCCTCGTTGCGCTCGTCGAACAGATGGGCAATCAGCCCCGAGTCCCGATCCAGCCCAAGGGTGAGCTGGGTCATGTCATTGGAGCCGATGGAGAAGCCGTCCACGTGCTCGAGGAACTTGTCCGCCAAGAGGGCATTGCTCGGGATCTCGCACATCATGATCACCTTGAGCCCCCGCTCGCCGCGGCGCAGACCGTTCTCGGCCAGGATGTCGATCACCTGCTCCACCTCGCCCACGGTGCGCACGAAGGGGATCATCACCTCGACGTTGGTCAACCCCATCACATCGCGCACCCGCTTGATCGCCTCGCACTCGAGGGCAAAGCAGGGGCGGAAGCTGTCGGCAATGTAGCGGGATGCGCCACGAAAACCGATCATCGGGTTCTCCTCGTGGGGCTCGTAGCCACGACCGCCCACCAGATTGGCGTACTCGTTGGACTTGAAGTCCGACATCCGCACGATCACCCGCTCCGGCCAGAACGCAGCGCCCAGAGTGGCGATCCCCTCGGTCAGCTTGGCCACATAGAACTCCCGCGGGCTGTCGTAACCGGCAATCATCTTGCCGATGGTAGCCTGCAGCTCTGGGGTTTGCTGGTCAAACTCCAGCAAGGCCTTGGGGTGCACGCCGATCATCCGGTTGATGATGAATTCAAGGCGCGCCAGCCCTACCCCGGCATTGGGCAACTGGGCAAAGTCGAAAGCGCGGTCCGGGTTGCCGACGTTCATCATGATCTTGATGGGCAGGCGCGGCATATTGCCCACCTCGGTCACCGCCACGTCGAAGTCCAGCTCGCCGTCATAGATAAAACCGGTATCCCCTTCCGCGCAGGATACGGTGATCCGCTGGCCCGGCTGAATATGATCGGTAGCGTTGCCACAGCCGACCACCGCCGGAATGCCCAGCTCACGGGCGATAATGGCGGCGTGACAGGTGCGGCCACCCCGGTTGGTGACGATGGCGGAGGCCCGCTTCATGATGGGCTCCCAGTCCGGGTCGGTCATGTCGGTGACCAGCACGTCGCCGGGTTGGACTTCGTCCATCTGGTTGATGGAGGAGATGACTCGCGCCGGGCCCGCGCCAATCTTGTGGCCGATGGCCCGTCCCTCGATCAGCACCTTACCCGCTTGCTTGAGGGCAAAACGTTCGAGGGTGTTGGCCTCCTGACGGCTGCGCACGGTTTCCGGGCGTGCCTGCACTATGTAGAGTTGGCCATCCTGACCATCCTTGGCCCACTCGATATCCATCGGGCGGCCATAGTGCTGCTCGATGATGAGGGCCTGTTTCGCCAGCGCCATCACCTCCTCATCGCTGATGCAGAAGCGGCTGCGCTCGGCCTCATTGGTGTCGACAATCTTCACCTGACGGCCGTGACCGGCATCGTCCGAGTAGGTCATCTTGATAAGCTTGGAGCCGAGGGTCTTGCGCACCACCGCCGGGCGCCCCCCCTTGAGGGTCGGCTTGTGCACATAGAATTCATCCGGGTTGACCGCGCCCTGCACCACCATCTCGCCAAGGCCATGGGCGCCGGTGATAAAGACCACGTCGTTGAAACCGGACTCGGTATCCAGAGTAAACATGACGCCGGAGGCGGCGAGATCGGAACGCACCATCCGCTGAACCCCGGCCGAGAGGGCAACACCCTTGTGGTCGTAGCCCTGATGCACCCGATAGGAGATAGCGCGATCGTTGAACAGGGAAGCAAACACATGCTTGACCGCCGTCATGACGGCATCGATGCCACGTACGTTGAGGAAGGTCTCCTGCTGACCGGCAAAGGAGGCGTCCGGCATATCCTCGGCGGTGGCGGAGGAGCGCACCGCAAACGAGGCTTCGACACCGGCACTCAACTTTTCATAGGCAACCCGGATCGCCTGCTCCAGTTCGGGCTGGAACGGGGCTTCGATCACCCAGTCGCGGATCTGCTGACCGGCCCGGTTGAGGGCGGCGATATCGTCCACGTCCAGATTGTCGAGCAGATGGTGGATCTTGCCGTTGAGGCCGCTTGACTCCAGAAACTCGTTAAACGCAAAGGCAGTGGTGGCAAAACCCCCCGGCACGGATACGCCGGCGCCAGAGAGGTTGCTGATCATCTCGCCAAGGGATGCGTTCTTGCCGCCAACTCGTTCTACGTCCTGCATTCCGAGTTGTTCGTACCAGAGCACGTACTGTTGCACTTGGATGTCTCCAGGTTGGTGGGCACCGATGCCATAGCACCTCGTGCGCCCGATTTAATCGATGAGGTTATGGGTAAGTCAGGTGCGTTATTGTCTGTTTCTTTTGTTGCCAACGACCATGAAAACGTTTTCTATTGGTTTTCAAAAAAATCCCCGAGCAAGAGGTGGGGATGGTCGAATGACCGGAACATTCTACAATGGCGACACAAAAAGATAACGATTCAGGTTTGCAAGCCACTTCACAACTTGGGCACAGCAGACCGGTTGACAAAACTGGTATGGTTTCGGGAGATACTTCTCACCCCTTACCCCATGCGACCCCACCCGCGGTATCACAGGAGCCCTACGTGCACACCGTATTTTATGTTTCAGACGGAACCGCCATCACCGCCGAAGTGTTCGGTCACGCGGTATTGAGCCAGTTTCCGCTGGCCTTCGAGCAGATCACTATCCCCTTTGTGGAGACACTGGAGAAAGCCCGTCAGGTACGGATGCGGATCGACGAGCAGTTTCGCCAGACCGGGGTACGCCCCATCCTGTTTCACACCATCGTCGACCCGCAGGTACGGGAAGAGGTACTGAAATCGGAAGCGTGCGGCCACGACTTTCTCAACACCTTCGTCAGCCCGCTGGAGCAGGAGCTGGGGGTCAAAGCCGAGCCCCGCCTCCACCGCACCCACGGCATGGAGAACCGCAAGCTCTATGACGATCGCATCGAGGCGGTCAACTTCGCACTGGCCAACGACGATGGCATCACCACCAAAGAGTACGATGAGGCGGACATCATCCTGATCGGGGTCTCCCGCTGCGGCAAGACCCCCACCAGCCTCTATCTGGCGCTGCAGTTCGGCATTCGCGCCGCCAACTACCCCTTTATCGAGCAGGACATGGGGATGCTGGAGCTGCCCGCCCCCCTCAAGGCCAACCGTCACAAGCTGTTTGGCCTCACCATAGCGCCGCAGCGGCTGCACGAGATCCGCAACCAGCGCCGCGCTAACAGCCGCTACTCCTCCATCGAACAGTGCGAGCAGGAGCTGGCCTGCGTGGAGAGGCTGTTTCGCCAGGAGGCGATCCGCTTCCTGGATACCAGCTCCCACTCGGTGGAGGAGATCAGCGCCAAGGTCCTCGAGGCGACCGGTCTGCGCCGCCAGCTCTGTTAAGCCAGCTTGACAGCTATCGGCATCAACAAAAGATAAAAATTACAGTGTCGCGGCGAAAGTCAGCTGTGGCGAACTGCAATTCACATCGATGACAGTGAAAAGCGTGGATAAAAAAGGGATAAACACCACAAATGCTTATCCCTCTTCTTGTCGACCTTGCCGTTGTGCCCTTGTCACCCGCTGCCAGTTAGCCGCTATTCGATTCCGTTCTGCTGCGCTCGGCAAACAGCCAGCGTTCACTAACGATTGAGCTCAGGGTTGTTCATCAACCGGGCATAGAAGGCCAGCAAACCGTGGCGCAGGCGAACCCGCTCCGCCAACCAGCCGCCAACGAGCGCCCCCGTTACCCCACCCACCAGCAACAGCAGCTGCCAGTAGTGCAGCAACTCCTGATCACCGAGCGAGAGCCAGCCCAGCAGCATGGTGGCGGCCACCAGCAACAACAGCGGACTGGCAGCAATCCCTAACCAGAGCGCCACCAGCACCCCCCGGGCAACCCCTTGTTGCAGCACGCTTTCGCGCTCTCTGTACTCCAACTCCCTGCACTCTTCCCTGTACTCTTGCTTGTTTGGCATCATTTGCATCCATCTATGACTCAGCACCACAAAAGCTCACCGATAGCGTTAAATGTCAACAAAACAGAATTCGATTGCGCAAACATCAACCAAAAACTACCAATAAGCCTCTTCAGATCATGAAAAAGCTGCCATCGGTACAAAACACGGCCATTAGAGATGGAAAACAGGTGCATTCATGGCGGATTATCACTATTCTGCTTCGGTTGCCAGCCAACACTAAAAATTGAAAATGGCATGGCGTAACGAAATAAATACAGCTTTCGTCAGGTTTTGGCTACGCACTGCGGCCTGCTCAGGATGAGCCCAACACCGACCAGAGACAACAGAGACGTAAGGACAGACCCATGGATTTGAAACAAGACGGTGAGGAGCTGAAACGCGGCCTTAAAAACCGCCACATTCAGTTGATTGCTTTGGGCGGCGCCATCGGCACCGGCCTCTTTCTGGGCATTGCCCAAACCATCAAGATGGCAGGCCCCTCAGTCCTGCTGGGTTATGCCATCGGCGGCTTTATCGCCTTCCTGATCATGCGCCAGCTCGGTGAAATGGTGGTGGAAGAGCCGGTAGCTGGCTCCTTCAGCCACTTTGCCTACAAATACTGGGGCGAGTTTGCCGGTTTTGCGTCCGGCTGGAACTACTGGGTGCTCTACGTGCTGGTGAGCATGGCCGAGCTGACCGCAGTGGGCATCTATGTCCAGTACTGGTGGCCCGAGATCCCGACCTGGATGTCGGCAGCCTTCTTCTTCGTGCTGATCAACGCCATCAACCTCTCCAACGTCAAAGCGTTTGGCGAAATGGAGTTCTGGTTCGCCATCATCAAGGTGGTCGCCATCATCGGCATGATTGGCTTTGGCGGCTATCTGCTCCTCTCCGGTGCCGGCGGACCCGAGGCGAGCGTCACTAACCTGTGGGCACAAGGGGGCTTCTTCCCCAACGGCATCAGCGGTCTGGTGATGGCGATGGCGGTGATCATGTTCTCCTTCGGCGGTCTGGAGCTGGTGGGCATTACCGCCGCCGAAGCGGACAACCCCGAGAAGAGCATTCCCAAGGCCACCAATCAGGTGATCTACCGTATCCTCATCTTCTACATCGGCGCCTTGGCTATCCTGATGTCCCTCTATCCCTGGGGTAAAGTGGTGGAAGGCGGCAGCCCGTTCGTGATGATTTTCCACGCTCTGGACAGCAATCTGGTCGCCACCGTACTCAACATCGTGGTACTGACAGCGGCACTGTCGGTCTACAACAGCTGCGTCTACTGCAACAGCCGGATGCTGTTCGGGCTGGCCAAACAGGGCAACGGCCCGAAAGCCCTGCTCAAGACCAACAAGAGCGGCGTGCCGCTGGTGGCCCTCTCGGTCTCGGCCATCGCCACCCTGCTCTGCGTGCTGATCAACTACCTGATGCCGGGCAAGGCGTTCGGCCTGCTGATGGCACTGGTGGTCTCCGCACTGGTGATCAACTGGGCGATGATCAGCCTCGCGCACCTCAAGTTCCGCAAGGCCAAGGTTGCAGAGGGTGTCCAGCCCAAGTTCAAGGCGTTCTGGTACCCCTTCGGCAACTATCTCTGCCTCGCGTTCATGGCCGGTATTCTGGTGATCATGTATATGACCCCCGATTTCCGCATCTCGGTCGAACTGATCCCCGCCTGGCTGGTGGTACTGGGCATTGGCTTTGTCATCAAGCGCAAAGGACAAGCTCAAAGCAAGGTTGCAGCCAATCTGGGTTAATGCCCGCAGTTGAGAAAAACAATGCAAAACGCCGATCGCATGATCGGCGTTTTTATTGCGCGCAGCACGACTAGCAGCCATAGCCCTCAGGAAGGCAGTTCTTGCCTTTGATCTTGCCGATGCTCCGGGCTGTTGACGCAGCACTCCTCCTGGAAAAAGGCGATGATCTCCTCCAGCACCGCGTATTGAGAGACGCAAAGCAGGGTGCGACTCTCCCGGTTTTGCTTCACCAGCCCCACCGAGACCAGCGCCGCGATATGGTGGCTGAGGGTGGAAGCGGGGATCGCCAGCTGCTTTTGCAGCTCCCCCACCGGCAGCCCCTGCTCTCCCGCCTTGACCAGATGCTTGAAGATAAACAGCCGGGTCGGATGACCCAGCTCTTTCAATGCCTTGGCGACCTCTTCCAGTTGCATCTCTGCGCCCTCCACGAATTTGTTATTTCGATAATACCAGAAATATCTTGACTGGCCATTCATTTCGATTATTTTGGAAATACAGAAACCAAGTGAGGGTATGATAATGAATGAGTGGTTAACCATGCTGGCCGATGCAGCCCAGATGTTCCTGTTTCTGGCTGTCGAGCTGTCGGTGCTGTTTCTGGTCATTAGCGCCGGGGTCAGCCTGATCCGTCAGAAGATCCCCGACGAGAAGATCCAGCGGATGCTGGGGGCGAGACATGGCAAGGGCTATCTGCTCTCGGCCCTGCTCGGTGCCGTCACCCCCTTTTGCAGCTGCTCCACCATCCCCATGCTGAGAGGGCTGCTCTCGGCCAAGGCTGGCTTTGGCCCCACCCTCACCTTCCTGTTTATCTCACCACTGCTGAACCCCATCATCGTCGGCTTGATGTGGGCCACCTTTGGCTGGAAAGTGACCCTGCTCTACGCCGTGATCGCCGCCAGCGTCTCCGTCATGGCGAGCATGCTGCTCGACAGATTGGGGTTCGAGCGCCATGTCATTGACCCCAAAGAGGCCACCCCCTCTTGCGGTAGCGGCTGTGGCCCGGCGACCCGCGCCACCACTCAAGCACATTGCAGTGACAACCAACGCAGTGCCATTCGCGCAATCAAACCCCTCAACGGGGCAGCGTGCTGCCCGGCTCCGCAACCAGAGATGGCAGAGCAGGCCACCCTCTCCTGCTGCGGCGATGGCACGGCTGCCCTGACCAGAGCGCCACAGCTCCCCACCGCCTGGGTCAAAGCTCGCCTCGATGCCTGGCAGCAGTTCAAAGCGGTATTGCCCTTCCTGCTGCTGGGGGTGCTCATCGGCTCGTTTATTTACGGTTTTATTCCGGCCGAGTGGATCGCCGCCCATGCTGGCGCCGACAACCCGCTGGCCATCCCCTTCAGCGCCATCGTCGGGATCCCACTCTATATCCGTGCCGAGGCCGTGATCCCGCTGGCGTCGGTACTACTGGGCAAAGGGATGGGAATGGGCGCCGTCATGGCGCTGATCATCGGCAGTGCCGGTGCCAGCCTGACCGAGGTGATCCTGCTCAAATCCATGTTCAGAACCCCGATGATTGCGGCCTTCCTTACCGTGATCCTCGGCATGGCGATCCTGATGGGCTACCTGACGCAACTGTTGTTTTAAGTCGCCCATCATTAAACAGACAGGGGGTTAAGCCAGCTGAGTGTGAAACCATCAGGCTTCCCATAGACAAACGCCGATCAACTGATCGGCGTTTGTCTATTCCGTACGGCAATCTGCAACCGGCGTTACAGATATTGCCCGACGATGGGGAGCAGATCCTCGACGTCACGGGCAATATGGTCGGGTTGGTGTTCCCAGCGCTCCGGGGTCGCGCGGCTATAGGCGACAGCCACCGATATCACACGGCTCTGCTCGCCAAGCGCCGCTTGCAAATGACGGGCAAACTGCACATCCGCTTCATGGTCACCGATATAGATCAGCGACTGGCACCTAGCTGGGCCGAAGATAGACTCCAGACATTTGAGGCCACCGTAAGGATGGGGTTTTTGCTGCTGTCCGAGCACGTCATCATAGCCGACCACAGCCTTGAACAGGCTGTTCACGCCATGCTGCTCCAGAACCCGGCGAATATTCTTTTGGGAGTTCTGCGAACAAATTCCGTGGGGAATGGCAGAGAAATGGTCAATCACCGCCTCCAGCCCCGCAAAAAAACGCACCTCGGTCCGGTTCATCTCCTGATGCTTGGCCCACAGACTGCCAGCCAGCACCATCTCGTCCCGCGACAAACCGTAGTAATCCATATAGAGCGCCTGCCAGTTCTTGGCGGCGTGATTGGCATGGTGATACTCCGCTTCGCTGCGCAGATAGCGCGGCAGATGTTCTCCGGTCAGATGGGGGGCGACCTCAGCCAGGATCTGCTTGGTGATATCGATATTCTTCGGCACCGAATTGACCAGAGTACCGTCATAATCCCATAAAATCGCATCCAACTTCATTGCGTTACCTGTCTCGCTGCACAGCCATAAGTCACGCCATGTTACTTGGCTTGCCTCCCCTCGCCAAACCGCGCTGTAAAAATGTGAGACCCATCCCGTCCCCACGCAGTAGCACAAGAGTTAATGTGCAACAACACAATAAATGAACATCCTCTGCCATACTCAGACGAAGTATTCCGTTACGCCGAAACCGGAGTCTGATCATGGTAACCAGCTCGCTTCACACCACAGATACCGAGGTTGAATTTGCCGACGATATCCAGTTGGTATCGACGACCGATCTCAAAGGGGACATCACCTACGCCAATCCGGCGTTTTGTCAGGTGGCAGGCTATCGCCTGGAAGAGATGTTGGGGCAGCATCACAATCTGGTGCGCCACCCCGACATGCCCAAGGCAGCGTTTGCCGATCTCTGGGCCCACCTGCAGGCGGGTAAACCATGGCGAGGGATGGTAAAAAATCGCTGCAAAGATGGTCGCTATTATTGGGTTGATGCCTATGTCACCCCGATTTATGAAGATGGCAAGATGGTGGGTTACCAATCCGTCCGCTGCCGCCCCGCCGCAGAGCACAAAGCGCGTGCCAGCCAGATGTACAAAACCCTTAAAGCCCGTGAAACCGGCTCTGCCATTCACATGGGCCTGCGTCAACTCACGCCGGCCATGATGACCATCCCCCTGCTGCTCGTCAGCGTGATCAGCGCGCTCTGGCTGATCTCACCGCTCCAGGCGCTCTGGGTCATCATACCCCTCTTGGCAACAATCTGGTTCAATCGCCACCCTCTCTTCCTCACGCCGCGATTCTTGCAGCAGCTCGAGCAGGATTACGACAGCATCAGCCGCCTTATCTTCTCGGGGGATGCCCCCCACAGCATCGCCGATTTCCATATCAAACTCGGGCAAGCGAAGATCCGTACCGTACTCGGCCGGGTGGATGACACCACCGCGTCGCTCAATGCCATGGCCAATGACCTGCGCGGCTCCGCCTCGCTAGCCAGCCAGGATATCTCTTCGCAAGACACGCAGATCCAGCAGATTGCCACCGCCGTCACCCAGATGGCCTCGGCCGCCGAGGAGATCAACCGCAATATTCAAGACAGCAACAGCCAGATCGAAGAAGCCCGCAGCCACTGCATCACCACCAGCACCCAGCTTTCGGAAGCAGGAGAAGAGATGTCGGCGCTGGCCACCCAGGCAGAGCAGGCCTTCCAGTCAGCCGTTGAGCTGGCGAGCGAATCCGAGCGGATCGGCACCATCATGAGCGAAATTCGCGGCATTGCAGATCAAACCAACCTGCTGGCGCTTAATGCCTCCATCGAAGCCGCACGGGCAGGCGATCAGGGGCGCGGCTTTGCAGTGGTGGCGGACGAGGTTCGCAGCCTGTCGACCAGAACCCACAAGGCGACAGAGCAGATCCAGAACAGCATTGGCCATATCCAGCAAACCCTGGGGGGATGGAAAGAGATGATGCATCTCAATGTGACCAGAACCAACGCCTGCCTCGCCACTACCCGGGCAAGTACCGGCAACCTGAATCAGGTTGTGGTCGAGATAGACAAGGTCTCTGATTTTTCCAACCAGATCACCGCCGCGGCCACCGAGCAACAAGCTGTCATCGAGGAGATCAGTCGCAATATCAACCAGATATCCTCGCTCTCTCACGATAACAGTCTCAAAATCGATCAAGTGAGTGAAACCAGTGCCAACTTGCAGAGCAAAGCGAGCCAGCTCAAGGACTTAAGCCGGACGTTCGGATAGCAGCATGCAGATAAAGTCCATGTAAACGAAGGGCCACCCGTCTGGGTGGCCCTGTTGTTTATACGGCTTAACTGTTGCACCTAAACGCCACTTACTTGGCGTAATCCTCGGTCGGAATGCAGGAGCAGAACAGGTTGCGATCGCCGTAGACGTCGTCGATGCGGTTGACCGAGGGCCACAGTTTGCTGGCACGCACGGCGTCGGACGGGAAGACCGCCTCGGCACGGCTGTAGCCGCGGGACCACTCTGCATCCATCACATCGTCCTGAGTGTGCGGCGCATGGACCAGCGGGTTATCGGCGAGGCTCCACTGCCCCTCCTGCACCTTGGCAATCTCGGCGCGGATGGAGGTCATCGCTTCGACGAAGCGATCCAGCTCGCGCTTGGATTCCGACTCGGTCGGTTCGACCATCAGGGTACCCGCCACCGGGAAGCTCATGGTCGGCGCGTGGAAGCCGTAGTCCATCAGCCGCTTGGCCACGTCCATCTCGCTGATGCCGGAAGCCTCCTTGAGCGGGCGAATATCCAGAATGCACTCGTGGGCCACCCGACCGTTGCGGCCAGAATAGAGCACCGGGAAGGATTCACCCAGCTTCTTGGCCAGATAGTTGGCGTTGAGGATAGCCACCTGAGTGGATCTCTTCAGCCCCTCGTCACCCAGCATGGCGATGTACATCCAGCTGATGGGCAGGATGCTGGCCGAGCCGAACGGTGCCGCCGACACGGCGCCGTTGTCACGGCTCTCCTTGTCGGTCTTGACCACGGCGTGGCCGGCCACGAACGGTGCCAGATGTTTCTTCACGCCGATGGGGCCCATGCCCGGGCCGCCACCACCGTGAGGAATGGCGAAGGTCTTGTGCAGGTTGAGGTGAGAGACGTCCGCCCCGATAAAGCCCGGCGCCGTCAACCCGACTTGCGCGTTCATATTGGCGCCGTCTAGATAGACCTGACCACCGTGCTGATGAACGATGTCGCACACCTCCTTGATGGTCTCCTCATACACCCCGTGGGTGGAGGGGTAGGTCACCATCAGACAGGAGAGTTGATCCCCCGCCTCGGCCGCCTTGGCGCGCAGGTCGTCGAGATCCACGTTGCCGGATTTGTCACAGGCGGTGACGATCACCTTGAGCCCCGCCATCTGGGCAGAGGCCGGGTTGGTGCCGTGGGCAGAAGCCGGAATGAGGCAGATATCGCGATGCCCCTCACCACGGGACTCGTGGTACTTCTTGATGGCGAGCAGACCTGCGTATTCGCCCTGCGCACCTGAGTTGGGCTGCATGCAGACCGCATCGTAACCGGTCACCTTCACCAGCCAGTTTTCGAGGTCGGCCAGCAGCAACTGGTAGCCCTTGGCCTGCGCCAGCGGGGCAAACGGGTGCAACTTGCCGAACTCGGGCCAGGTCACCGGGATCATCTCGGCGGTGGCGTTGAGCTTCATGGTGCAGGAGCCCAAGGAGATCATGGCGTAGTTGAGCGCCAGATCCTTGGCTTCGAGACGGTGGATATAACGCAGCATCTCGGTTTCGGAGTGGTACTTGTTGAACACCTCGTGGGTCAGCACGGCGTCGGTGCGCAGCAGATCCTGCGGGATGGCGTGATGGGCCTGAGCCGCCTTGTCGAGGGCCTCGATGTCGAGGCCATGGCCTTGACCGAGGAAGAGATCGAACAGCTCGACCACATCGCCGCGGGTGGTGGTTTCAGAGAGGGAGACCCCTACCGCACCGTCGAGATCGGCGCGCAGGTTGATGCCGAGCCCTTCGGCCTTGGCAATGAGTGCTGCTTTATCTGCCGTCAGCACGGTCAGGGTATCGAACCAGCTGGCGTGCTTGAGGGCAACACCCTTGGCCTTGAGGCCGAGCGCCAGAATGGTAGTGAGACGGTGCACGCGGGAGGCGATGGTTTTCAGTCCTACTGGGCCGTGATAGACGGCGTAGAAGCTCGCCATGTTGGCCAACAGCACCTGAGCGGTACAGATGTTGGAGTTGGCCTTCTCACGGCGGATATGCTGCTCGCGGGTCTGCATCGCCATACGCAGCGCGGCTTTGCCGCGGGCATCTTTGGAGACACCGATAATGCGGCCCGGCATCGAACGCTTGTAGGCATCGCGGGTGGCGAAGAAGGCGGCGTGGGGGCCACCATAACCCATGGGCACACCAAAGCGCTGGGCGGAGCCTAACACCACGTCGGCGCCCAGCTCGCCTGGGGATTTGAGCAGCAGCAGGGAGAGCAGATCGGCGCTGACGCAGGCCAGCCCTTTCTGGGCCTGTACCGCGGCAATCAGGGCGCGCAGATCTTTCACCTCACCTGTGGTGGTGGGGTACTGGAACAGGGCACCAAACACCTCTTCGCTCACGGCATCGCTCGCGGCGCCAACCGCCACGTCAAAACCAAAGTGAACCGCACGCTCCTTGACCACGTCGATCACCTGCGGGTGCACATCATCAGCCACGAAGAAGAGGTTGGATTTGGACTTGGCCATCCGCTTGGCCAGCGCCATCGCCTCGGCGGCGGCGGTCGCTTCATCCAGCAGGGAGGCACTCGCCAGATCCATGCCGGTCAGATCCAGCGTCAGCTGCTGGAAGTTGAGCAGGGCTTCGAGACGGCCCTGTGCCAGCTCGGGCTGATAGGGGGTGTAGGCGGTATACCAACCCGGGTTTTCCAGCACGTTGCGCAAAATGACGTGGGGCACATGGGTATCGTGATAACCCATGCCGATATAGCTCTTGGCAATCTTGTTCTGAGCGGCATAGCCCCTGAGCTTGGCCAGCGCCTCCACTTCGGTCATGCCGGCACCGATGCCGAGCGGGCCCGGCAGGCGAATGGCGGCGGGCACGGTCTGTTCAATCAAATCGTCCAGGCTTTCGGCCCCGACGGTCGCCAGCAGCTGGCGCAGCTCTTCCTCGCCCGGGCCGATATGGCGGCGGACAAAATCGGTTTTTTGCTCGAGTTCAAACAGTGACTGGGTCATTTCCCTATTTCCTGATAAATAAGTCCTGGCATGACATCCTGATAACCAAGACCTGATGTTCCTGATCGTCGGCTGATACCGACTCCACTCATGTTCTGGGTCCCGCAGACAGGGCGCGGCACCGGATGCTGCGGCAGCATCGAGAGGGGATCGCCTTGTTGCGAACCGGCCTGTTTGCCCCTAGGCTGGCAAACGGCAGGTGCGGACGACTTCACCCTTCCACCGGCCGGTGCTTGCCCGGCTGGCGGTCATACAAAGGGGCCCTGCTGTGTTGGCAGGGCCCGGGGGCATTACTCTTCGTCCACCACGTTCTGGTAGCCTTCGGCATCCAGCAGGTTGGCCAGCTCGCTCTCGTCATCGAGCTTGATGCGGAACAGCCAGCCAGCGCTGTAGGGGTCGGAGTTGACCAGCTCGGGGCTCCCTTCCAGCTCTTCGTTGACGGCAATGATCTCGCCACTCACCGGGCTGTAGATGTCGGAGGCCGCCTTGACCGACTCGGCCACGGCGCAGTCGTCACCGGCACTGACCTGCTTACCCACTTCCGGCAGCTCGACAAACACCATGTCACCCAGCAGCTCCTGGGCGTGTTCGGTGATACCGACCACGGCCTCGCCGTTGGCTTCAACACGGATCCACTCGTGGGAAGTGGCATATTTCAGTTCGCTCGGGATATGGCTCATTTGTGCTTCCTTTGATCTTTGAGTCGCGTTTAAAAACGAATATGAAAAGGGATGGGGGAGGCACTGCCCTCCCCCAAGACGGTATTAAACCAGCTTCTGGCCGTTACGGACGAAAGCAGGCTTGGTGACCTTCACGGTGACCAGCTTCTTGCGGATCTCCACCTCGGCCAGCTCACCGATATCGCGGGGCACCCGCGCCAGGGCAATACTGTAGCCCAGGGTGGGGGAGAAAGAGCCGGAGGTGATCACACCTTCCCGCTTCTCACCGTTTGCCGCGGTGAAGGTAACGGGCATACCGGCACGCAGCACCCCTTTCTCTTCCATCACCAGCCCCACCAGCTTGGGCTGGTTACCCGCCGCTTTCTGCGCTTCCAGCACGTCGCGGCCGATGAAGTTGCGATCGCTCGGCTCCCAGGCGATGGTCCAGGCCATATTGGCAGCGAGTGGAGAGACTGACTCGTCCATATCCTGACCGTAGAGGTTCATCCCTGCTTCGAGGCGCAGGGTATCGCGGGCACCTAGGCCGCACGGGGCGACGCCGTTATCCAGCAGTGCCTGCCACAGCTCGCAGGCTTTCTCTTGCGGCACCACGATTTCATAACCATCTTCGCCGGTGTAACCGGTAGTGGCGATAAAGAGATCGCCTGCCTGCACGCCGAAGAAGGGTTTCATCCCCACCACGGCGGTACGCTGAGCGGCGCTCAGCACAGCAGCAGCCTTGACCTTGGCGTTGGGGCCTTGCACCGCAATCATCGCAAGCTCGGGACGCTCGGTCACTGTGATATCGAAATCGATGGCGTGATGGCGGATCCAGGCCAGATCCTTCTCGCGGGTAGCGGAATTGACCACCAGCCGGTAGAAGGTATCGGTCAGGTAATAGGTGATGAGGTCATCGATCACGCCGCCTTCCGGATTGAGCATGCCGCTGTAGAGGGCCTTGCCGGGGGCAGTGAGTTTGGCCACGTCGTTGGCCAGCAGGTGTTGCAGAAAGGCTTTGACCCGTTCGCCGGTCAAATCGACGATGGTCATGTGGGAGACATCGAACATACCGGCATCGCTGCGCACCGCGTGGTGCTCTTCCAGCTGGGAGCCGTAGTTGATGGGCATTTCCCAACCGTGGAAGTCCACCATCTTGGCGCCGGCTTCCAGGTGTTTGGGATGCAGTACAGTAGTCTGGATCATCGCATTCTTTCCTTAGCAAAAAGCCTTTTCGCTTTGGCGACCACCCTTGCGACCCGCGCCACCGCTCTGACTGCAATACCTACAGCAAAAAGCGAGCGGATCCAAAAGTGTGTGCTCGCTCCTGCCCTTGCCAGGCAAGAGGGATTCCTTGAACGGAGCGGATTATATGACAAGCAGGCGAGCGTGCCGCTCAAAAAAAACTAATCCCCTCCCGTAAAACTGACTCCAGACACTAAGATAAATGCAGTGATAAAAACAGCCATAAGCCGACTCAGGCGAGATTAAATTTTGATTTTTACCGTTTCGTCACAATTTGCAGAAAAACGTTTCGCTCCAGAGCAAAATTAAAGGCTGACACCCAAAAC
Source organism: Aeromonas sp. R5-4 (assembly GCF_040908215.1). NCBI lineage: Bacteria > Pseudomonadati > Pseudomonadota > Gammaproteobacteria > Aeromonadales > Aeromonadaceae > Aeromonas > Aeromonas sp. R5-4. The sequence continues at coordinate 100,698 of NZ_JBFODG010000003.1, read as the reverse complement.
GGGTCATCAGCCTTGTCGGATTACTTTTGTTGTCAAAAACGGCGAGTAATATTAGTTTTTTTCACCCTTGGCCTGCATGGCACTGCCCTTGGTCGCCGCAACGACCCAGTCAGGACGGGCCAATGCGGGCAACTCTCCCTCCAGCCCCATGGCAGCGCGGATCACCCCCTCCTTGAAGGGCGTCAGCAGATTGGCCGCGCGCAATCCCACGCCCCGCACCAGCTTCTTGAGCGGGTTGGCCCCGCTGAACAACCGCTTGAGCCCTTCCATCGCCGCCAGCATGCGAGCCGCCTCGCTCTTGCGCCAGCGCTCGTAACTGCGCAGGTTGGCGAGCAGGCCGATATCCTCGCCCGCGGCATGATTTTGCAAGATCTGCTCCGCCAGCGCGGCAGCATCCAGCAGGCCAAGGTTGACCCCCTGCCCCGCCAGCGGGTGGATGGTGTGGGCAGCATCTCCCACCAGCACCAACCGCTCGCGAGCAAAATCGCGGGCATAGCGGGCGGTAAGAGGAATCGCGCTGCGCGCCCCCTCCACCTTGCACAGACCGAGCCGGGCATCGAAGGCGGTGGTGAGCTGGCGATTGAACTGCTCGTCATCGCAAGCACAGAGCGCCTCGGCGCGGGCAGCGGGCAGCGACCAGACGATGGAGCAGAGGTTCTCTTGCCACAGCGGCAAAAAGGCGAGCGGGCCATCCGGGGTGAAGATCTGACGTGCCACCGCCTCGTGGGGCTCGGCACAGCGCACCGTCGCCACCAATGCGTGGTGACCGTAATCCCAACTGGTGAGCGGAATATCGGCCTGACGGCGCACCCAGGAGTGGGCACCATCGGCAGCTACCACCAGTTTGGTCGAGATGGCCTGACCATCTTCAAGGAGCAGCAGGGCGCCAGCCGGGCCGCTCTGCAGGCTCTTGGCTCTGGCGGGGGTCTGCAACTGGATATTGCTGGCACCCCGTGTCCCGTCAGCAAGAATCGCCTCAAGCAGCGCCAACTGGATCACCCGATTCTCGACGATATGGCCGAGGTTGGCCTGACGCAGGCTGGCGGCATCGAAGTCGATATGGCCGAAACTGTCCTGCTCCCACACCGCCATCTTGTCGTAGGCCTGCAGGCGGCGCGCTTCGATGCCGTCCCAGGCACCAACATGGCGCAGGATCTGTTGGCTAGCCAGGCTCAGGGCGCTGACCCGGTTGTCGGCCACCTCCCCCAGCTGCGGGTCGGGCAATTGCCCCTCCACCACCAGCACCTTGAGGGCGCTATGTTTCAGGGCCGCAGCGAGCCCCAGCCCCACCATGCCGCCACCGACAATCACCACATCCACATTTTGCATCTGCATCATCTCATCCTTTCAGGGCTGACCGGCTGGCCAGCGAGGGGACGCCCGCAGGCATCGCCTCTTTATTCAATACGTTTTGATCAACGAATGGCGGTCACCATCTTCCGGTCGACATGTTCCGCTCAACACGCGCTGGTTAGTTGCCGCACACATCGGCGACAAAGCCCAGGGTGCGCGAGGCGAGCGGTGCCTTGAGGCACGGGAATCGCCCCATCAGGGTGAGCGTCAGATTGCGCCCTGCCACCAGCGGATCGTGACCATTGGAGAAGAGCTGGGCCAGCGAGGAGGTGAGCCAGACGGTCTGCTCCTGATCGCGCTGACGCTGCTGCCAGTAGCCACTCAGCACCTTGAAGCTGCCGATATCCTCCCCCTCTGCCAACGCTTTGGCTACGGCGCCGGTAAGCAGGTCGAGATCCCGCATCCCGAGGTTAAAGCCCTGTCCGGCGATAGGGTGCAGCGCGTGGGCGGCATTGCCCACCAGCACGGTGCGCTGGGCCAGCGGGTAGTCGCAGGCGGTCAGAATGAGCGGATAGACGTTACGCACGCCGCATCGCTCGAAGCGACCAAGCCGCCAGCCAAAGGCCTGCTGCAGACGGGCAAGAAACGCCGCCTCATCGAGGGCCATCAGCTCATCCACCTCATGCTGCCCGACGCTCCATACCAGCGAGGAGAGCCCCTCCTGCATAGGCAACAGGGCAAGCGGCCCCCCTTCGGTAAAGCGCTCGAAGGCGCGTCCTGCAGGATCTTGCGCCGTTTTGACCGTGGCGATGATGGCGTGCTGCTCAAAGTCGTGGCGGGTCACCGGCAACTTGAAGTGCTGACGCACAAAGGAGTTGCCCCCGTCGGCGGCCACCAGCAAGCGGGTCTCAATCTGTTCACCACTCTCGAGGGTGAGGGTCACCTTCTCCTCATCGGGCGCAATCTCGCTCACCCGGGCCGGACAGCAGACCCGGATATTGGGAGAGGCCGCCATCGCCCGTTGCAACTCATGACCGGCAGCTGCAAGCTCGATCACTTGGCCCAGCGCGGGCAGACCGTATTCGGCAGCCGACAGGCGAGCCTGACCGAAGTGGCCCCGATCCGAGACATGAATCTGGGTAATGGGGGCGCAATGGGGGGCAAACAGCGGCCAGAGTCCGCGTCGCAACAGCGCATCACAGGTACCGGCCGAGAGCGCAATGGCGCGGGCGTCGAACCCTGAATGGGTGTGCTGTTCGGGGACGCTTGCCTCCAGCAGCAGGATCTCGAGGGGGGAGCCATCGGATCGAAGCAGGGCTGCCAGCGAGAGGGCCAGCACGGCGCCGCTCATTCCACCGCCGACCAAGGTGACATCGACCTGTCGCACATCAGATTGAGACATAAGCAGAGAGGAAGAAGTGAAAAAGGTGACCTCATGCTATCACAAAGCCGCTGGCCGAATGCGAGGTCACCGGCAAAAAACCGGTTGTGCCTCACAGGGTTAGCCACCACAAGGGAATAAAAAAGAGCGCCATCAGGCGCTCTTGCAGATTCAGTAAGGGTCGCGTTGACCCGCACCTCAATGAAGGGTCGGCGGCGCGCTCGGGGTATCGGGGCGCTTGCCAAACTCTTCGAAGGCCATCATGACACCCAGTTTGACGTGTTCGTAGAGCACCAGGAAAGAGGCTTCGTTCTCGTCATCTTCCTGATCGAACTCGGCGGAGACCTGAGTGATGCTGGCGATATCCTGGATCATCTCCTGCAGCTCTTCCGACGCGCGAGAGAGCTCCTGTTGCACCACGCCGAAACCGGCCAGAAATGCCTGTGACCAGTCCACCAGCGAATCGATGCGCTCGTCGAGGGGAGCATCATCACTTGGCAGCAGCAGCTCGACGCCCTTCTGGGCCATCAAGCTCTCGACCACATTGTGATAAAGATCGGTCATCACCTGGCGCACCGGGGCCGGCAGGCCGAAACCGTCGTTCACCAGATCGTTGAAATGGGGCACCCAACTCTTGTCGTCCAGTGCCACACCGCCGCACACCAGACCGCAGATCACACCATGGGCCTCTACTGCGCTGGCCATCAGCTCATGTTGTTCCATGATGTCGGCCACTGCCGCATATTTAAGGGGGTTCGTTTTGCTCATCGAGGATCCGCTCAAAGTTCAGTCAAATTTGCAGAATTAATGGTCAGGATCCTAGCATTCTCCCTCTCGCAGAGCCAGCAAGGCCTTGAAACTTATGCATCTGCGCTATATAGTCCCGCCCAGTTGTCCACGTGGATAAAGGCGGAAATCAGCTCCGCCGTATTGAGGAAGGCATGAGCACAGAGGCCGTAGAAATCGTCATTTTGGGACGTCCCTACAAGGTATCCTGTCCCTTGGGACAGCAGGATGCCCTGCGCCAGGCCGCCGAGCAGCTGACCGACAAGTTGATCGACCTACGTCAACGCTCCAAAGTCTCCAGCAACGAGCAATTGGCTATCATGGCGGCGCTTAATTTCTGTCATGAGCTCTGCCTTGAAAAAGAGAAGAACCACCAATACTCTGAGACCATGGACAAGCGGATCAAGATGCTGCAGCGCACCATCGAAGCGGCCCTGATCGAGCACGGACAATATGGTGATTCCAGCGAAGAGGGGCAACAGCCCTAATCGCAAACCGTTTTAAAATTCCCTGGGATGTTTGTCAGCCGGTTCAAGTCCCCGAGCCGATATTCATACCAAACAGGGGATCTGCCTTCTGGCTATTGCGCATGCTCGGCACGACCGAGAAGCCTGCGGTCAGATCCGATCCCCGCCTTGAACCGACGGTTCAAGGGCCCAAACCGGCAACGGCATCTCCGGGGTTCCAACTGCAAAAAGCCCGTCACTGATGTGACGGGCTTTTTCTTTTCCTGCCTGTCCACACACCCCCCCCCTGCCCCGCACACCAGAAAAATGCCCCGGATGAACAGTTCATCCGGGGCATCACGGCATTCAAAGTGCAGACGGTGAGCGCAGCCAGCCGCGTTAGTCCGTTTATTTGACCAGCAACAGGTTCTCCGGCTGGCGGGAGGCTGTCACCAGCACCGGGATGGACTTGGAGGTGGGGGTAAACGAGCCGGCGCCGATACTATCGATGGGCACCAGCGGATTGGTTTCCGGATAGTAGGCCGCGATGTTGCCACGCGGGATCTCGTAGATCACCACCACAAAGCCGGTCACGCAGCGCTCGTGCCCATCGTTGCAGATGGCCGCCATGTCGACCCGATCTCCTTCGACAAAGCCAAGCTGGCGAGCATCCGCCTCGTTCATGAACACCACGTTGCGCTGGCCCTTGATGCCGCGATAGCGGTCATCCATGCCGTAGATGGTAGTGTTGTACTGATCGTGAGAGCGCAGGCTCTGCAGCAGCAGTACCGGCTGATCCGCCATCTGTTCGGCATGGCGGGTACACTCCGGCAACACTGATTGCGGCAGGGTGCTGGCACGGAACTCGGCGCTACCGCTGGCGGTATTCCAAGTCAATAGCGCCGCGGAGTTATCGAGATGAAAACCGCACGGCTGCTGGATACGGGCATTGAAATCGGCAAAGCCGGCGATGGTCTGCTCGATAAGATCGCGAATACGAGCATAGTCATCGCGCAGGGCCAGCCAGTCGACCCGCTCGCTGCCCACGGTAGCGTGAGCCATCCGCGCCACTATGTCGGTCTCGGAGAGGCAAAGGGGCGACACCGGCTCGGCCGCACCGGTCGAAGCGTGCACCATGCTGAAGGTGTCCTCCACCGTGATCTTCTGGTTGCCAGTGCGCTGGATGTCGAGCTCGGTGCGACCGAGACAGGGCAGGATCAGCGCCGCCTTGCCCACCTGCAGATGGCTGCGGTTGAGCTTGGTGCTGATCTGCACGTTGAGCTCGGCCTTTTTCATCGCCCCGTAGGTGAAGTCGGTATCGGGCGCAGCTGCCGCCAGGTTACCACCCAGGCAAATAAGCACCTTGCTCTTACCCTCGTCCAGCGCCTTGAGCGCTTCGTACACATTGTGGCCACGGGCCCGCGGCAGGCTCACCTGCAGGTGACGCTCGAGCCGGTCGATAAAGGCGGCGGTCGGCTTTTCGTTGATACCCATGGTGCGGTTGCCCTGCACGTTGCTGTGACCCCGTACCGGGCAGAGCCCCGCCCCCGGCTTGCCAATCTGGCCGCGCATCAGGTGCAGGTTGACGATTTCACGGATGGTATCGACCGAATGCAGATGCTGGGTCACCCCCATGGCCCAGCAGCTGATGATGCGCTGGCTGGCGGCAAAGACCCGGGCGGCCTGCACGATGTCTGCGCGGGTCAGGCCGGATTGCTGCTCGATCGCCGCCCAGTCGGTGGCACGCACCTGCGCCTCATACTCGGCAAAGTGGCGGGTATGGCGAGCGATAAAGTCCCGATCTACCGCCTCTGGCGCCTCTTCCAAAATGTACTTGGCCATGCCGCGGATGGCGGCCATGTCGCCACCCAGTTTCGGCGTCAGGTACTGGTGGCTGATGGTGGTGGCCGCCGGGGTCAGCAGCTCGAGCGGGCTCTGCGGGCTGGCGAAGCGCTCGAGAGCCACCTCTTTCAAGTTGTTGAAGCTGACGATCTTGCAGCCGCCACGCGCCGCCTGACGCAGGGCATTCATCATGCGCGGGTGGTTGGTACCCGGATTCTGGCCATAGACGAACACTGCATCGGCCTGGTCGAAGTCATCCAGCACCACTGTCCCCTTGCCGATGCCGACCGACTGGATCAGCGCTACCCCGCTCGCCTCGTGGCACATGTTGGAGCAGTCGGGGAAGTTGTTGGTGCCAAACAGGCGACCAAACAGCTGATAGAGGTAGGAAGCTTCGTTGCTGGCACGCCCCGAGGTGTAAAACTCCACCTCGTCCGGGCTATTCAGCCCCTTGAGAGTGTCGGCAATCAGGGTGAAGGCATCGTCCCAGCTTACCGGCTCATAGTGATCGGTCGTCGGATTGTAGCGCATCGGCTCGGTCAGCCGCCCCTGATACTCGAGCCAGTAGTCGCTCTGGGTGGCCAGCTGGCGCACCGAATGGGCGGCGAAAAACTCGGCCCCCACCGTCTTGCCGGTGGACTCCCAGGCCACCGCCTTGGCGCCGTTTTCACAAAACTGGAAGGTGCCGTGGTCGTTGTCACCCCAGGCACACCCCGGGCAATCGAAGCCGTCGGTCTGGTTGACCCGCAGCAGGTTCTTGATGTTCTGACGGGTCTTCTGGCTGCGAAGCACCTGTTTCATGGTGGATTGCAGGGACGAAAAACCGCCGGCTTTGGCGGGCTTTTCAATATGACTCATGGCACTCTCCGATGGGATCCGCCGGGCGATAGCTCGAATAGCTGACCGGGGCATCAAACTTGGGAATATGAACGACGTTGAGGTTGTATTTGAGGGCCAGCCTGACCGCCAGCTGGCTGGGCGATGCCAGACAGATAAGATGACGGGCACCGAAACGGGCGGCTTTTTGCACCAGCTCGCTACCGCAACGGCTGGTCACCACCAGGGTGTCGCACGCACTTTGCTGACGCAGCAGCAGGCCGATCAGCTTGTCGAGGGCATTGTGGCGCCCGATATCTTCCCAGCAGTGCAGGATCCGCCCCTCGGCATCCAGCGCCAGCGCCGCATGCAGGGCACCATGCTGCTGCCCCTTGAGCTGCCACTGGGTGATCTGCGCACGCAAACCTGCCAGCAAGGCCCCATCCAGCGGCGACGTCAGCGGCAATACCGGCAGTGCAGGCAGCGCCTGCTCCACCGCCGCCACGCCGCAGATGCCGCAACCGGTCACCCCGGTCAGCCGGCGCTTGTGCTCGGTCAGAGTGGCCAGGGAGCGGTTGGCGATGGTCACATCCAGCACAATACCCTGTTCGGCTGGCGCGATCTCAATGTCGTGGACTTCGTGGTTGTGCCGGATGATCCCCTCACCAAACAGAAAGCCGACAGCAAAGTCGTCGAGATCGTCCGGGGTCGCCATCATCACCGCATGATTGATGCCATTGATGTTGATGGCGACGGCTACCTCTTCCACCAGATGATCCAGTGACGGCAAGTTGGCGGGGGTTGCGACGGGAGAATAGGCAGGCATGCAGGTTGGCCTAAAAATGCAAACTGCATTCAAGTTTAGAGAGGCGACTGACGCAAAACCAATGAAATAAATCTATATCCTGATAGAGTTGTCCTATCAAAGATGTTTTTTCAATTGATTAATTCTTCAATAGCCGGTTCCACTGCCTCCACTACAACCAGATGAACATCAAGCAACTTCACTACTTTCACGAGCTGGCCAAACACCGGCATTTTGCCAGAGCGGCCAAAGCCTGCCACATCACCCAGCCCACCCTCTCGGCCAGCATTACCGCGCTGGAAAAGAGTGTCGGCACCGATCTGGTGGTACGCACCAGCCAGTTTGTCGCCCTGACCGAGGCCGGTGAGCTGGTGCGCCAGTATGCCGAGCGGATGTTGCTGGAACAGGAGGCGCTCAAGCAGGAGCTGGCGCTGTTTCAGGGCGAGCTATCCGGCACCCTGCGTATCGGCATCGTGCCCCAGTCCAATCTCGACATCATGCCGTTTATCGCCCGCTGCAAGCAGCGCTATCCCGACATCGTCATTCGCCTGTCGGTGCTCAGCAACGAAGCCCTGCTATCACAGTTGGAGTTGCATCAGTGCGATATCGGACTGGGATTTGATGAACCGGTTGGCGGCGCTGGCCGGCGCGCCTTTCATGTCTACCCGCAAGGCGTCAACCAGATGGCGGTGCTGATGAACCGTGACGAAGCGGATCAGTACCCGCACAGCGGCGACATTGCGCTTGCTGAACTGCAGCAACAGCCGTTGGTGCTGCCCAGCCGCACCATGCAATTTCGTCAGTATCTGGATCGCGCCGCCGAGCAGGGGGGAACCTCGCTCAACGTGGTACTGGAGACCGACTCGCTGTTCCATCTGGTCAGCGCCGTACGCCACCGGCTGGGCTGGGCCATCGTCAGCGCCGGCCTCGCCCGCTCAGCCAGCAAACTCTCGGACCTCGTTTGCCTGCCACTCGCTCCACTGGAGAATATCGGCCATACCGCCTTTCTGACCCGCCAGCAAAGCATCACCCCCGCCATGCGTGCCTTTCTTGAACTGGTGGCAGAAGGTGAACCGGCAAACGCGCCTTGAAGCAGGCCGAGCGGTAAACCTCATCCGGTTCTGGCAAAGAAAAAGCCCGCCAGAAGGCGGGCTTTCAGAGAGCAAGCGCAGGCATCAAATCGCCATCTGCTCGTGCGGCGAGCCGTGGTGGCGCAGCCAGACAAAACTCAGCGCCACGATCAGCACCATCAGGGTCATGATGGCCCCCAGCGTCACCTGACCGGTCATCGGGAAACCGGCCGCCAGCAGGGTCACCACACCGGCCCCCAGATTCTGCATCCCGCCGAGAATGGCACCCGCGGTGCCGGCCTGACCTGGGAAGGGCTCGATGGCACAGGAAGTGGCGGTCGGGTAGAGAATACCGCTACCAATGAAGTAGACAGCCGCACCACCGACCAGCGAGGCGGCACTCACCACCCCGAACAGTCCCGGTACCAGAATGATGAGAGAACCGAGCGCCAGAAAGGCGATGCCAAGACGCATCAGTTTGCCCTGAGTCAAACGGAAGCTCAGCTTGGCAGAGAGCCAGGCACCGAACAGATAGCCGGGCAACGGCAGCACGAACAGCACGCTCACGGTACGGGCGCCCAGTTTCAGCACATCGCCGAGCAGCACACCGGCCGCCGCTTCAAATACCGCGAGTCCCGCAAAGGTCGCCATCAGGCAGAGCAGATTGCCCTGAAACTTGGGGTTGCCCAGTACATGGCGATAGGCAGCACCGACGCGCAGTGGCTGACGGGCAGCAGCAGGCAGCGTCTCACCAAACCAGGCCATGATCGCCAGAGTGGCTACGGCACCAAAACCGAACAGGAACCAGTAACCGGCGCGCCAGTTGAACAGCTCGGTCAGCCAGCCACCCAGCACCGGGGCCAGCAGCGGGGAGAAGATCACCCCCATGCTCACCAGACTATTGGCGCGGTTGAGCTCGGCGCCATTGTAGCGATCTCGCATCACGGTACGGCTCATGGCGCCACCTGCACCGGTACCCAGCCCCTGAACAAAGCTGCCCACCAGCAGGGCGGCGAAATGGGGGATGACCTGAATGATCAGGGTGCCCACCAGAAACACCATCATGCCGACGATCAGCACCGGACGACGACCGATGCGATCCGACAGCGGCCCGTAGACAAACTGGGAGAGGCCATAGGGGATCAGATAACAGGCCATCACCGCCTGCAGCTGGCCCGAGGCCACATTGAAGTCCCCCGCCATCATGGGAATGGAGGGGACATAGAGGGTCTGGGTCATCTGGCCCACAGCGACCATCAGAATGGTCAGTAAAAACAACGGATAAAAACTGTGCCGATCCATATCAGTCCCAAAAAATCGAAAAAATGCTGCCGCCCTCTGGCACAAAATGGCCCAGAGGAATCTGATCACAGAGGCTGTGATGCAATCAAAAACAGTGTTGGAAACAGTAGGCGGGGAGCCCGCCAGACCACCGCACAGGACGCTTGGTGGTATGGGAGCATCATAGTGATTCAGCTCACATAAAACGAACGAATCTTTATAATCGGCTTGCCTTAGTTTTTCTAATATTACGGGGCAATACGCCCCGTCTGCGGTTCAAAATCAACGTGTTACCATCTGTTGTGCCTGCTTGATCAGCTCATCCGGCAGCTCTTTGCGCGGCGGTATGGTGATCCCCTTCTGGCAGGCAGGCTTCTCGGCCATCCGATCCATCCAGGCTTGCAGATGGGGTAACCCTTCGATGGAGATGCCGCTCCAGTCATAAATTCGCACCCAGGGCCAGGTGGCGATATCGGCGATGCTGTACTCGTCCGCCAGATATTCGTGATGGGCCAGATGGTTGTCGAGCACCTCGAACAGGCGGCGCCCCTCCTTCTGGTAGCGTTCGATGGCGGCGGGGATCTTCTCGGGGAAGTAGCGATAGAAGACATTGGCCTGTCCCATCATGGGCCCTACCCCGCCCATCTGGAACATCAACCACTGAATGGCCTGAGAGCGGCGTTTGGGATCAGCGGGCAGCAACTTGCCTGCTTTCTCCGCCAGATAAATGAGGATGGCGCCCGATTCAAATACGGCGAAATCGTCGTTATCCCGATCGACGATGGCCGGAATGCGGCCATTGGGATTGATGGCAAGAAACTCGGGCTTCTTCTGATCCAGTGCCGACAAATCGAGGGGAATGACCCGATAGGGCAAACCCAGCTCTTCGAGGGCGATCGCCACTTTGAAACCATTGGGGGTCGCGGCAGTGTAAAAGTCGATCATGATTCACTCCTTGTTGGTCATAGCCAGATTGCACGGTTGGAACAGGGTGCAACACCATAGCCGCATCATCTTGCAACAAGTGACCGGCTCCAGACCATTAAAAAGCGGCGCACCGTAGGCCAAACAAGGCCACGGTGCGCCGCTTGTGCGCTCTGGCGATGGTAGATATTAGTTGATCATGGCAACCGGCTTGCGCTGGCGCAGCATGATCAGGCGGGAAAGCAGCGGGAAGTAGGACTCCAGCTTGCGCAACAGCACCCGGCTGCAGGCAGGCTCGGCCAGCTCCGACTCATCCAGCACGATGCCGTTTGAGACAAAATAGAAACGGGGGTCACGCACATCCGGCCCGCAGACCGTCAGCTCCTTGTCTCCCTTGCGGATCAACAGCGGCAAGACCGGCAAACCGATCGTCTCATCCTCTCCCCGGGCAAATCCGGCATCCTGCCAGGGCGCATCGCCGTCGATCAGCAGGATCGCCGCCTCCGTCTTGGCCGGTTGCCACTGGGCCAGGGGGGTCACGGTGATGTGGGCAAAATGATCACCATACTCGGGTGATGACCGCAAGATGGCCAACAGTCCCTCGCTGGCCGCTGACACGTTCTGACTCACTAATGACAAATTCATGGTTCACATCCCTATGCTCATGACAGCCTGTATCCGGCTGCTGGGATAAGACTAGCGCAGATCTGGTCTATATTGGAGCCGTCAAATCTGGCAGTGGTAATCAATTGGTCGTAGGGGGATAACAGTTGCCATCGCACAAAATACTGGTATCATACCGCGTCCTTCTATCCCCCGTTCTTTAACATCCAGTGGTGAACCTATGCATCCGATGCTGAATATCGCCGTGCGCGCTGCGCGCAACGCCGGTCAAGTTGTAGTAAAAGCCTTCTCCCAGCCCGAGAACATTGAGGCTATCCAAAAAGGCAGCAATGACTTCGTGACCAACGTTGACCGTGAAGCCGAAGCGGCCATCATTCACACCATCAAAAAATCTTACCCGGAGCACAGCATTGTTGCTGAAGAGTCTGGTGAGATTGCCGGTACCAATCCGGACTACCAATGGATCATTGACCCACTGGATGGCACGACCAACCTTGTCAAAGGCATTCCGCACTTTGCCGTCTCCATCGCCCTGCGCGTGAAAGGCAAAACCGAACAAGCCGTTGTTTACGATCCCATCCGTGACGAGCTGTTTACTGCTACCCGTGGTAGCGGCGCCCAGCTGAACGGCTACCGTATCCGTGTCGGCAAAGCCAAAGAGCTGGCTGGCACCGTACTGGCTACCGGTTTCCCCTACAAACAAAAGCACCACATCGAGTCCTACCTGAAGATGTTCCAGAGCATGTTCATCGAATGTGCCGATATCCGTCGCTCCGGCTCTGCCGCACTGGATCTGGCCTATGTGGCTGCCGGTCGCGTAGACGGTTTCTGGGAAATCGGCCTGAAACCCTGGGACACCGCTGCCGGTGAACTGCTGGCCAAAGAAGCTGGTGCCATCGTCACCGACTTCGTAGGTGGTCACAACTACGAAAACTCCGGCAACATCGTGGTTGCCAACCCGCGCGTCCTGAAAGAGATGCTGGGCAAGATCCGTGAAGAGCTGCCGGAGTCTCTGGCCAAATAAGCCAGCTCCCCATCCCCAGCATTCACCAAGATAAAAAAACCGGCGCAAGCCGGTTTTTTTATTGCTGCGATATACCCTGTCAGGGCATTCCAACCAACTGCTTATGCTCTTCTTCCCCGTAGCGCACACCCCAACCGCTCGCCCCGTTCCCCATCCCCAAAACCGTTCGTCGCCCTTCTCTCGTTAGCAAATACGCATTAACCAACCTTCTTGAATATCACCGCGCACAGGCCGGGATAATCATCTGCCCCCTGTTTGTTGCCCTGACCTTCATCCCCTTGCGAAGAACCCCGACCATCTGGCCTCGTCCCCATCGCCAGATAAAAAAACATCCGGCACATGGCCGGGTGTCGTGAGGGCATGCAAAACGCCCCGACTTTTTATGAATGAAGAGGCCGGCGTACGCCAGCCCCTTTATCAGGCGAGGCGGAAGCGACCGATGGTCTGCTTCAGACCCACCGCCAGCTGGCTCAGCTCCAGACAGGCGCGGGCAGTATGATCGGCGCCCAGAGCCACCTCGTTGGCGGACTCGTTGATCCGCTCGACGTTGCGGCCCAGCTCGTCGGAGACCGCATCCTGCTCGCCGCAGGCGCTGGCAATCTGGATCGCCATATCGGCAATCTGGGCGACCGCCTCTTCAATCTGCTGGATGCCGTTGCTGGTCTGCTCGCTCTGATCCACACACTGGCGGATCATCTCGCAGCTCTGGCCAGTCACCTCTTTGGCCTGATTGGCGCGTGCCTGCAGGGTTTCGATGATGGCCACGATCTCGCCGGTCGAGGCCTGGGTACGACCCGCCAGGGTGCGCACCTCGTCGGCCACCACCGCAAAGCCACGGCCTTGCTCGCCGGCACGGGCAGCTTCGATGGCCGCATTGAGGGCCAGCAGATTGGTCTGCTCGGCGATGCCGCGGATCACATCCACCACCACGTTGATCTGGGCAGATTCGCGCTCCAGCTCGGTCACCAGCGTACCGGCCTGCTCGATCTCTTCGGCAACCCGGGTGATGGCCACCAGCGAACGCTGCACATCCTGATTGCCGTTGCGGGCCAGCGCATTGGCTGAGCTGGCGGAGCTGGAGGCGGTTTCGGTATTGCCAGCCACATCGGCCACGGTGGCCTTCATCTGGGTCATGGCGGTCGCCACCAGAGAGATCTCCTGCTGCTGGCTCTGAATACCCTTGGCGGACTGCTCGGAGACGGCGCTCACCTCATCGATGGCAGTGCCAAGCTGGGTGACCGCAGCCACCACCTCTTCGATCAGACCGCGCAGGTTGTCCTGCATCTTGAGAGAGGCTTTGGCCAGCATGCCCAGCTCGTCGCGGCCGATATGCTGACGCTCCAGCTGATGGGTCAGATCGCCGGCAGCAATGGCATTGGCCTGCGCCACCACGGCTTGCAGCGGCAGGCAGATCTGGCGGGTCAGGAACCAAGTCATCACCACCATGAACACCAGCAGGGCACCGATGCTCACCATGGCGAAGGTGGTCACCATGCTGACGCTGCCAAGCAGGCTGCCACGGTTCTCTTTGACGAAACCGAGGTTCACCTGGATCAACGAGTTGACCGCCTGCTCCAGCGCCCCGAAGAGCGGGTTGGAGGCAAACAGCTGGGTTTTGGCCTGATCATGCTGGCCCTGCACCAGCAGCATATCAAACTCGTTTACCGAACGTTGATAAGTGAGCCACTGTTGTTTGGCTTGGTTAAACACCTGGCGCTCGTTGTCGGCACCCACAGTCGCCTCGTAGGCACGAAATGCCTCGTCAACCTTGCGAATATTCTCCTGAATGCGGCCACGACGGGCCTGCAAGTCGGCGGCATCATCCACCATCAGCAGGGCAAATTGGGCCCGACGTACATAAGAGACGTCGTAGAGCAGGGTTTCGACCGAGAGCACGCTCGGCAAAGTGGAGTCGGTAAAATTCAGCACCCGATCGCGCACGCCGCGCAATTCACTGGAGAGAAAAACACCGAAGACAACGTTGACTGCGGCAATGACCGCAAAAACCACGGCAATCTTTTTGCCGATGGAGAGATTCTTGTAAAACATGATTGGCTGTTGATCCTCAACTGCTGACAAGCAGGTAAACAGTAGCGATCACATCCGTATGAGCTGATCCCGGCCATTCCTGACGGGAGATGGAAGGTTGCGAAAGCGGGGGAAGGACGATTTCGCGAGGCGCGCACTCTATCACAATATCGCCTAATCCTTCACCAGTTTTCACCAAATGAATGCAAGCTGATTTCCTTCACAACCCGACATTCATCACAAAATATTTATAGCGACCAAATCATTTCAAATAGTTAACCGATAAATGCAATCGAGGCAGTGGCATGGACAAGGGGCCGTCAACTCGTTGTAATGACCAACATAATCCGATGGCGGAGCGCCATCCCCCTTCGTTGTAACCATTTGCTGTAACAAGAGGCCCTGTTTATGGATAACAGCTCGTATCTGCCCGCTTCAACCTGGTCTGCCCAGCTGCGTGAACAACTGCAGGCGCGGCCACTTACCGCCCTCGGTCTCTTTATCGCGCTGGCTGCCGTCTTGTTGCTGCTGTTGCAGAGTCTCATCATGCTCGCTACCGGCGAGGTGACCAGCGGCGTGCGCTACGGCCTCATCGGTGGTGCCGCCGGGTTTGCCGCCACCGCCATCGGCGCCCTGCCCGCCCTGTTTCTGCGCTCGGTACCGCAAAAGGTTGAGGACACCATGCTGGGCTTTGCCGCCGGTATGATGCTGGCGGCCAGTGCCTTCTCCCTGCTGCTGCCGGGGCTGGAGGCCGCCGAGGGGATTACCGGCAACGGCTTTAGCGCCGCCGCCGTAGTGGTGGTCGGCATGACCCTCGGGGTGCTGTTAATGCTGGGACTCGATCAGTTCACACCCCACGAGCACGACAAAACCGGCCCCTGCGGTCCCGGCCATGAGCAGTGCTCCCGGGTCTGGCTGTTCGTCTTTGCCATCGCCCTGCACAACCTGCCGGAGGGGATGGCCATCGGGGTCAGCTTCTCGCAGGGGGATATGTCGGTGGGGCTACCGCTCACCACCGCCATCGCGCTGCAGGATATTCCGGAAGGACTGGCGGTGGCGCTGGCCATGTGCGCCGCCGGTTTTCGCCCCTCGGTGGCGGTGCTGGTTGCCATCGCCAGCGGCCTGCTCGAACCGGTTGGCGCCCTGCTCGGAGTGGGGCTCTCCAGCGGCCTTGCCATCGCCTACCCCATCGGACTGGGGCTCGCCGCCGGCGCCATGCTGTTTGTGGTCTCGCACGAGGTGATCCCGGAGACTCACCGCAACGGTCACCAGACCTATGCCACCCTCGGCCTGATGGCGGGCTTTGCCCTGATGATGACCCTCGACACCGCGCTCGGCTAAAGGCACTCGCCCTTCTCTCATCAATGCTTTTTGTCACCTGCGGCGCTCCCATATGGAGCGCCGCGCTTCATCTCTCCTTTCGCTTGTACCTCTCGGCGCCGACGCCATCTTTTGTTATGATCTACAGCAACTTAAATTCAGCCACACGGCTATCAAGATGAGGTCAGCAATGAAAGTAGGTATTATCGGCGCTATGGAGCAAGAAGTGGCCCTGCTGCGCAGCCAGATGAGCAACCCCACCACCCTGCAACTGGGCGGCTGCGAGTTCTATCAAGGGATGCTGGCAGGCAAAGAGGTGATCCTGACCCGCTCCGGTATCGGTAAGGTCGCCGCCAGCGTGGCCACCAGCCTGCTGCTGGAAAAATTCGCCCCCGACTGCGTCATCAATACCGGCTCTGCGGGCGGCTTTGCCCAGGATCTGCATATCGCTGATGTGGTGATTGCCAGCGAGATGCGTTTCCACGATGTGGACGTGACCGCCTTTGGTTACGAGATGGGCCAGATGGCGCAGCAACCCGCCGCCTTCCCCTGCGACGAGAAACTCATCGCGGTCGCTCAGGATTGCATCGCTGAGCAGGGCAAGCACCAGACCAAGGTCGGTCTTATCTGTACCGGCGATCAGTTCATGTGCAAACCGGACGCCATCGCCAAGGCTCGCGCCGACTTCCCGCAGATGCTGGCGGTCGAGATGGAAGGTGCCGCCATCGGTCAGGTGTGCCACATGTTCAAGGTGCCCTATCTGGTGGTACGCGCCATGTCCGATATCGCTGGCAAGGAACAGGTTGAATCCTTCGATGCCTTCATCGAAGTGGCCGGCAAGCACTCCGCCGAAGTGATTATCAAGATGCTCGGCAAGCTGTGATCGAGAACGGCTCGTTTGATTTGATGGCCGACGCCCTCCTCTCGACGACGTCGGCCATTCTGGTGGGGGCTGCCCTGCTGGAGGCGGTGATCCCGTGGCCATCCCATCTGCGTCTTTCGGCCGTCACGCCCTTGCTGACCCGGCTGGGGCACAAGGTGCACAGACCCGATGGTTCACCCGGCCAGCAAATGCAGGCCGGCCTGCTGGCAATGCTGGTAGTCTGGCTCCCCTGCGCCGCCGGGCTCTGGTCGTTGCGCAATCTGGCATTGAGCGAACCGATCTTCGACCTGCTGTTCATGTTGCTGATGCTCGAATCCCGTCCACTGCGCGAACTCGCCCATGCCACTCACTCTCTCACCACGCAGGAGACCCTGCCGCTGGCGAGATTGCAGGTGGCTCCCTGGCTCAAGCGGGAGACCAGTAAACTCTCGACCATGGGGCTCGCCAAAGCAGTGACGGAGAGCTGTGCCCTGCGTCTGGTCGGCCAATGGGCTGGCCCCTTGATGGGATACGCTCTCGCGGGGGTACAAGGTGCACTGCTCTGGCGGCTGACTCAGCTGATGAGCCAGGGCTGGAGCATGAAGGATCCCGCGTTTGGCTATTTTGGCCGAGCCACCAGCGCCCTCTATCAGGGGCTCAATGCTCCCACCATCCTGCTGTTGGGGCTGCCGCTCCTGTTGCCACGGCTCAAGCAGGCCACTCAACTGCTGCGAAGTGGTGCGATCTGGCCCTATCCCGCCATCGGGATGCTGCTGATGCTACTTGCTGACAAGTGCCGGATCCGCCTTGGCGGCCCTCGCTACTATCAGGGAACCTTGCAACGCTGGCCAGTACTTGGCAGCAGTGGTGACCCCGGTGGAGAGTCACCACGCAAGGTCCTCAATATTCTGCAAGCAATGGGCTGGGGCTGGTTGATGCTGGCACTACTTGTCACTGTGGCGGGGTTATTTCATGGGTAGATGGCTGCGATTGCCGACTTGGCTGCCCTGCGCGCTGCTGGCCTGGTTGCCCGGTGTTCTGTTTGCCGCAACTCCGAGCCGGGTGGTGAGCGTGGTACCCCATCTTACCGAACTGCTTTACGACATCGGTGCCGGTGACAAACTGGTGGCCATCGACGATGCCTCAGACTATCCCGCCGAGGTGAAAACCAAGCCCAAGGTGGCCAATTATCGCAGCATCAATGTCGAGGCCCTGCTGGCACAAAAGCCGGACTTGATCCTCGGCTGGCGCTCGGCCCAGTCACGAATGCTGGCACCGCTGGAACAACTGGGTATCCCGGTTTTCTACTCGGAGCCCACCGATTTTGCCTCGCTGGCGACCGAAATGCGGGCGCTGGGCAAATTGCTTGGGGTGGAGAAGAGTGCCAACGAAGCCGCCGATCGCTATCTGGCGCGTCTGCATTCCCTGCAACAGCGCTATGGCCAACCGACCGGTGTCAAGGTGTTCTACCAACTCTGGTACCCGCCGCTCACCAGCGTCAGTGGCAATGCCTGGCCGGCTCAGGCCATCGAACTCTGCGGCGGGATCAACATCATGGCGAATGCCAAGACCCCTTACCCTCAAGTGGACATGGAACAGGTGATCAGAGCCAACCCATCGCTGATCCTTGCTGGGAGTCAAGATCCTGACGCTCTGCGTCACTGGCTGAAGTGGCCTAATCTGGACGCGGTGCAGCATCAGCGACTCGATTTGATCAACTCGGATGAGCTACACCGATTCACCCCGAGAGCCCTCAATGCTGTGGAGCAGGTTTGCCGAGCTATCCGGCTAAGCTCGCAAAGCACCAGCACATCTTGATACATCACTAATGATGAGGATCGACCTGAAGTGTTCTGGATGGCAACCAAATCTTTAAAACTGTTTTTGTGTGAATGGATCACACTCTTTGCCAAAAAAGCTGGTACTTTATTTGCTAGCATATGATTCATCTACTGTTTTTATGACGAGATGCCCACAATGTTCAACGATAAAACGCTACTGATCACAGGTGGCACCGGCTCGTTTGGCCAACGATTGGTCAAAACAGTACTGGAACGTTATAAACCGAAACGGCTTATCATCTATTCTCGTGACGAACTGAAGCAGTTCGAGATGCAGCAGGAGTTTAACGACCCCTGCATGCGCTATTTTATCGGTGATGTAAGAGACGCCAACCGACTCACCATGGCAATGCGTGGCGTCGATTACGTGGTCCATGCAGCAGCACTGAAACAGGTTCCAGCTGCTGAATACAATCCCATGGAGTGCATTAAAACCAATATCCATGGTGCAGAGAATGTCATCCAGGCAGCCTTGCTCAATCAAGTCAAAAAAGTTATTGCTCTCTCCACTGACAAGGCCGCCAACCCAATCAATCTCTACGGTGCCACCAAGCTGGCATCAGACAAACTCTTCGTGGCAGCAAACAACATTGCGGGTCAGGATCCCACCCGTTTTGCCGTGGTTCGTTACGGTAACGTGGTCGGTTCTCGCGGATCTGTCGTCCCCTTCTTCCAGAAGCTGATTGACCAGGGTGCAGATGCGTTGCCCATCACCCATGAGGATATGACGCGTTTCTGGATCACCTTGCAGCAAGGGGTGGATTTCGTTCTGGACAATTTTGGCCGCATGAAAGGGGGGGAAATATTCGTTCCCAAGTTGCCATCCGTCCGAATTACGGATCTCGCCAGTGCTATGGCGCCTAACCTGCCACACAAGATCATCGGCATTCGCCCTGGAGAAAAGCTTCACGAAGTGATGTGCCCTGCCGATGACTCTTATCACACCTTTGAGTTTGATGACTTCTTCGTAATTGGCCCAACCATCAACTTCAATAATCGCAACAACGATTTCTCCAAAACTGCGGCAGGCGAGAAGGGAAAGATGGTCGAGCAGGGATTTGAATACAACTCTCGCAGCAACCCTGACTTTTTCTCCATTGAACAGCTAAAGAAGATGAACCAGAGCAAGGTAGCAGAATGATTCCCTACGGCCGTCAATCTATCAGTCAGGCAGATATCGATGCTGTCGTTGAAGTTCTCAAGTCCGACTTCCTGACCCAGGGGCCGGTCGTTCCACGCTTCGAGCAAGCGGTTGCGGACTACTGTGGAGCTAAATTTGGGGTGGCGGTCAATTCAGGTACTGCAGCACTCCATATCGCCTGTCTGGCGCTGGGAGTTGGCCCCGGCGACTGGGTCTGGACATCCCCCATCAGCTTTGTGGCATCGGCCAATTGCGCTCTCTATTGCGGGGCACAAGTCGATTTTGTCGACATTGAGCCCGATACAGGGAACATGTGCGCAGTGGAGCTGGAGAAGAAACTGATTGCCGCCAAGGCGGAAGGAAAACTCCCCAAGGTAGTCATACCAGTTCACTTTGCCGGCCTCCCCTGCGATATGAAAGAGATCCATCGGTTGGGGCAAGAATATGGCTTTCGGATCATCGAGGATGCCTGTCACGCCCTGGGGGCTCGCTATCACGATGAACCCACCGGCAACGGCCGCTACAGCGACATCACAGTATTCAGCTTCCACCCGGTGAAGATCATCACCACTGGCGAGGGTGGCATGGCCATGACCAACGACCCTGCGCTTGCCAAGACGATGCGCATGCTCCGCAGCCATGGCATCACCCGTGAACCGGAAGACTTTATCAATGAGCCAGATGGTCCTTGGTACTATGAGCAGCAGATGCTTGGCTTTAACTACCGTATGACTGATATACAAGCGGCATTGGGGTTGAGCCAGATGGCCCGCTTGGAAGAATTTCTCACTAAACGGCGAGCCATAGCAGCCTATTATCAAACTAAGTTGTCCCACTCAATGAGTGAAGTATTAAAAAACCGAACAGATCGTCAATCAGCGTGGCATTTATTTGTTGTCATAGTAAAAAATCCGATCCGAAAAGAAATTTTCACCAGACTGCATCAAGCAGGGATAATTGCTAATGTGCACTACATTCCAATCCATCATCAACCATATTATAAAAGAGCATATAATACGAGCAAGCAGCAGTCTAAACACTTTTATAACTGCTGCATAACGATACCACTCTATCCTGATATGCAGCACGACCAAGCGGTATTTATTATAACAAAACTACTTAAGACTCTAAAAAACCAACGAATCTGATAGACGTTGAATTAAAACCTCCATTTCTTGCTCTGTTAATGCCAGGTTGGGCCGCAATCTTACAGTTTTATCGCCCGACCTATTAACTATAACCCTATTTTTAAAACACCGTTCTATATAATCATCTCGCTTTTCTTGAGAATCGAAATCAAATGCAATCAAAAACCCAAGAGACCTATAATTATTAACCTTATGAGCCATATTTTTACGGATGTATTCAGTGTGGTCCCTAACTTTACACAAGATCCCCAGATCTTCATATGCCTTCATTATATACGTAGACCTAATCATATCTATCAAATCACCATTAAAGGTAACGCCAAGCTTTTTATATTTATCATTTAATATACCAGCATATTTATCACTTAAAACAATACCACAAACCTGAGCTTTTTTACCAAAAACCAAAATATCTGGCACCAGATTCAGATGCTCGTAATACCACATTTTACCTGTAACACCGAATCCTGTTTGGATCTCATCAATGATGAAGCAAATATCATGCTGCTGACACAGGTCTCGAACTAATCGTAGCGTTTCAGGTGAAAGATAGATATCTCCATTTGTAGCTTGAATTGGCTCAACAATAACAGCAACAAGATTTGATAAATCTTCATTTTGTAAATATGTAACAACGTCATCTAAATCTAATTGAAGCCAATCGCTATTAGATGGGTAATATTGCATTCTTTTTTCTGTAACACCAACTCGGCTAGTTACAAACCCCCAACTATTAACACCATGGAATGAGTTTTTGATGCTAATAACAATGGGGGATGATACCCTTTTATATTCCATAGCTGACTTCAATGCGGACTCAATAGCTAATGCACCAGTGCAGTTAAAATGGTAATTCGTTGAGAATGTATACCTCTGGAATGCAGTAATGAACTTATCAAATACGTCGCAAGAAAAAACGTCTGTTGCTACTCTTAACGATGCAACCTTTAAAACTTCACTTTTAAATTCATTAGAATCAAATACCTCATGATTATAACCTAGCGGCAGTGATGAATACATATTGAACATGTCAAGATACTCATCACCAGAGTTTAAATCCATTACATAAGAACCATGAGATTTAATAAGATCAATCTTTAAAGGAAATAAGTTTTTCATTAATAATGGTTCTCCTCATAAATATGAGCTACATCATAACGACTCACAGCAATACGAATTGCAGCTCGTTCACCAACAGCGGTTATTTTATGTGGTATATTTTTAGGAATAAAAACAACATCTCCTTTTGATATACATCTAATCTCTCCATCAAAATCCCATTCCCAAGAACCATCTACAATAAACCACCATTCGTTCCAGTCGGGGTGATAATGCTTTCGATTCCCTTCACCAGGTAGTTGGCAAATTAATGTAGCCGAGTTTGATTCAGTATCAACCAAGGTATGTGACCAAGATGAGTCAACCCCATATTGTGCAATAAGTGTATGAACATTACACACACTTTGATTAGCCTTATCAAAAAACGAACTCATCACCCCATCTTTTTTTAGGATATTGCGAACATTTGCATCAGACTTCATAATATTTTTTCTCCACTGACATATTTTTCATATTTAAAATTGCCTCAGCCAAAAAGAAGTCCTTCTCATTATCTATATCTATGATACCATCACCTTCAATAACGTAATATCCAATTTTACCCTCACCACCATATACCGCACACCCATGCGACTCCATATTTCTTACAAATGTATTTACATCCCAAGCCATTATTGACGAAGTGAACAATCGAACTGGAACCAACTCTTGCGATGGCGGCATTGGTTTTGCAGGATCAAAATTTAGAGGTATATTATTAAACAGGCCTTCAATTTGCTCTTCTTTAACCGTGTGGACCGTTTTATAGTGCCCATCAATTAGCATTTTTACTAAGCATTTAATGTCTTCGGCTCTAGTGAATGGTGAAGTTGGATTAACCTGAACCAATATATCGCATTTTATGTTTTTAATAAAATCAAGGGCGAATTCATCATTGGTTGCACTGCTAGATGCCAAATGCTCTGGTCTCTTATAAAAACAAACACCACTCTCTTTAGCTACTGACTCAAAAATATCCCCCTCAGAATTTATATAGATCGAGTCAAATACACCAGCCTCCTTACACGAATCCGCAACCCACTGCGTTAATAACTTCCCTCCCAATAATCGTAAATTTTTTTTCGGTATGCGTTGACTACCAAGACGAGCAGGAATCATAGCAACTATTACCAGATTATGTTGTTCAGACATATATCACCTTTAATTTTAATGTCAGCTTTCATCAATTTTAAAGTATTTGCAAAGCGATTTTATAGCACTTGCACCCATCTCAATCGTTGCTTCTTTAGAATTACCGCCAATATGTGGTGTTGGAATTAAATTTGGCAATGCTAATAATTGCAAGTCTGTCGGCGGTTCAACAGGATAAACATCGATAGCTGCACCAGCAATGATATTATTTAGTAACGCTGATTTAAGTGCCATCAGGTCTACAATTTCGCCCCTAGAAGTATTGACAAGTAGGGAGTTTGGCTTCATTTTTTTTATGAAACCACTATTCACCATATTCCTAGTTTCTGAGGTCAATGGTACATGTAGAGAAACGATATCAGCTTCAGTTAGAATTGTTGATAAATCGACTTGCTCAACTAAATATTGTTGGCATATTAACTGCTTATCCATGATATCATTTATCAAGATCCGACATGAAAATGGAGATAATAAATTAATTAATTCAGCGCCAATATTTCCACAACCAATAATACCAATTGTCTTTCCATATAGACTATATCCCCCTTGCTTTAACCACACTCCACTTGATAATTTTAGTGCGGAATTAAACACATTTCTGGTTAACATCAGAAACATACAAAGAGTCAATTCTGCTACAGAGTGTCTATTCACTCCGGGGTGGCAAAACACTTCAATACCATATCGCTCACACGCTTTAAAGTCGATGTTGTCTGTACCTACCCCGAACTTTGAGATAACCTTCAATTTCGGTGACTTTGAAAGAACTCTGTCAGTTACATTCTCCAAAGCTAGAATAACACCTTCACAGTCCGATATGAAATCAATTAGCTCATCCTCATTTAACTTCGCACCGGAAAGATTTAATTTATAATCTGAAAACTTTTGGCTAACCAATTCAACAAGTTGACTGTTGTTTGAAAATGCCTTTGATGTAATCGCTATTTTCATTTCACCCTCAAAATATTAACTACCCTCTCCAAAACATCTACAAACTCAACATCAGATAAGTCGTCAACTTTTTCTGCTGTAAAGTCATCAGAAGATAAGAGAATAATTGAAAGAAATTTTCCAGTGCGCTTCTTGTCTTGTCTCATAGCTCGTATTAACGCAGTTGAATTAAAATATTGACTAAGTAACGTTATATTTATATTGGGAAAGAGAAGTAGTTCATTTATTTCATTAGACAATTCTTCACTAATATAACCACGAGACACACTAAGTGCATTTGCAAATACCATACCAATACTAACAGCTATACCATGTGGAATACGATAATCAGAGCTTGACTCAAGTGCATGCCCGAAACAATGACCATAATTAAAAAGATTTCTCTTACCAAAGTCAAACTCATCTTGACTAATGTATGACTGTTTTACTCTATGCGTTTCTAACAGGGCAGCACCAAAGGAGGCATCCTGCTTTATTTTTTTAACCAGCGATGAGATATGAGTTAAAGACACCTTTTTTGTATCATCAAGCAGTAAAAACTTAATTATCTCACCAATGCCACTATCTATCTCTGTCGCAGACAGTGATTTCAGAAATGGGGTGCAAATATATACTTCATGGGGAGGATAAAAAGTTCCAAGTGTATTTTTATATTGTTGGAAATTGAGTGATGTTTTACTCCCAACACAGCTATCAGCTTGAGCAAGGAGAGTAGTTGGAAAAAATGTCCAACGAACACCCCGATATAACGTAGATGCAGTGAAACCAGTTAAGTCCTGTATTATTCCACCACCAATACTTACGATATGTAGATTTCGCCTATCATTAAACCCAAGGAGAAAACGATATATATCACAAACTGTATCAATATTTTTTTCATCTTCAACTGGATTTAATATATGCACCCTGTCATTAGGTATAGAAGAAAAAAAATCTCTATAAATAGCAAACACATTTTTGTCTATAAAAAAGACAGCTCCGATATTTTCAGAACAAACTTTCTTAAGTGAGGCCATTGAAGCATCAATATTCACATGATAATCATGAATTTTTGATGGAATAACTAAAGTTTTCATGCCAAAAACCCCCCATCAATACCAATAGCCTGACCTGTAATAAATGTATTTTCGTCAGAAATTAAAAATAAGACTAGATTAGCTATTTCTATTGGACTAGACAGGCGATGCATAGGTACTGAAGAAATAATTTGATTTAGCTGTTCATTTGTCAAGCTAGATGAGGTTAATTCTGTATCAGTAAAACCAGGACAAACAGCATTAACCAATATATTATTTGGTGCAAATTCTCTAGCCCACGCCCTAGTGTAACCAATCAAACCAAACTTTGTTCCACTATATAACGCTCGCTGCTCTTTAGAACGAAGCCCCCATACGGAACTAATGTTAACGATCTTGCCCCCACCATTAAATTTCATATATGGAAGACAGTACTGAACAAGCAGTAATGGAGCCTCTAGGTTAACCGCATTTATCTTACGTAGATCCGAATAAGATATCGCTGCTGTATCCTTTATAATATTTATTCCAGCATTATTTATAACAATATCGAATTGTCGTTCTGTTCTAAAAAAAGTATCTATACTCTCAATCGATTCTAAATTTAGCTGTTCTCTGCCTGGTGCAACAACATCATATGTTTCAGATAGCAAATTTTTAATAGCTAGACCAATTCCTCTGCTACCCCCAGTGAGCAATACTCGTTTTTTAGTTTTCATAGAAACCACTTTTATTATATATACTCTCAACTAGGCTCAAAACATCATACGCATCTTGGCTAGTTCCATAGAATTTAAAACTTGAAGATTTAATTGCAGATATAAACTCATCTAATTCCTTTCTCCAACTATCATCATTCTCATACCAAGTCGTATTTTCAGCTGGTTTTCCCATAGCAAAAGTGATGTCTTCAAATTCTCGCCTACTGACAACCAGTGTTTCAGGTGTATAACTTCTCGATTCTGATAAAATTCCGTCTAATACAATAAAACCTTCAGAAAAACATAACTCTAATAAAAATTTATGCCTCCATTGAGTTGCGCTAGAATGCAATGAAGCAATAACTCCATCTCTATCTGACTTTAGGGTAACAAAGGCATTATCTTCAACATCTACATCCCAATAACTACTCGTTAAGACGCTAGAAATCACATCGAACTTACATCCTGATAAGTGATGGAATAAATCAAGCATGTGAATTCCTTGGTCTAATAGAATACCTCCGCCAGAATATGGCCTGTAATTACGCCAGTTAGAGCCATAATCTATGCTACCTGCTTTACCGTATACCCCCCGCATCCATAACAGCTTTCCCATAGCCCCCGTATTAATTATTCGTTTAGCTTCCATAACACTATAATGAAGCCGATGATTAAAACCATACTTCAAAACCACCCCAGCCAGTTCTTCAATAGCCATGACCGCAGATAATTCAGCGCAAGTTCGAGCTGGTGGTTTTTCACAGAAAACATGTATTCCTGCTTGCATTGCAGCAATAGAGTACTCTGCAGCAACATTGTTAAATGCACAAATAAATATTGCATCTGGCTTTAACGACAATAGCTCCTCAAATGATTTACAAACTGGAATATTTGATGAAACCCCAGTAACAAGTTCACTATCTTTCTCATAAATACCAACTAACTCTGTAGAAGGATTTTCAAGAATACATTTCCCACGAATTTTACCCATTTTACCATAACCAGCAATGGCAACACGCAAGATACTCATAATTACCTCAATACATATCTAGACTTATTTTCAGGTTTCAAGGAGATATAATATGAGTATATGATATGATCAAGAATCATATGTACATCTTCGACTATACCATAGTCTCCCTTTTCGGTATTGACATGATAGTTTATATTGCAAATCTGCTTTAACTCTCCACCATCAAAGCCAGTAAGACCAATTAGTGCAGAGCCAACTTGTATTGCGTATCTTGATGCTTTTACAATATTTGGTGAATTTCCACTACAGCTGATTGCAATGACTACATCATCTGGTGTCAACTTATCCACTAACTGGGCATAGAAGATATTTTCATATCCAATATCATTAGCAATAGCTGTGCACACGGGAACGTTATCAGCCAGACTAACAATATTGAAATTTCGAATTCCCCGGAGTTTCAAGCCAACAGAAAAATCGTTTGCCATATGTGATGCAGTTGCAGAACTACCACCATTCCCTATAACATAAATTGTTCCGTTCTTATGATGGCAAGCTTCAAGCATCAGAATAATTTTTTCAATATTATCACTATCTAATGATAATATTGTCTTTGCCATTCGCTCTAGATACGAATTAATAAAATCCTTCATTGTGTTACCCCCATATTAAATCCTGTTATTTTATTTACAGGAATATTGCATTCATCTATTAGAAAGCTTTTAACCTGCTCTTCTCGACCTAACACACAGATCAGAATAATATCGAAGTCATTGTGATCTAGTAGTAGTGGACATTCAACCTCCACATTGGTTAGCTGAACTTCATTAAAGTTATAATCAACAATTTTACATATAGAATCTCTAATTACAAGGTGACAAAAGCGCCCCACCACACCATATCCATAGATAGCAATTCTTTTATAGTTAATAGAAAGCGCTGATAAAAAACTCACCATTTGGTTTAATGACTTAGATAATTTGTAGTTTTCAACAGAATTAATTTGATGCGGTTCAAGTATGAAAGAGAGCCTATTTGCATAGTTTTCCACGCCATGGTGTAAATAATAGTAATAATCATCAATCAAGGTTATGTCACGCTTTATTAGAAAGTCTAGACAATACTCCTTTGAATACACGCAATAAAATTTATCTAATACATAGCATAGATTTCTTTATTATCATTTCTAGAGTTTAACTTTTTTAAAACATATAATGACAGTCTCAACAATCTAAAAAACAGCTCCTCGCCACATTCAGATAATTTATTATGTTTAATTAGAAAGTCACTTGCTTCATTGTAAGATAAAAACAGATCATCTACTTCTTTTATTGTGACATTGCTTGTTATAGAGTCGATTCGCTTGTAATAATAATAAAGATGTTCAGAAAGCACACATATCCTTTTTGCATAAAAAAACAACTTAAAAGTTGTCGCTACATCTTCATAAAGGCAATTCTCCGCAAACTTTATTCCATTATCAATAAAGGGCTCTCGACGAAATGCTTGGATACAGGCTGAACTTGGATGCTCACATGATAAAATTGTTTTAAACGTCGGCATGGCTAAGGAGGACAAGAAATCACATATGTCATTATCCCCTACTCTAATTAAACCAAATCGAATAATATCTGGTTCATTATTTTCATGAATACATAAACATATTCTTTCAATCATATCGGGATGAATGTAGTCATCACTATCAATAAAAATGACATACTTGCCGCTTGCAAAAGCTAGTCCATAATTTCTTGCAGCCCCCAACCCACCATTACTTTTATATAAATAGCGAATACAATCATATTGCCTTGCAAAGTCTTTCCCTATAATGTCAGATCCATCCGTAGAACCGTCATCAACTATAAGTACTTCATATAAACTAGCATTCGATTGCCCTATTATAGACATCAAACACTTTTGTAGATATCTTTTTACATTAAATACAGGAATGATAATGCTAAACAATGGAGTTTGCACCGAGTTAGTCCCTATTTTTGCATATTATCAACTGCGTTGCCTGATAGTAATTAACAATTCTATGATCAATTATTTTAAAAAAACGACTAACATATGAATTAAACTCAGAGTACGACCACTCTCTTTGGTGAGCATAATTTCTTGGAGGGCCAAAAAATGCAGGATCCTCATCCCCATAAACCAAATTTCTATCTGGCGTAGATATTAATAAGTATTTGAAATTTTGACGAGATAAATATTCCATTAATAAATCAGGGTCAACTAAATGCTCAACTACATCTGAGCAGATAATAACATCAACATCAATTTCACTTCTATTATTTTCGAAATTAGAAACTCGCCAATCTTTAGTTGGATAAATTGATTTAAGACGCGAAACATTCATATCTAACTCATAGCCGATTGTATGATAGTCAGAGAGATATGTAATAAGCTTGAAACCTGATCCACAACCAATATCAGCAACTGATTTAAAGTTATTTTTAACCATTAACCCTAACGCATGTAAGTACACTTCAAGCTGCCATTCATCCTCATACTTCATGTCATCATAATGATGATATTTATTACGAACCGCATAGCGAGGATCGATGCCATAAGTCTCTGCAGAGGTGAAGGATATTCCATCTCGTTCCTCCAAGAGGTTCTTTACCCTGTAAGCAGCCATCTTACCTGGTGGTATCCCACTTGATATATTACATTTATTATCAAGAAATGCATAAGCCTTCTCACGCACGGTATCTTTATTTTCGAGGCTAAATCGTATTGCGGACTCTAACTCATTACTTGTGGTTGCAATCTTATAAGCACCAAGTGGTTCTTTGTACAAATGAACTCGTTCACCATGAGGATTAAAATATATTACAGGTTTCCCCATTGCCAAGCTTTCAAGAATAACAGTACTAAACCTACTTATAACAATAGTAGACATTCTAATTGTGTCATACACATCATCTTGAGAAACTAATGAAGGATGAAACACACCATGATCTGCATGATGCTGTGATATTATATAATCGATACCAACTTTCTGACAAACCTCAACTATGGCGCCAACCCATCCATCTCGGACTTCCTCGTAAGTACCATAAGTAAAATTGACATTAATCATCACTCGCTGCTTTCTAGGAAAGCTAATTGATGAATTATATAGCTTCCAAAGTTTTGGCAACCCAATAATTGATGTTTTATCTATTTTATGCGTTAATTTTTTTTGGTCGTCAACACCAAGTAAAAGCACATACTCAACTGTATTATATGCATCTCTTTCATAATTATAGTCGGTATCATCAAAGTCCTCTATACCATCAACAATACCGATTGTTAATAACCCATTATCACGAGCAGCCTTTATCAAAGGTCGCCCAAACCCCGAATCCCAATCTATAGAAGCCATTAACCCCTTATATTTTGAGGTCGAGACCTGATCTCTATGAATACAATCTACATCTTTATTTTCACAAAATCCCTGGCGAAGATTCTCATTATTCTCAGAACCAATATCTATCAATGCAGAACTGATATTTATAGCCTTTAATTCCCTATGGACTATTGACAGATCCGTTACATTGGATTTATTAAATGGCATTAAAAGTATATCAAAATATTTTCCAGATTCTACAAAATAAACATAATTTTGAAGTGCTACTAATTCACAATCCATCTTTTTATACAAGAGAACTTTGTTGCCATCAAATTTTTCAGATATAGCTCTCCAGTGATTTGGGCTATGTATGATCACATAATCATAGTCATTTCCTATCATCTCAGGACTTATTATATTCGCTCCCGATTTATAACTATCTACAAAACCAATAAACTCGATCCCATCATCTAATTCATCTCTCAGCTTCAATGAGATATCATTGTATGGAGATATGTAAATTTTACTGCCAATAATGTCTTTGATATTCATACACGCCTCTAAAGACCATTAAATTATTAAAGAGCACAAAAATCATACAAAAATAATTACACCATGAATTATCGTTTCAAAATCTAACGTATAACTACCTCTACCAAAGATGTCATCCATATTCTCGACAATTTCTTTTGTTGTCAAATTCGTAAACTTCATATCTCTGCATACTTTAATATCACTGTTTGGTAAATGTATTATTGCTTGCCCTGTAGGTGATAGTACTCGACGTATCTCTTGTAGATATGAAAGAATATTTTCCTTCTCAACTCTGACTAATGTGTCCATGCAAAATAAAAAATCCACACACCCAGAAGAAACACCTGATAGTTCATTACCTGTAGATACATAAAACTGTAGTTTGTGAACAAACTCTGGATAGCGACTCTTTATTATGCAAGGGAAATACTCATTTATATCTACACAAATAATCCTTGACGCCGCAAGCATATATTTTGTCCATTTTCCACCGAGGGCGCCGAGATCCAAAACACAGCTGTGAACAGCTATTTTTTCTTGCAATCTATCTCGAATCTTTAAATAGTTTCCTAACCTGTCGTTGGATTTGTCAGGATCACCCCATGTGTACCCATAACAGTTAATATCATTATTTTTAATTACATAATTTCTTAGATGTGACTCCCAAAACACTCTCTGTGAACTCATATTATTATATGTATCGGTCATAATATATTGATACCCAGCAAATTCATCCCTCCTTACTAAGTAACCGTTATCACCGGAATCACCGGACAACACCCAAAAATAAACAGAGCTGATATCAATACTTTCAACTATTTCCCGCCAATACATAGGACTATATATTATAACAACATCACTAGTTTCAACCAATTCAGGAGTTTTAATAACATCACAATCTTTTTTATATTTATCAATAAATCCTAAAAATATACCACCTGTAGAGATAAATATCTTTGATAGTTTTTCAGTTACATCATTTTTTGGGCAGAAATAAACTCTCTTTCCTAGTAGAAATTTATCATCAAACATATTTACCCTCCCTATAAAATAATGCTAATGATATGATTTTTAAAAAATCCAGTCATTTTCACCTTCTCTTAAGATAGATATTCCTCCTTTTTAGGGAGCCAGTTAACTTGAAGTGGCGGTTTGAAACTGAAATATATATCAGGTGATGCATTGTTTCTTACACATAAATGATGCCAACGCTCAAAAAAAACTCCATAATCATCAGGCAGCGAGTTACTTTTAATTACATGGAGATCATTCAACCATTTCGACACTCTCATTAGTTGTGTGATATTAAGCCCCTCATTAATATCAGACAGCCACATATGCGCATCACTATCTTGCTGAACACTTGGTATGCCTAGCTTATAAAAATAATAACTAGTTATTTCATCATATAGTTTTCTTTGCCTTTCTTTGCGTAAAAAAGAAACTTGAGTGTCATGAACTCTATATAACACTAACACCTCCCTAAGATTATAAAATGTCACCCCTTCTTTACTCGTGCTCATTCTAACCCATAGTTCTGTGTCCTCTACATCACAGTAATATGCATCATAACGAAATCTTTTGTATGTTTCAGCCTTAGCCATTATAGCGTTATGCCCAAGCCCATTAGTCCTCAGCAAAAACATATTTTTTATAAAATTATCATAAGTTCTATAGTGCCAAATTCCAGATTTAGCACCAAATAGTTCAATCCAGCACCCCACTATATCTATAGTCGGATTAGATAATAAAAAATTTAGCTGTTTCTCAAATCTTAACGGTAGTGATATATCATCACCATCCATTCTTGCAATATACTCACCAGATGCAATTTCCAACCCATCATTCAAGCAAGAGGCTATACCACCATGCTCTTTTTCAAGTAAAATTATCCGAGAGTCAATATCTTTAATCTCTTTTACCTTATCACGAGTTTGGTCATTTGAACCATCATCAATGACAATCAACTCAATATTTTTATGTGTTTGCTCTAAGATACTATTGATAGCATCTTGTACATATTCAGCACAATTGTATACTGGCATTAATACTGAGATTAAAGGATTATTCTTCATTTCTACACCATAACGAATGTTTTAAATTTTATTAGTGAATTATAAACAGCATCATCCATATCAAAATAACGATATTCAGCGAGACGTCCTAGGGTAATCAGCTGTGAGAAATTAATTAACTCCTCATAATACGTCTGATAATGCTGTTTGGCTGCATCGGTAAACAGCGGATAGTAAGGCTCGAGCCCCTGTTCTGGCTGATAGTCACAGGGATATTCGTATACGATACTGGTGCCGGGATGTGCCTGCCCGCTGAAATGCTTGAATTCGGTTATCCGCGTGAAGGTTTCTTCATTCGGATAATTGACGGTGGTGACAGGTTGGAATTGTTCTTGCGCCAGATGGCGATGTTCAAAACGCAGTGAGCGGTATGGCAAGCAATTCCCTTCTTCCGGCATCAACTGATCCAGCATACCGGTATAAATCAGTGGGCCACCAAAAGGTGCGCCATCCAACCACACCAGCTTCTGCAGCCAATCCAGCCTGACGTGCTCTGCCATGGGGGTCGACAGCCTCACGTCAATCAGCGGATGCGCGAGCATGCGCTCAAACATGGCGGTATAGCCTGCGGCCGGCACCGCCTGCCAAGGGTCGGTGAAGTAGCGATCATCCCTGCTGACCACAATGGGTACCCGCGCCGTCACCTCGGGGGAGATCTGCTCGGGCGGTACCCCCCACTGTTTGCTGGTGTAGTTAACGAAAGCTTTCTGATAGATGAAATCTGCCAATTCACCCAGCAGGGGATGCGCCTCTTTGCGCAGTTCCAGAATAGGCACTCTGGCACCATCACCAAACCGGGTGCGCAGGGCCTCAATCATGGCGGCTGCCTTGTCGGCGGGAAAACAGCGCTCGATGCTGGTCAGGTTGAACGGGATCGGCACCAACTGCCTGTCGATGCGTGACAACACACGATGCTCATAAGGCAGCCACTCGGTAAACTGCGACAAGTAATCCCAGACTTCCTTGTTATCGGTATGGAAGAGGTGTGGACCATAGCGATGGACCAACACACCATGCTCGTCATACTCGTCAAAGCAGTTGCCACCGATATGGTCGCGCTGTTCCAGCACCAGCACCTTCCAACCAAGCTGGCTGGCCATTCGCTCAGCCATGACGGCACCGGAAAGCCCGGCGCCAATGACGATCGCCTGATAACTCATGCCGCCTCTCCAAACAATTGTTGCATAACCCGTGCTGGATGAGCTCGCTGCGCCCACGCCAGTTGATGTCTCTCATCGAAGAACCAGCCTGGCGCCAGCTTCGCTACCTCAGTAACTGACTGTTCGATAAGTTGCGTGAAGCGGGCAACGTCATCCTGCCGCAGAAAGTAGAGCGCGGCAGAGTAATAGTGATGGGAACGTCCTTGCGCAATTATCACCGGATCCTCGCCGAACGCAGCGGCATTGTCACAGGCTCGCAGCAGATCTCGCAGCGACTGTTCACGACGATCTGCCGATTTGCGGGTCTGTCCGCCAAAGCTCTGGGTATGGAAGCGATAACGCCCCAGCAGCTCGGGGATAAAATCCAGCGTCCCCGGATTACGTGAGAGGTTCAAAATGTGCCAGGGATAATCGAGGATGATCTTGCACCCCTCATCGATGGCATTTTCCATCCCTTCATAACGGCGAAACATTATGGAACTTGCATTGACGAACACCCCGAAGCGGATCAATGCCTCCCGTGTCATCATGGGTTCGAGATGGCGAGCATTGTAATAATCGCGGGTGAATAGCTTGATCCGTGCGCCAGTTTCATCATCAAACATCTCCGCTTCGTGGTAGCAAAGCGTGCAACCAGTGTGCGTATCAAGATAATCGGCCTGGCTCTGCAGCTTGCCCGGCAGAGCAAGATCATCCCCGTCGACATAGGCGATGTATTCACCGATAGCCTCTCTCAGCAAGCGTTTCTGGGTCTTGGCCAACCCCATATTCTGCGCATTCTGTAGTGCCTTGAGTTGAGGCCACTGCTGCACCAGCCGCTGCATAATGGCCCAGGAGTCATCGCTCGAGCCGTCATCAATGGCAATGACCTCAAAATCGAAATTGGTTTGCTGTTCCAGCAGACTTAGCAGACAGGGCTCGATAAAGCGCCCGAGGTTATACACCGGCACCAGTATGCTGACTTTCATAGAGAATCCAGAATTAGAGTAAAAAAGAAGCGAATTGGAGAAAATGGACAAGGCTACCGCACGGTCTCTGTCAACCCTTCCTGCCCTTCATGTCAATATTTACTGCAAGAGCCGTGCCTGACCAAGCTAATTCATTGATATGACTTGATTTATG
The DNA here is from genome assembly GCF_040908215.1 of Aeromonas sp. R5-4. Taxonomy (NCBI): domain Bacteria; kingdom Pseudomonadati; phylum Pseudomonadota; class Gammaproteobacteria; order Aeromonadales; family Aeromonadaceae; genus Aeromonas; species Aeromonas sp. R5-4. The sequence continues at coordinate 65,944 of NZ_JBFODG010000003.1, read as the reverse complement.
TGACATGGAATCCACTATTCAATACGCTCAAGCTGACGGCTGCAGGCCACCAGCATGTCGATGCCGTCCCAGAGCCATTCGAATGCCAGCGCCTGTCCCGGACTTGCCACCCTATCGATACGGCAGCAAGGTGACAGCTGTAGCGCACACTCAAGCCGCGTTTTATCTGGCCCAACCCAGACACAGGTCTGCATATCCCAAGGCTGTAACAGCAACTCATCAAGGGTATCGGCAACAAATTCGGCAACTGTACCTCCTCCGATGTGTGCAAGCCGCAAAGAGGCGGTGGGAGTCAATAAGGTGACGCCAGCAAAGTTCTCCAGCTGCATCTGGCCATCATGGGTGGCATTTTGTTGACTATTGATAAGGCGTTCCATCATCAGGGAGGGATTATCTGCAAATGGGACGAAGATCCCTTCGAGCAGACGACGGTGCAACGCACTATCGGGAGAGCCCAACCAGCAAATGGTGGTGGGTGAGGCGCAGGCTTGTTGATTGAAACGGGTAAAGTCTTGTTGCAAAGCCGCGACCACTTGCCGCCACGCAGCAGCATCCAGGTTAGCGAGCCATTGGCTATCCAACACCGCCATGGAGCGGCGATCCGGAAACACGATTTCCTGAGCGCGGGGTGAGAGCGGAATAGCCCGTACCCGGCTGATGGTTTCATCACCGCCCCAAATGATGCGAAGGCGGCACCGGGCCGACAGCCAGGCGGTGACGCGTTCGTCATGGTCATACCGGATAAAACGGGTACGCGAGGCAATCTCTTGCCACTCGGGCAGAGAGAAAAGCTCGTTCAGGATGGCCAGCATGGCCTCTTGCACCGGGTCGATGCGCGATGAGAGACGTACCACGGACCCATTGCCCATCAGTAGCGCCATGATCCAGGAGTAGAACGCGACGGTCGGCACGTTGGAGGGTACCAGATGAAAAACCATCCCCAAGGGTGCGCGCCCTGCCATGCGTTTGCGCTGTAACTCAATCTGGCGTGGCCGCAACCAAAAACCAAAGGCGGCCAGATCCGGGTTCTCTCGCCCCTCCTGCTGCAGACGTGCAGAGAGCGCAGCCACAAAGTCGCAGATGACGGGCGCAAAGCTTGGCAACGGGCGAATGACAAAACCTTGCCAACCGCTGACGGGAGCCACGAAAGCGACCTCTGGCCCCGCTTGCCACATGACATCTTCTACATCTGATCGGCTCACTGGAAAGTGTCGCTGCATCCCCTCACCTCGGCGCCTTGCTGACGTCCTGATACATGGAAATAACGGCCACGACGGCCGCAGGGGCAATCATCCTCCCCCAGCAGCACGCCGAGATCCTCGGTCAGCAGGCTGTGGCCTGGATAACTTTGGGGAATGGCAGAGATCACCTGCAACAAGCCGGGTTGGCCGACCCCGAGCGGTCGATGGGTCAGCGGATCCCGCACCAGCAGCTCAGCAAAGAGAGGCGCATGCAGATGGCCCTGCTCGCACTCGACAAACACCGACCCCACCTGCTCCACCATGCCATAGAAGTTGTGGACCCGACTCAGCCCCAGCTGTTCGCGGCAGCGGGCCTTGAAGGCAGGATTGTCCACCGCTAGGTGCTGCAGCTTCTTCCAGCCACCACTGTGAAAAAGCGTGCCCTGCGTCAACGGCAGTTGCAGACCGCGCTCACGCAGCGGCTCCAGCAAACATTGCCAGACCATGAAGGTAAAGCCGAACAACAGGACCGGCTGGCCTGCATATTTGTCACAAAACGCCTCGATGACCGGCCAGTTGGGCCGCATCTGCTCATCGAGGGCATAGGTATGGTCTCGGCCAAGGAAGGAGAGCCCAAGCGCACCGGCGCCGCGGGCTGAAAAACCGCTGCGGTTTTGGATAAGAGCTGGTTGCTCCACCAGCAGCATGGGCAGCCGTTGCTTGCCGACAAACTCTTGCAAGATTTTCACCAGCACCTTGCTCTGCAGGGCGGCGGTCTCCCTGTCCAGCACAATGCGTGACGGCGTCCCCGTGGTGCCCGACGAGGTGAGCACCTTGAATACCTCTTCTTGCGGCACGCTCTGCCATTGGGCCAATTTGAACAGGCGGGCGGCCAGATAGGGAAGCTCTTGATAGGTCGAAGCCTGACCCCAGCCAAACGCCGACAGAATATTGGCAAAAGCTGGACACCCCTGCCCATGCCGCTGCGTCAATTCATTCAGACGAGCAAGGAGCAGCCCACTTTTTTCACGTTGGGGTAGCCCGAAAACCGGCGCATCAAACAGCCTGTTCATAGCTGCTCCAGTTGTGTTAACAGGGCCGGATAATCAATCTTCATATTGCTGCGTCGTGGCAAATGATGTTGGTAGATACGCACGCTTGATGGCGGCACCATCAGCCAGCGGGCCAGCTGCAGCTGCAGTGCGTCACTGGGGCACGCATCTGCCTCGATGGCTACCAACAGGCGATCATCGCGGCCGGTCGCAGCGCAGGAATAGCCCCTCCCCAGCAACCAGGTTTCCACTTCAGCTAAACTCACTCGTTTGCCAAACAGCTTCAGGAAACGGTTGAGTCGCCCAGTCAGATAGAAGCGCCCCGCCTCATCACAACGAGCCAGATCGCCAGTAAAGAGCGCATCCATATCACGCCCCCGAGCCAGATCTTCAGGGAGCTCCGCATAGCCCAGCATCACGTTTGGCCCTTGGTAGACTAACTCCCCTTCCCCGTCGGGAAAGCCGGGCTCATGACGCAGATAAAGAAGCCCGCCCGGCACGGCACGGCCGATAGCATCCGGGGCAATCATTACTTCATCGTGCGCTAACCAGGCGATGCGCGGCGCCGCTTCGGTCTGACCATACATCACGAAAAAACGGCGTCCCAGCGCAGTTGCCTGCTCGGCAAATTGCTTTGCCAGTGCCGGCTCAAGCCGCCCTCCGGCCTGGGTCAGAGTCATCAGGCTGGGATAACGCGCCCAGTCAAAACGCAAGCGGTTTAGCATCTGAAAGGTAAACGGCACCCCCGCCACGCTGGTGACCTGATGGCGATTGACCTCATCCCAGAATTGGCGCTCAAGGGGACTGGCAGTGCATGACACCAGAGAGGCGCCAGCCAAAAGATGGCTGTTAAGCACCGACATACCGAAGGAGTAAAACAGTGGCAACGAGGTGATGGCTCGTTCCCCCCCGTTCAGCGCCAGATATTCGGCGATAGCCGCGGCATTGGCATCAAGATTGGCTCTCGACAATCGCACCCATTTGCAGGAGCCGGTACTGCCCGATGTCGGCAGCAGCATGGCCAGTTCAGGGTGAAGTGAGGGCGCATCGCCAAGATACGCAACCGCCCCATCCTCCAATACCTGCAGGCTGACACCAAAGCGCTGGCACTGTTCACGGTGCAACTGGGCATCCTGAGCAGGATCGGCCAGCATGATGGCGTGGCCATCACGCAGGGCCAGCAAGTAGTGCAGCAGATGCCGGGTTGATGTCACAAATGGCAGGTAGACCAAATGGCGGCCAGCAGGATAGGTGGTGGCCAACTGCGCCACACGCCGAGCCAGCTCACCATAACTGAGCCACCCCTCTTGCGGGTCTCGCCAGGCGGGCTCCTCATTGTTTTCAACCAGATGCGTCAACAAATCAGGCTGGCTCAAATCACCATTCCCCCATCGACCCCAATCACCTGCCCGGTCACATAGCTCGACAAGTCGGACGCGAGAAACAGGGCCACTTTGGCCACTTCATCTGGCGTGCCAATCCGTCCCATCGCGATGCTGGCCACCCGCTCGGCAAACTTCTCTTCCGGGATGGCATGCGCCATATCGGTATCGATAAAACCGGGGGCAATGGCATTGACCCGGATCTGGCTGGCGGACAGCTCCTTGGCCAGTGACTGGGTAATACCGATCACCGCCGCCTTGCTGCCGGCATAGCAGCTGAGTCCGGCAGCCCCCACCAGCCCCATCAGGGAGGCAAGATTGATGATGCTGCCGCCACCGCTGCGTTGCATCAGGCGCGCGGCATACTGGCTGCAGTAGATCACGCTAAAGGTATTGCTACTAAACGTCTTCTCCAGATGGGCCTGGTTCGCCATCCCCAATAACGCCTCTTCCAGCATGCCGGCATTGTTGACCAGCACGTCCAGCGATCGGCTCTGGGTAAAAAGCTGCTGAAAGGCTTGCTTGACCGCCACCGGCTCAGCCACATCAAAACAGAGAGGCTGGCAGGGCACCCCGAACTCGGAACCGAGCGCGATTGCCAGCTGGCTCATGGTCACCTCATCACGGCCTCCCAGCCACAGTTTAGCCCCCTGAGAGGCAAACTGGCGGGCGATGGCAAGACCGATGCCACGCCCGGCACCGGTGATCAACACCCGCTTGCCCTGCAACAGCCCCTGCATCAGAAAGCGACCCCGTACTTGGCCAGGATCTCGCGCGCCTTGCCGACCGAACTCATGTCGATAATGTCATCGGTGTCGAGCAGCACGCCGTAGTTATCCTCCAACTGGGCAATCAGCCCCATGTGGGCGACAGAATCCCACTGCGGGATACTGTTGTAGGCCAGCCCATCGCTGACGCTGCCGATATCGAGACCCAGCGCCTCGGCAAAAACCTGTTCCAATGCGATTGTCATCTGAAAAATCTCCGTAGCCGCTCACGTGCGGCATAATAATTCGCCGGCAGCAGTTCCAATGCAAAAAATCCATTCTCTTGCCCAACTTGGCGGTAACCCAGTTGTTCATTCAAGCGCAGGGCAGAGCGATTGTTCTCCCGAACCAGGGTGCGGATACAACCGATGTGCAACTCGTCAAAACCCTGATCAAGCTGAGATAAGGCAGCAGCGACAGCCAGCATGGGATGCCGCACGCTTGAGTTGCCAAGATAGAGCCCCGCATCGGCGATCGCCTGACCCTGCAGCTCGCCCTGGCACTCACCTTTCAGATTGACGTAGCCCGCTCGCACGCCCTTGCACCAGAGCACCCAGTGCTGCTGATCCTGTCGCTCACGGGTGGCGGCGAACCATTGGCGCTGTTGCCGTGGTGAGATACGCGTCTGGGATACCATCTGAATTCGCACCTCATCCTTATTGCGCCAACGTCGCAAGGCAGGAAGATCCCACGGCTCTATCGGGCGTAACTCAACGCCATAGCTCATCTTAAACGCCATCCACTTTTCATGACCTGTCTCTCTTATCGACCACACTGCTGCCATTCCGTAGCAAAAATCGATAATACAAGGAGAAAAACCAGTATAATATCAAAAATAATCAAAGAGTTGTCATCGATTATCCTGGCTTTGGCCAGTCATTAATCCAGCAGAGAGAACCCATCATGGCCATCGCCATTATCCCGGCCCGAGGTGGCAGCAAACGCATTCCACGCAAGAATATCCGTCCCTTCTGTGGCCAGCCCATGCTCGCCTATGCCATCCAGGCGGCGCAACAATCGAGCTGTTTCAGCAAGGTGATGGTCTCCACCGATGATGAGGAGATTGCCGAAGTTGCTCGTCAACTGGGCGCGGAAGTACCATTTCTGCGGCCAGCCAACCTCGCCGATGATCACACAGGTACCACCCCTGTGGTGATCGACACCATCCAGCGGCTCGACCAGCTCGGCATCCAGGCAGAGCACTACTGCTGCATCTATGCCACTGTCCCGCTTATTCAAGCCGATGACTTGAAGGCCGCCCATCAGCGGCTGATCGCAAGTAATGCTCCATTTGTCTACACCGTGGCCGAATTCGGCTTCCCTATCCAGCGCGCCGTGCGCATGGATGAGCAGGGCCGGGTCACCCCCTTCTGGCCAGAACAGATGGCGAAACGCTCTCAGGATCTGGAGCCTGCCTATCAGGATGCCGGCCAGTTCTACTGGGGCAGCCGCGCGGCCTGGTTGGGAGGGATCAGCCCGGTGGGGGGAGAAGGGATTGGCCACATACTGCCGCGGCACAGGGTGGTCGATATCGACACGCCGGAAGATTGGCACCTGGCCGAACTGCTCTATCAAGTGCTGGCCCAAGATGACGTTTAAGGTTGCCTTCCGGCTCGACGCCGGCACCGAGATTGGGCTGGGTCATCTGATGCGCTGTCTGGCCATCGCCGATCGGCTGAAAACGACTGGCGCCGAGTGCCACTTCCTCTGCCATCAGCTACCTATGCACCTGTTGCCACTGCTGCACTCCCACCAGCATCACGCTCTCTGTGATCTGGACGATGCAGGCCCCTTGCCCACCTTGCGCCCGGAATGGCTGGTGTGTGATCACTACCAGATTGATCGGCAAATCGAGCAGACACTGGCAAGTCACTGTGGTCAGTTGCTGGTGATCGACGATCTGGCCGATCGCCCTCATCATGGTCAGTTGCTGCTGGATCAGGGGCCACTTCGCAGCACAGCCGATTACCAGTCACTCGTCTCTGCCGACTGTCGGCTGCTGCTGGGCACCGGCTATGCCCTGTTGCGCCCTGCCTATCGCCAGCTGGCGCGGCCACACGCCAGTCAGTGGCAACGGGGCCTTGTCTGCTTTGGCGGCGCCGATCCCGCCGGCGCCTGCCTCATCACCCTCAACACGCTGGCTCGACTGCCATGGGCTAAAACCGTCAGCTGGACTCTGGTAGCCGGTGGGGCAAATCCTTTCTGGCCCGAGCTGCAACAAAGGGTTGCCGAACTGCCCGATCTGCCGCTCACCCTGCTGCGTCAGAGCGACCAGATGGCCGACCTGATGAGCCGACACGACTTCGCCATTGGCGCTGCGGGCGGCATGACCTGGGAGCGAGCCTGCCTCGGCCTGCCGACCCTGGCAGTCCCCATCGTCGACAACCAGCAGTTCAACGACGAGGTGATCGCCCGCTTCCAGTTGGCCGAACGACTCACGCTGAGCGAGCTGGCCGAGCCTGAGCGGCTGATGCAGGCCCTGCAACGCCTTGAATGGCAGGCAGATGACTATCGCCGCCGCGGTCAACAACAGGTTGACGGGCTGGGGCTGGATCGCCTCACCGCTTGGCTGCTACCACAACCCGATTATCAGCTGTTACCAGATGGCCAACAGTGGCAACTACGCCATGATGACCAACTGCTGCTCACCTTGACTCTGGACGGTCAGCATCTGACATGGCAGGCAGCCCGGCCACTTCAACCAGCGGAGTGGCAAGAGCTGGCACATCGCTTGCAAACAATTTTCTCCCAATCTCCCCTCTATCTTGCCGAGCCACCGCAGATGGCGCCCCCTGCCCCCTGGCAGCCGGCGCTGCAAGGCTGGCAACTTGGCACAGGAATCTGAACACAGATGCAGATCGATCATCGCCCCATCAACCAGGAACAGGCCCCCTATGTGATTGCCGAACTGTCGGCCAACCACAATGGCAATCTGGACCGCGCCCTGGCCATCATGACCGCAGCCAAAGCAGCGGGTGCCAGCGCTGTCAAGCTGCAAACCTACCGCCCGGATACCATCACCCTCAAAAGTGATCGACCGGAATTTCAGATCCACGGCGGTTTGTGGGATGGCCACAGCCTCTACGATCTTTATGAGTGGGCGCACACCCCGTGGGAGTGGCACCAGGCGCTGTTTGCAAAGGGGCGCGAGCTGGGGCTGACGGTCTTTAGCAGTCCGTTCGACTTCAGCGCGGTGGATCTGCTGGAATCCCTCGACTGCCCGGCCTACAAGATCGCCTCCTTCGAGCTGGTGGACTTGCCCCTCATCCGCTACGCCGCCCAGACCGGCAAGCCGCTCATCATGTCCACCGGCATGGCGAACGAGGCCGAGATCGCCGCAGCGGTCGAGATGGCGCTCAAGCATGGCAACGGCCAGCTGGCACTGCTGCACTGTGTCAGCGGCTATCCGGCGCCGGCGGCCGAATACAACCTGCGTACCATCCCTATGTTGCGCCAACGCTTCGGGGTCGAGGTGGGGCTCTCTGATCACACTCTGGGATCGGCCACGGCCATCGCCGCCACTGCGCTTGGGGCGACCCTCATCGAGAAACACTTCACCCTGGCCCGCGCCGACGGCGGGCCGGATTGCGCCTTCTCCATGGAGCCGGCCGAGCTCACCGAGCTGGTAACCTCGGTCAATACCGCCCATGCCGCCCTCGGGGTGGCCGATTACCAGCTCACCGCCAGTGAACAGGGTAACCGTGCGTTTCGCCGCTCCCTCTATCTGGTCAGGGATATTGCAGCCGGAGATTTGCTCACCGCAGAACACATCAAATCGGTGCGCCCTGCCCTCGGCCTGCCCCCGGCCGATTACGATCGGCTCATCGGCAAGCGGGTCAACCGAGACATGGCTGCCAATCAGCCTCTCAACTGGGAGTGGATTGCAAAAGATGAATGAAGAGCTGCTGCGCCACCATCTGGCGATAATCGAACAGCGTTGGCCACGGCTAGCAGCCCACCTCACGGTGGCACAGCTGGGCGATCTGCAGGTGGAGTTGTGTGAAGGCCTCAGCAGCACACTGCTGGTCAATGGCATCCAGCTCACCAGCCGGCACGACCGGGTGAAAGAGGCCGAACTGCAAGCGGCAACTCTTCCCGATGTACCCGTGCTGCACCTTTATGGCACCGGACTCGGCGATCTGCAGAAGGTGTTGCTGACACGCCCCCGGTTAGAAACCCTCCATGTCCATATCATGCACCACAATCTCTTCACTCTGGTGCTGGCCTTGCTCGAGCACGACGAGTGGCTGCAAGACCCCCGGGTAGAGCTGAGCCTCGCGGCCGATGAACAGGAGATTGTCCTCCCCTTCTTCGCCCTCCCCAGCGAACTGGAGCTGGCCGAAGATGCGGCCTGCCGCATTCGTGGTCGACTGGTGAGCGAAGTGATGGCGACTTACACCAAGCAACGCTTCGTCCCCGACTTGCCACGCATTACCGGGCGACTGACCGAGAATCTGCCACTTGTGGGTGAAGATGGCGATGTTGCCACACTTTTTGGCTCACACCCGGATGCTATTGCACTGGTCATCGCCAGCGGTCCCAGCCTGCAACACCATCTCCCTCGCCTTGCTGGCTTGTTGCAGCAACATCCAGAGTGGAAGGTACTCTGTGTCGATACTGCGCTCGCCCCTCTGCGACAATACGGCATCAGTGTGGATCTGGTCGTAACTATCGACGACGCTCTGACTCCGGATCGACTGGCCAGCCAGGGGCTGACTTCGGTTCCTCTGGTATATGCCCCCATGGTACCCCATGAGACGCTCGCAAGTTGGCAAGGACCGCGTTTTACCGCCTACTCCATCAGCCCCGTGTATGAACAACTTCGTCACACTCATCCCAAAGGGTTACTCCATCAAGGAGGCAGCGTGATCCATCCCACCGTCGATCTCGCCGTCAAGATGGGTTGTCGAGAGATCATTCTGCTCGGCTGTGACTTCGCCTTCCCCGGTGGCCAGACCCATACCGGCTGGGATGATGGTGCTTTGGGTCCTGTTGCCAGCCAAGCCCTCAGCTGGGTACTGGATGGCCATGGTCAGCGCGTCAGCACCAACCCCAATTTCACCACCTATCAGATCGAGCTTGAGCGCTATATGGCAAGCCACCCAGAAGTCAAATTCTGGAACAGCAGCCGCGACGGTGCGGCCCTGCTCGGTTGTGACTATCATCCGGAGCTGATGCCATGACCATCACAGAGCAGTGCATTGCACTGGCACACCATTTTCGCCTTGGCCTTCATGTTGAAAGTGCGCTGCAGCTACCGGCTCTGGTAGAGCAGGCATTGCATGCTCTACCTCCGGAGCACCAAGGCGATGCCGTGACCATAGTGAGTGCCCTGCTGGCTTGCCAGGAGCGCCATGACTGGCTGGGATTGGCAGACTGGCTTGAAGTTGAGTTTGCAACTCTTCTTACAACGCCAGAGAAATAATAATGCTGAGCGGGTGAAACGAAGGGAATCTCATATGCGAGCATGATAAACAAGCTTGCTCGCAATAACACCCCAAACGCATGTCACGTTTGGGGCTAAGGTTTCTAAATAATGACTGATAATTTCTTTAGAACACAACGTGTATAACGTGACAATAGATACACGTTATAATAGGCTGCTACTTAAATATATTGAGGCCTATAAAATAGGCAGTGTCATGTCTTTCCAATGCGCTAGCATAAATATGTTTGGCATCAGTAAAAAACTGTTCCAATATAGTGATTATAGCATTCAAATTTTCTGTCAGCGCATCATCAGAATCATTGATATGAGCCATCATCAAACTGATGATATTGGCATAGAAATAATTTATTGATCCTATCAATACACGGTAAAGATGGCTATCACGACTCATGAACAAATACAGCAGATAATCATGATGGCGTTGCATCATCGATTGAATTGCGTTGCGTTCACGAGGAACTGCTTTCCAATCATCAAGCAGTTTATTAACTACATCATTAAAAAACGGCACATTAATGGCAGATTGGAAATCAATACTGGCTACATTAAATGGTTTGAAACAACGTGATAGCAAATCATCAATGAAGGCTCGCTTATTAAAATCTGGCCAAGTGGGGTTGAGATGCTCAACCCGACGAGGTTCGGCACCAGCAACATAAGCACCATCACTACTATTGACACAACGTATTTCAGGATTATTTTCCAAAACCTGAACCATATTGTGAATAGAGAGACCAAATAAATGATTGATACGGACTTCACCACCAAAGTTACCACGAGCTGGAAATGTCTCGTTCAGATCCTGATGGTATTTTGCCTCCTGCTTTTCATTATAATAAAGGCTCAAACTAGAATGATGCTTATCAGCAAACTTATACCCATTGTCAATCCCAAACAGATAGATATCCTTAAAGCCAAGCAACGCTGCGTAATTAAGACCGGTATTTCCAACAAATGGATTTGAATACTCGATTGATTCAAACTCAAACTGTTCACCAAAATTAGTAGTCAGCAGTTTATACATAGGTTCATTTGGTTTGAATGCCAACCCGGTTTTACGGAAAAACGTCTTACACTCAGGATGAATCACATCCACGCTTAAAAAAACACTATCCTTGAGAAACTCCCCTGCATCCAGAATATGCAAAAAATCTGCTGAACTTTTGGTACGCTCAACAGCAACATAAATATCTGGCTTGATCCCAGCTTTATAAAGTGCACTGACTGCAGTGCCACAGGCAATGATAATAGCCTGACGTTGATGATCTCGAATAAAATCAATGCTCTGATCTAACGATGGCCCATTGCCAACAACAAATACAGGTATAGCCTCAGATGAAGACGTATCACGTTGGCGCAGAAGAAATGGTGTGCCATCTTGCAGATGAGTATGGCTATGAGCTAGAGCAAAGACATTATCATCAAAAAAACCCCACCCCGTACGCAGCAGATAGAACTCATTTTCAACCTGGTTAATAAGCGAATGCAACTTTGGCGAATGATAATGGCAGAATGAGAAATATGCTGCAGACCAGAATGCACCTTTACGATGAAGCGCTTCCATCATATCGGCTGCTAATAATTTTTCGTCAACCCCTATAAATAAATGTAAGCTTAATGACTCTTGCTCCATATAATCCAGCAAAGAGCACCAGTCAAAACAATATAAAGATGCATAAAACATATCAAGATCTGGTTCGAAAGCGAACAGATTCTTTACTTTGCATCGCTCGTATAAATAGCCAAGTTGATAACCCAAACCTATTCCATACATCAAGGATAATGGGATATCCATTGATAGTGCACTCTTGAGTGATAACCCTTCGAGCGTTGATTGTTGTTTAAGCTTGGATATTTCGTTGTTATATTTTATATGTATTTGATCATCAAAATACCATTGTGGTGCAAAATCAATACATTGCAAAATACTTTGTTCAATTACTTCATCAATTTGTGATTCAGTATCTGCGAATGGATTGTCACCGTATAACGAAACTTGCTCATCAAGCCACAATATATTAGGGATGCCATTTTCATTGCAAAAAAAACGGAATGGCCGTACTGGTTGATATGATTCAAAAAAATCATATATACTTGGCATGAATTTTTTAAAGGCATCCATGTTCATTGCAAAACGAACAGGCAATACCTCCAACATAGCAATTTCCTGTTGCTTTTGCCTCTCAAGGCGAACAAGTTCACTCTCGATATTTGTAATTTCTTGTTTAATATCCATGTATGCCTAACCTGCGTTCAGCTTGTACATATCAGATGCTCGACCTGCTTTTGAAAATTTCCACAAAGCTGCTTCTGTCTGATTCTTTGCATGTTCTATCAGCTCATGTAGCGTTTGAAACTGCACCAATGCTTGTTGGTGATCCATGTCAAGAACCACATGTGGAGGGATATTCTGGAAAACAGCATCAAGGAGAATGAGATAATGGTCGATCAACTGTTCAGCCGTTTGCACATCCTCCTGTTCGAACAAGGTCAGTAACTCTTGACCTACTGCGATTAATTCTGGCAAACGGTTATTGCTCATTCGGTTCCGCCCACTTTTTGTTGAGCCAACGCCTTATCTCGCTCCTCGACAGGAATAGCATCCCAACCGCTTTTAACTGTCAGCATCAGATTCATAACCTCATCGACAGCTGTGATATCCATATCACGGCTGGCATCCATCATCCTAGCTTTCATGTACTCATAAAGCGCAGAAAGGTCTTCGGGAACCTTACCATAAGAGAGATCAAGTGAATCTTGCAGCCCGTTGATAATGGCCATTGCTTTAGAGATAGAGTGGGATTTTTGCTCAAAATCTCGACGTTCGATAGCACCACGAGCCTGAGCCAAGCGCTCCAGGCAACCTTGCATCAAAAGTTGAATCACGCGGTAAGGATCGGCTACTGCCAATTCGGATTGCAGATTCTGGGTGGTATAGGCCTTTATATTTTTATGATACATATGAAACACCACTCATGACTTCACATTAACTATTGTTTGTATTTAGCATACTTAAATATGAGGCAGATTTATTCATCTTGGCCAACATAGCATCCAGACTTCCGTAACGGGCCCGCAAGGTCTCTTCATACTTGGTCAGCTGAGTGGCAACATCTGACTCCTTACGACCCACTTCGCGCAGATCGGAATTCAAAGAGTCTTCCCGTTTCGCCAACAAACCACCGGTCTTGGAGTAGGTTTCCAGCTGGCTGGCCAGCTGACCGGCGATCCCATCCTTACCGCCAAAAACTGCCACTACCTGATCGAAATTCTTGTCGATGGCCTCGTTGAACTTGGTATCGTCGATAGACAATACCCCTTTGTTATCCATCTTTATGCCCATCTGAAAAATCGTTTTATAAGTAGAGGAGTTTTTCGAAGGCTCGGTGATGATGCCATTCATCATATTGACTACAGCACGCGTCGTTGCATCGCCCGCCAGAGCCCCACCATCATTCTTGCTCTTCCCTTCAACGATCGTATTACGCTTGCCGAGCTCATTGCTCTTCTTCACCAGCGCGTTGTAACCATCGACAAAACTTTTGACCATGTCCTTTATGCCAGCCTTGTCGGTGGTCACGTCAACCTTGTTAGAGCTGTAGGTCTTGACCGGATTACCGCTGGCATCGGTAGAGGTTGTGCTATCCGACTCCCGCAACACGGTCAGTTTAAGTCCGACAATGGTGCCATCGAAGGTATTGGATGAACTGGTCAGAGTATTTCCATCAACGGTGATCTTGGCATCTTGAGCATCTTGGCGCTTGGTCAGTTTGGATACGAGATTATCGGTCAGGTCGGTAGTACTGCCAGTGATCTGCAGGTCCTTGCCGCTGCCGCTTACCCCGGAATCGATCATCAGCTTGGATTTACCATCGGAGGTATTGACTATATTGACGCTCAAACCGAAATTGTCGGCGTCATTGTTGATGCGTTTACGGATGGACTGTAGTGAATCCCCTGCTTTCACATCGACATCGAAGGTCTTGTCACCAGCCTTGAAGGTCAGCTTCCCATCCTCAGTGATAAGGGGAGTCGTCGATGAGTCGAAAGTACCGTCAAATTTACTGGTCTTCGCCAATTGTTCGACGCTGATATCATATTGCCCGTTGGAAGCCCCCGCCTTGCTCTCCACCTTGAGAACGGGTTTGTCCTTGTCCTGGGTAATATTAATCGAGCGTTTGTTGAACGCATCATCTTTGGACATGGCCTGAAGTGTCGTCACAAAAGAGGCGATGGCCGACTTCAACTGTCCAACCCCGGAGAGAGTGATCTGGGCATTGGTCTTTTTGGTGGTGATGGGCTGCATCAGTTGCGCCTTCTTGGCATTGACGCTCGCGGCAATGACAGACTCCAAGTCCAGCTGTGAACCCGCACCAGCAGACGTAATCGTGGCCATTCTCACTCTCCTCGTAAAACTTGCGTATTAAATCTCTTTATCAAGCAATAATCCGACTCTTGAGCCACCACCTATAACATCAACTTCACGCAGATCCTTGAGCCGCTTGCTGATAGCCAGCAACTCTTCACTTGGGATCTGACGGATCATTGACTTGGTATTGGCGTCCATCACCTTGATAACAACTTGCTCGAGATCCTTTTCGACGCTGAAGTTGACGGTCCATCCCTGCAACTTGCTGAACTCCTGCAAGTTTTGTACCTCTTTTTCAATATCCTTATCTGAGACATCGGATTTGCGAACCTTCTCTTTGGCTCGCTCCTCTTGTTGTTTTTCCACATCCTGTGTCATCACCCGCTGCTCTTCCGCCATGCCAGATAGCACTTGAGCGGCCGATTGGCCGCTCTTGCTACTTGACTGAAGAGAAGAAGGAGTGACCGATGAGGGAATTCCAATGTCATTGGCCATATCGTCGCTCCTTTTCTATCTCATCACTACCCGTTAACCCAACAGGGACAGCGCAGATTGCGGTCTTTGGTTAGCTTGCGCCAGGATACTTGAAGCAGCCTGCTGCAGGATGTTCTGCTTGGTCAGGTTGGCGGTTTCTGTCGCAAAGTCCGCATCACGGATACGCGAACGTGCTGCACTCAAGTTCTCGGACACGTTGGACTGGTTGCGAATGGTCGAGTCGAAACGGTTTTGGACCGCACCAAGCTCTGCACGTTTGCTATCAACCGCCTTGATCATGTAGTCGAGGTTGGCCATAGCAGACTGGGCACCACTGGCTGTTTTGATACTGTTCATGTTGGCAACAGTTACAGCAGTTGTCGCAGCGGTTACCTTGTACGGCTCTTTACTACCAGTAGAACCGGCGGCGATGGTGGCACTGCCTTTTGATGCGCCAGCAATACCGCTAATGGTAAAGGCACTGGTCATCTTGAAGGTAATGGTCTGGGTAGCATCCGCACCGACCTGGAATGAGCCCTTATATTTACCGTCCAGCAACTTCTGACCACCGAACGTGGTATCACTGGAGATGCGATCGATCTCGGTTGTCAGTTGATCATACTCTTGCTGCAATGCAACGCGGTCATCCGTATTGTTGGAACCGTTGGCTGATTGCTGCGCCAGAGTCCGCATCCGCTGCAACATGGAGGTTATTTCATCCATGGCCCCTTCTGCGGTCTGGGCTACAGAAATACCATCGTTTGCGTTGCGGTTACCCTGGTTCAAGCCGTTAACCTGTGAAGTCAAACGGTTGGAAATCTGCAAGCCAGCAGCATCGTCTTTGGCGGTGTTGATGCGAAGACCGGATGCCAATCTGGTATAGGAGGTATCCAGAGACTTGTTGGTATTCATCAAGTTACGCTGGGCGTTCAATGATGAAATGTTGGTGTTGATATACATGGCCATAAAATATTCTCCCGAAGAACATGCGACTGCAGGTTGCGTCGTCTAAACAACACGACGTCCCACCGTTTGAAGAGCAGGTTGAACATGCCTATCTCTTCTGGCGGGTGTCTGTTTGAACGAACAGGCCACCCGCAGTAGTGCAAACGTTGGATTCCGAACACCCCTCGATTGCTTCACTTTATTTAACGGCAGCGCAGATACAAGCTTTAGGAAAATTGTTGCCTAAAGCGGCAAGTTTTCTCCGGCAAGCGGCAACAGAACATCAATTGAGCAGCATCACCATGCAAATCACCGCTGATGATGACCTCGTTTACGGGATAAGATGCGTTGGCACGGTTCATGCTTTGAACTGATAGAGTGGCGTCAATTTGGCGACACAATAAAAAGAGGCCGGTAAACCGGCCTAAAGATGAGCATATGCTCAGGAGAATATGACCAAGCGTGACAGAACTGAACAGCTGGACAACACTTGGCATTACTAGTAGAGATTATATCTCTCCCGATAGAACAGAGTGCGACCCGAACACCCCTTTGTTCCATCTCTTGACCAGGGCGGCCTGAACAACCGCCCTGATTTCTTTTGTTAGCCTTGCAACAGTGACAGTGCAGACTGCGGGCGCTGGTTTGCCTGAGACAGAATGGTCGATGCGGCTTGCTGCAGAATGTTCTGCTTGGTCAAGTTGGCGGTCTCGGTCGCGAAATCTGCATCGCGGATCCGTGAACGCGCGGCACTGACGTTTTCTGAGACGTTCGCCTGGTTGCGAATGGTTGAATCAAACCGGTTCTGCACTGCACCCAATTCAGCTCGCTTGCTGTCTACAACTTTAATCATGTAGTCGAGGTTGGCCATAGCAGACTGGGCCGAACTCGCCAACTTGATGCTATTCATGTTTGCCACAGTCACTGCGCTGGTTGAGGCCGTTACTTTGAAAGGCTCTTTGCTACCAGTTGAACCGGCAGAGATTGTTGCATTGCCCTTGGCTGCCGAAGCCATACCTGCAATGGTAAACGCAGTGGTCATTCTGAAAGTAATGGTTTGAGCAGCATCAGCACCAACCTGGAAAGAGCCGACATAACCACCGTTAAGCAATTGCTTACCACCGAATGTGGTATCTTTTGCAACACGATCAATTTCGGTCATCAGCTGGTCATACTCTTGCTGCAACGCGGTACGGTCATCAGTGTTGTTGGAGCCGTTGGCTGATTGCTGAGCCAGGGTACGCATACGCTGCAGCATGGAGGTCACCTCATCCATTGCACCTTCCGCAGTTTGCGCTACCGAAATACCATCGTTGGCGTTGCGGTTACCCTGATTCAAACCGTTCACCTGAGACGTCAAACGGTTGGCGATTTGCAGACCCGCAGCATCATCTTTAGCGCTGTTGATACGCAAGCCAGATGCCAGTCGAGTGTAGGAAGTATCCAGTGATTTGGTCGTATTCATCAGGTTACGCTGCGCGTTGAGTGATGAAACGTTAGTGTTGATATAAAGGCCCATGACTATTCTCCTAAGCTATTAAATTTACTCTTCTATTTGCTCAGGCTTTATTATTTTCCGTGCCCGATGCGTCTTATTTAACGGCCCGTTTTTGGATGTCTTTAGCATTTTTTTCAACGCTTCATCGCATTAACGCCGCTTACCTTATATATCGGCGGGTCGGGGGGAAACTTAAGGAAAAAATCGGGCAACCAGAGACGACTGGAACAAGCTCCTGCCCCCCCCCCGCCAACGGCTGGGGCCAGCGCGCATCCACCAGACTCACCCGGTTCATGCCGCAAGAAAAAACCGCTGTAGACTCTCATTTTTGTCGAGCACAGTTGGCGATTGGGCTCACCAGCCCCTAAAATCGCGGCCCCATCAACAATTTGGCGTGAGTTGTTCTCCATGCAGACACTGGTTGAGCAGATTGTTTACATCAGCGACATGTTTGGTACTGCGGTATTCGCGTTTTCAGGGGTATTGGTGGCTGGCCGACTCAGAATGGACGGGTTTGGCGTCATGGTTTTGGCGGCGGTCACTGCCATCGGCGGCGGCACCATCCGTGACATGATCCTGGGAGCCACCCCCGTGTTCTGGGTGCGCGATCCCCTCTATATCTGGGTCGTCATTGCGACGGCGCTGATCGGTATGTGGATGGTCAAACTGCCCCGCAGAATGCCTTGGTATGTACTGCCGGTGGCGGATGCCTTCGGACTGGCCCTCTTTACCGTGATCGGTGCCCAGAAGGCCCTCAATTTCGGCACCCCAGGGCTGATTGCCGTGATCATGGGCACCATGACCGGAGTAGCCGGTGGCATGATCCGCGATGTACTGGCGCGGGAGGTCCCCATGGTGCTGCAAAAAGAGATCTATGCCACCGCCTGTATCCTTGGCGGCATTCTCTATACCCTGGCGCTGGAGGCCAACATGGACAGGGTAACGGCCATGCTCATCTGCATGACGGCCGTGTTTGGCCTGCGAGTAGCTGCTATCTACTGGCATCTGTCGCTGCCCACCTTCTCCCTGCAACGCAATTGAGAGCAGGCCCACAGCGTCATCATGTCGCTGTGGGCCGCGCGTTGAACCAAATAGGCTTTTCTGTTGTCATAGAAGCAGTCGTTGTTAGCCGGAACTTCTCATGCGCAAAATCGGTATGCTTACCACCCTTCTCCTGGCGAACGTGACGGCAGCCCACGCCGAAGCACAAGTGGTATTTGGACGACTGGCCTCGGCGCCGGTGCAGCAGTTCAACCAGCAGATACGCCAGGCAAGCCATCAACAGCAAAACTGGGTTAATGACTACCGTGAGGTAGCTCTGCGATTCGTCGGTCATGGTGACATACCCAGCCGCATCCATGCCCAGCAGCTGGACAATGATCTGGTGCTCTCGGTCGCCCTCGACGGCAGCAAGAGCGACATGATCTACATTCTGACCCTATATCGCAGCAACAACCTGTGGCAGATGCGGGAGGCGGAAATGGGCTGGCGTTGTCAGGGGCAGGACTCCTTTACCCCGGTTCCCTGCCCCTGATGGGCATGACAAACTGGTGAAATAAAAAAATCCGGCACATTGGCCGGATTTTTTTATTGAAGGTAAAAAGCACGCTTACGGGCGGTACACCTTGACGTTGTCAAAGCCCTTCTCTTTCAGGTAAAGCGCCTGCAGCTTGCTCATCACACCGCGATCACAGTAGAGCAGGTAGGTCTTCTCCTTGGGCAGATCGCCAAAGGCGGTAGCCAGCTTGAAGAAGGGGATATGCATGACCTCACGCCCTTCCACCAGCAACGGCTTCTCGTCGTGTTCGTCGGTAGAGCGGATATCCAGGATCACCTCGTCAGCGCCCAGCACCTGAGTCGTTTCCACCTCTTGCACTTCTGCAGCAGTCTCTTCACCGATACGGCGGATATCGAGGTAACGGGCCTCGGAGACCACCTTGTCCAGAATGGAGAAGTCAAAATTGGCCTCTTCCTCTTCAATGCGGGAGAGCTCGGCCTTCACGGTCGGCTTTTTGGAGATGACACCGCAATACTCCGGCATGGTCTCGGCGAACTCCAGGGTGCCGATGCGTCGGGCTTCACTGATGATGTCCGGCTTGTCCCAGGTGATAAGCGGGCGCAGGATCACCTTGTCGGTCACCCGGTCGATGACGTTCAGGTTGGTGAGGGTCTGGCTGGAGACCTGGCCCACGCACTCGCCGGTCACCAGCGCCGGGATCTGGAACTCGTCAGCCACCTTGGCGGCGGCGCGCATCATCATCCGCTTGAGCACCACCCCCATCTGACCGTTATCGATCTTCTCGAGGATCTCGGCGACCACCGGCTCGAAGTCGACTGCGGTGAAACGCACCCGATGGGATGAACCGAAGCGGTTCCACAGGTGATAGGCTACCTGCTTGACGCCGATCTCGTGAGCGGCACCACCCAGATTGAAGAAGCAGTAGTGTACCCGGCAGCCACGCTTGATGAACTGGAACGACGCCACACCGGAGTCAAAACCGCCGGAGATGAGGCTCAACACATCTTCCTGGGTAGCGATGGGCATGCCGCTCAGGCCCTGATGAATGGCGCTGACGATGAAGAGCTCTTCGCCGTCGATCTCGAGGTTGATCTTCACATCCGGGTTCTTGAGGCGCACGCCATTGCTTTCGCAGTGCTGGTTCAAACCACCGCCCACGTAGCGCTCAATCTCGAGAGAGGAGAACTCGTGCTTGCCGTGGCGCTTGGCGCGCACGCAGAAGGTTTTGCCCTTGAGCTGGTCGCCCCACACGGCTTTCACCTGCTCGAAGATGTCGTGCAGATCGGTGAACTTGCTGGCCTGAACCTCGAGGAAAGCCTGAATGCCAGGGATGCAAGCCAGGGCTTCGATAGCCTGCTCGCGGAACTGGTCATTGCGGGAGCTCACAATCAGCTTGTCCCAATCCATCCGTACGCGGGCATCGTCGTCGAAGCGGCGCAGGACGTTGCGGATATTGCCCTGCAGGATCTTGATAAAGCGCTGGCGAACCGACTTGCTCTTGATGGTGATTTCCGGGAACAGCTTGATAATGAACTTCATGGTAATGACTCGGGTGACCTTGATTTAAGGGCGCGAATTATATCAGAACTTTGTGGCCAGCGCCTACTGGATGAGCGTTTGCTCACATTACCCTACGCAGTGTTTGCCGTGCAGCGCCAATCTTGCGTATATTCCCGACCCTGCACCCCGGCACCACTTCTGGCGACAGACCGATACGATGAAGACCTATATCTACTACCCCGGCATGGAAGTGCGGGATGAACTGTGGCTCAAGTTTGCCCTGCTCTATCTGGAGCGGCTCGCCTTTGTCTTCACCGTCAGCGAAAAGAGCGGTCTCACCGCCCTGCTCGATACCCTTCAACAGCAGACCGATCTGCTGGCCGAGCGGCCCGATGCAGCCTTCTTTGCCGCCATTACCCCGCAACTGGAGAGCCAGATAAGCGGCCTGGTGGCCCCCGATTTCGTCCGCCACAAGGTGTTTGGCAACAAGGAGCTGATTGGTCGCTGGCGTCAGGAGGCCAACCACGACTGCTTTTGCCCGGATCAGGCGGGACTGGAGCGACTGCACGGCTTTTGCCTGACTCACGGCTTTGCGACCCGGGATGAGGGTGGGATCAGAATGGCGCGGCGCTTTGCCAACCTGATCTCCATGCGCCTTGCCCGTGAGTGGGCACTCGCCAATGACGGGGCGCTCATTACCGATCACGACTATCTGGACCGCCTGCTCCACCTGCTCGAATCCCGCTACCACAATCGCGGTGGTCAGGATTGCTTCCACCTCGAGATCCCGTTGCAAGTGCCCACTCACCTGGCCGACATTCCGTTTGCAGAGCTGATTGCCCTGCGCGGGCGCAGCGGCTTTCGCCAACAGCTGGCCGAATTTCATCTGGCCATCGACAACCTGCTCGCCATGCTGGGTAGCGGCTATGCCGACCCAGCGGCCCTGACCCGCTTTGAGCAGGCTCAGCAAGGGCTCAATCAACTGCTCGGGCCCGAGACCCTCAGCATGCCACTCACCACCCTGGTCAGCACCAGCCTGCCCGCCGTAGCCATGCTCCACCAGTTAAAAGCGAGCCATCCCGAAAGCAACCTCATCTTCCATCCCATCAAAAAGAGCCACTTTCACCAGCGCAAGAGCCAGCACTTCTTCACCCGGCTCGGTCATCTGCGCCAACCGGGCTGAATTGGCGGAATGAAAAAGGGGTTGGCATCTGCCAACCCCTCTCGTTTTCTGCGGCCTACCAATCATCACCCCGGTGATTAGCCCGCTCTTGCGCCTGCCTGCGCGCCTCCATCGCCCTGTCACGGCGGATATTGGCAGGGGTACAGGCAAACTGTTTCTGATAGCAACGCGCAAAACTCTCGGAAGCTGGTTCGAAAGGTGAATAGAACCCGGTACGTTCAGGAGAAACATGGTGATCACCATGATTGGTTGTGGCACAACCCGAACTCATCAGCACCAGCAAGGGACACAGAACACGCAGCAAAAGAGAACTCCCGATTGGATTTGAATGAACTCGTAATTATTCACAAATTAATTCATCCAATCAAATATTGATGCATTTCAAATAGTTAATTACATTCACCTCAATGGCTGTCGGCAAAACGCTCAACGGGTGATGGTGCCGGCATCACTGTCAGGATGCACCACGCGAAACTCGATACGATCGCTGTTGCCCGCTTCATCCACCACCACCAGCTGATAACGACCCGCCACACTCAGCACCTGATCCCCGTCCCAGCGCAGTCGCTGGCCGTTGAGAAACCAGGCCGACTTGCCGACACCGCCCAGCACCTTGGGCTGCAACCGATAGCGCTGGCTGCGGATAAGGTTGCCCTCCCCCAGCGCCACAATGCGAATAGGGGCCTGCAGCTCGGCGCTCTGCCCCTCCCCTGCACAACTGCTGGCGAGCAGCGACTGCCGCCGCTCGCTGGGGGACCGCCAAGGCTCCAACGACAACGGCCAGAGTGCCCGAAAACCGGATTGCGCCGCATCGGGGCAGCGTGCCAGGGTCGGTTTGCCCTCGGCGGTCAGTGCGACTTGGCGCAGCGGCGAGGGCCAATCCATGGGGTCCGGCAAGGTGGGGGGATCGCGCTCTTCCAGCAACCAGGCGCTCTGGCGCTGCAAACAGGCCTCTGGCAAGGTCGCGCTGGCCTTGCGCCCCAGCGGCCAGCAAACTTCGGCCTCGCTCACCGTGTTGGGTTGTACCGGCAAGGGGCTGTTGTCAGCCAGTCGCGAGTAGACAGAGAGCAGCAGCGGCACCGCCGCGCTCTGGCCGTAAAAACCGGGCATAGGGGTACCGTCGGGGCGCCCCAGCCAGACGCCGATGGTCCAGCGACCGGAGACCCCCATCGCCCAGCTGTCGCGATAGCCGTAGCTGGTACCGGTCTTCCAGGCCAGCCTGTTGACCCTGCCGGTCGCCTCGCTGGCAAAAGGCTGATCCGCCCGCCCCTGCGCGCTCAATACTTGCCAGATGATCCAGGCAGCTCCCGGACTCAGCAAGGGGCGCGACACCGCCTGCTGCCCCGCCAGCCAGACCGGCATCGCCACCTGCCCCTGCCGGGTCAGCGCGCTGTAGAGCGCCACCAGCTGCTCCAGCCGGATCCCCGCCGCCCCCAGCGCGATGGCAGGATTGGGTTTGTCGGAGAGCGCCAGCCGCACTCCGGCGTTGTCGAGGCGACTGACCAGTTTGTCGGGCCCGAGCGCCTCCAGCACCTGCACCGCCGGCACGTTGAGGGATTGCTGCAGTGCCTGAGCGAGCGTCACCGGCCCCTGAAAGGCGCCGGAAAAGTTGGCGGGTCTGTAATCCGAGCCCAGCCTCGGTGCATCGGAAAGCAAGGAGGCCGAGTGCACCAGCCCCTCATCCATCGCCAGACCGTAGATAAAGGGCTTGAGGGTCGAGCCGGGGGAGCGGATCGCCTGCACCATGTCGAGGTAACCGTGACGGCGCAAATTGCCATACTCGGCGCTGCCCACATAGGCGCGCACCGCCATGGTTTTGTTATCTACCAAGAGCAACGCCGCTGAGGTCTGCTCAGGGAAGCGACGGATATAGCTCGCCACCCGCCCCTCCAGCCAGCGCTGCAGATCGCCGTCGATGGTGGTGTGCACCAGCGCCCCGGCCTGATTGTCCGCGGCGAGACGGGCAAAGAGCGGCGCCTCCATCGGCGTGAAGTGACCGCGGGCCAGCACCGGCTCGATACGTCCCTCCAACCACACCGCCTCGGGCCAGACGCCCTGCGCCACAAGTCGCTGCATCACCTTGTCACGGGCGGTGCGGGCCCGCTCGGGATGGCGGTCCGGCCGGTTGCGGCTGGGAGCCTGCGGCAACACCGCCAACAGCGCCGCCTCGGCATAGGTCAGCTTGGCGGCGCTCTTGCCAAGGTAGGCAAAACTTGCCGCCTGCACCCCCTCCAGGTTGCCGCCAAACGGCGCCCGGTTGAGGTAGACGGTGAGCAGGGTGCGCTTGTCGTAGTGCCACTCCAGCTGCAGCGCGCGCGCCATCTGGCGCAGCTTGCCGGGCACGCTCCGGTGGTAGGGCTCGATAAGACGCGCCACCTGCATGGTAAGGGTCGAGCCGCCCGATACAGCCCGCCCATAGCGCAGCCACTGCCAGACCCCGCGCACCATGGCCACCGGATTGACCCCCGGATGACGCCAGAAGTAGCGATCCTCGTAACCCAGCAGCGCCTCGATATAGCGGGGGGAGACCTGCTCCAGGGTCACGGGATAGCGCCACACGCCGCTGGTATCGGCAAAGGCGCGCAGCGGTCGCCCCTTCATGTCGAGCACCACCCGTGCGTAGGCAGGGTCGAGCGGTGGCGGCGGGAAGAGTCTATCCAGCGCCAGCAATAACAGGAGTAGTGCTACAACGCCCAGCACCGAGCAACGCAGCCAGCGTGGCAGGCGACCAAGCCAGCGCCAGCAAGCGTGGCCAGTGCGGCCTAATTTCAGCCAGCCACGCTGCCAGAAAGTGAGCGGGCGAACCCGCTCAAGGGAGGGTTTGTTACTCAGAGATGATCACCTCATGGATATCCTCACCCACGGCACGCAGCTCGGGGCGATACATATCCTCCACCTGGGTCGGCGGCACCTGATAGCGACCCGGCGTCACCGCCCGCATCAGGTAGACCAGTTGCTGGTTGCTCCCCTCGCTCAGATCCAGCGCTGCCGTGTAGCGGTCATCGCGAAACTCCTGATGCTTGAGATAGTCGTTCCACTCGCTCTGCCACGCCGGTTTCCCCTCAATGGAGAGCTCTTCCAGCTTGATGCTGTTGCCAAGGGCCGGGTTCTCCAGCTCGAAGCCAGCGGGCACCATCTCCACCAGCAGGGCATCGGGCACCGCCGATTCACTGCTGACATTGAGCCGCACCACCACCAGATCGCCCACCTTCACCTTGGCGGGATCAAATGGCTGACCGTCGCTGTTGAACCAGCTGCGGGTCACGCTCATCCCCTTGCTGATCCGCGCCGGCGCCTGTTCTGGGTAACCTACCAGAGTGCGCTGTACATAGAGGGATCCATTGCCCTCGTTGGTGACGGTGCTGGCGGCCAGTGCCTCGGGGGCACCCTGCCGCAGCGGAGCCGAACCGCTCAGGGATCCACTGCCAAGAGAGGAAGTTACCTTGGCCTGCCAGTCGGCGGCCGGATCGAAGCGGGCGAGTCGCAGCAGGGCGAGCCGCTCCTGAGTGCTGAGCCACTGACGATGTGCCAGGGTATCGGCTACCTTGGCACTGAGGGCTGGCCAGCGCTCCGCAGCCAGCTTGTGCTGGCGCAGCAAGGAGAGCTCAAGGGCGTCATCGCGCAGCGGCGAGCCGTAATCCCCCAGATAGTCATCACCGCGCTCGGTCGCCAATGCCCGGCTGAGGGCCTTGGCGGCGTTCTGCTCATCCCCCATGGCCGAGAGTGCCAGCGAGAGGTGCAAGAGCGGCAAACCGGAGCGGGCGTGATCGGCCTGCTGCTCCCAGATAAGGCGCAGGGTAGCGAGCGGCGCCTTGCCCACCCGGGCCAGCACATAGGCGCTGTAAGCCTGATAGGCCAACCGGCTGTGCTCGGGGGCACTGCTCCAGCGCTCGCCATACTGGCTGTCGGTGAGATAGCTCTGCAGCCGGTTCAGCGCCTGATTGAGCATCGCCTCCGGCACTGCATCGCCCGCCTCCTTGCGCGCCAGCAGGTAGTCGGCGGCATAGGCGGTGAGCCACTGCTCCTCGTCGGAGCGACCATCCCACAGGCCAAAGCCGCCGCTGGGCAGTTGCAACCGCTGCAACCGTTGCAGCAGGGCGCGTTGCACATCCGCCTCACTCGCCGCTTTCTTGCCCTCTGCGGGTTTGCTCCAGGCGGCCCGCTCATCCGCCGTGGTCAGCAAGTAAGGCCAGGCACGGGACAGGGTCTGCTCCAGACAGGCGTAGGGGTAGTCAGCCAGCGCCTGCCACTGGGCTGCCGGATCCCAAGGCGGAGTGCCGGAGAGGCTGAGCAGCCCCTGCAGGTTGGCGCGATCCAGACCGGCCAGCTCAGCTGGCGCAAAGCTCATCTGCTGGCCGGGGGCCAGCATCTGGTAACGCTGGCGAGTCTCGGCCGGCCAAGGGGAGCGCAGCGGCAGAGACCAGTCGCGGCTGATGGCAAAATCCTTGCCGCTAGCCGCCAACTGCAGGCTCGCCACACCGCTCGCTCCGGTCACGGTGAGCGGCAGGGTCAACCACTGCTCCTCGCCATTTTTAAGAGCCAGGGTGCCGGGCAGCTCGCCATTTGCCTTGAGCCCGCCATTGAGGGTCCAGACAAGGGAGAGAGTCTGATCCTCACCGCTCATGTTGCGCAGCTGCACCAACGCCCGGGTCTCATCCCCTCTGGCGCCAAAGCGCGGCCAGCCAATCTCGGCCACCAAGGGCGCCACCACCTTGACGGCGCGCTCGGCCTCCCCGACTTGCTGTTCGTTCCAGGCCAGCGCCATCAGCGCCAGCTCGCCGTTGAAGTTGGGTAGTTCGAGCGGGATCACCGCCTTGCCGCTCTCATCAAAACTCACCTCGCCACTCCAGAGCGCAGCGATCTCGACCCGGCTCTCCAGCGCACCGCCCTTTTTCAGCGGCGCCCGATCGCCGCCGTAGTTGAGGCGGGCCAGCTTGCCATCCTGCGGCGGGATCACTTGCCCGTAGTTGTCGAACAAATCTTGGGCGAAGCGCTTGCGACCAAAGAAGATCTCGAACGGGTCGAGGGGCTGGTAGTCGCTGATATTGAGCACGCCCCGATCCACCGCCGCCAGCACCACACGGCCTTGGCTATTGGGGGTGGAGGTGGCGGTTACTTCCAGTCGGGTGAGCGGCACCGCTTTATCAGGCGCGCTCAGGGTTAGCGGCAGACGGCGCGCTTCCCGATCCAGGGTGAGCGGCACCAGCCCGACCGAGCGCAGGCTCTGCCCCTGCTGGCTGCTGACCGGTTTGGAGGCGCTGTCTGGCGCGGCGATCTGGGCCGAGATATGCAAGTCATGGCGCTGCCACTCGGGACTGACCGGGATCTCGAACTCGCCGCGGGCATCCTTGGCATCGCCAGCGGCGCCCTTGAGCTCGATACGCTGCCACCAGCGCAGGCCGTCGCCATCTTCCACCAGCAGCAACCCCTTGCCGGGGCGCGGCGCCACCAGCGTCACTTTGGCCTTGTCGCCCGCCTGATAGGCGCGCTTGTCGAGAGTGATGGCAATCTTGTCGGGCCTTGCCTGCTCGCCACCTCCACCCCAGGCGTAACTGCCGATCTCCACCCGCAGGCTGGATTGATGGCCCTGACTGTTCTCCACCTCCAACCGATACCAGCCCGCCGCCAGTTGCAGCGTGAGCGGGGTCGGCCCCTTGCCATCCAGCTGCAGGGTCTGCTCCTGCTCCAGATAGGGCTGGCTGTTGAACTCGTACTTCCACCCCTCGCCATCGGCGTAGTGCCAGTAGTAGTCGCGGTACTCGTTGATAAGGCGCACCTTCACCGCCCCCACCACCGGTTGACCTTGCTCATCGAGGTTGAGGATCTGGAAGGGGAGCGGCTTGCCCCCTTCCACCCGATCGGCCACGAAATCGGCCTTGAGTGCCGGCCACTGGCTGCCCGCGGGCCAGCCATACTGGGTGCGGCTGCGATTGACGGCGCGGCCACCGGGCTCGGAGAGCGACACCCGATAAGCTACTTCCAGCGGCCCGAGGGCGCGCACCCCGTCGAGCTCATCAGCAAGCGAAAAAGTCCCCTGCCCCTGCGCATCGAGGGTGAGACTCCGCGCCTCGAGATCCTTGGCCTGCTCGGCGAGCAGCACATCACCCAGCGTGAACTCCTGCCACTGGGTAAAAGGCATGGTGGCGCGGCTGATCTTTACCTCCGCCTTGGCCTTGGTGGCACTGGCCGGCGCGCCGTAGAGATAGTCCCCCTGCAGTGGCAGGCTGAGGGCGGCGTCCAGACTCGTGACTTCCCCATCCGGCCCCTTGCCAAGCTGCAGTTTCAACCGTTCAGGCAGAAATTCCTCCACCAAAAAGGGCCACTCGAAGCGACTGCCGGCGGCGGTCTTGAGGCTGATGGTCCAGCGCCCGAGCGGCGCATCATCCGGCAGACGCAGGCCATAATGGGCGGCGCCCAAATTGTCCGGCAGCAGCCGCTTCTGTTCGAGCAGCTGGCCGTCCGGCTGCTTCACCTCCAGCTCCACCGCCATGCCCGGCAGCAGCTGGCCATCCTGCCCCTTGAGCAAAATCTCGCTGTCGAGCCGCTCGCCGGGGCGATAGAGGTCGCGCCCGCTAAAGAGATACAACTGCTGGGCCTGCCAGGGCTGTGTACCGAGATCGAAGGTGGAGAGATCGAGCGCCGCCCCATCGAGGCGCAGCACCGCCAGATGGTTGCCCTGTTCGGCCAGCAGCAGGCGAGCCCCCTGCACCTGATCGAAACGGCGATGGCCCTGCGGATCTGTGGTTTGCACCTGCAACCGGTTGCCCTTCTCGTCGAGCAGGGAGAGCTGCACATCCTTGAGCGGGTCGGCGCTGGCTAGGGAGCTGACAAACACCTCCAGCTGATCGCGGTAACGGCGGGCACTGAGCCCCATGTCGCTCACCGCAAAATAGGTGGTCTCCTTGCGCCAGTCGTAGTTGCCAAGGGGCGACATCACCGCAAAGTAGACGCCAGCCTCCGCCAGCTGCGGCTCCTTCACATTGATGAGGCGGGTCTCGCGCCGGTTGGCATCGAGCTCCAGCGCATAGCGGCCGCTGAACACCCGCTTGGCCCGTTTGGTGATCTGCTCAAGCTCCCAGTTGCCCATGCCAGCACCGGGGCGATACTCGGCCAGGAAACGGGGCAGATATTCCGCATCGACCCGGAAGAAATCGATATTGACCTCGTCCACGTTGACCGCGCTGATGGGCAGGCGCAGCTCGTCGCGCAGCGGCAATACCATGCCGCTCGCGGTAAACGAAGCCCCCGCCTCCAGCGGCCGGGTCTTGAGGGTCCAGCTCTGTGGGGATGGGCCCAGCCCCGCCTTGAGGCTCACCTCATAGCTTTTGTCGGGCTGCACGTTCGGGAAATAGAGGGTGCGACCATCGTCGGCCAGGATCCACTCCCCCTGCACCTGCTTGCCCCCCTCACTGACCCCGAGCCAGCTCTGCCAATTTGCCTTCGGCGCCAGGGGGCCGGAGAAGACCAGCGCCAGTGCCGGCGCATCGCGATATTGGCGGGCATTGGCCTGCACTACAGAAGTTGGCGCCCCGGCCTCCTGCAGCGCTGTAGATTCTGTGGTCGGTACTTGGCTGGCGGGCTTGTCAGGGCCGCAACCAGACAGCAAACCGACCACCCCGCAAAGCAGCAGGGCCGAGCAGCGGCGGCGCAGAGCGCCGGTTTCAGCGGTAGAGCGGTGAGAAGCAGAGGGAGAGTCGAAGAGGCGCATAGGTTCCATCCCGAGTTGGAGCGCTGCAAACGCAGCGTGGCTGGAAACAGGATAAGGCATCCTGCTCACCCGACACAAAGCTCATTACCCGAATGGGCACAATTCCGCCCCCTGCAGCACGAGAACCCCCTTGCCCACTGATCCAGTGCGGCAAGGGTTGTCATCTAGTCGTGGCTGGTCTCGTTTTTTGCTCCGCCTTTGAACCAGCGAAACAGGATGGCCATGACGGCCGCCAGAAACAGCACCAGCGAGGTAATCAGCAGGGCCCGGGTCAACAGTTCGCTGTGGTGGAGAAAGAAGGGGGTATTCATCGCCAGCTTGCCCACCAAACTGAGGCAGAGCGCCCACATAAAGGCACTGGCAAAGCTGGCCACGCACATGCGCAGCACGCTCAGGCGGCCAATCCCCATCAACATGGGGGTCAGCACCCGCACAAACGGGATAAAACGGGAGGAGAACATCGCCAGAAAACCGTACTTTTTCAGCAGCCGGGTCGCCTTGGGCAGGCTGTCGGGAGGCAACATCCGCTCGATATGATCCATAAAGCGGGTGCGCTGCAGGGCCCGTCCCTGCCAGTAGGCGAGCACGGAACCTATGCCAGCAGCCAACGGCAGATAAATAAGTGTTACTTCAGGGCCAAACACCCCCATGCCAACCAACCCACCGGCCAGCAGTACCAGGCTGTCCCCCGGCAGGGGCAGGAAGACGAATGCAGACTCCAGCAGCAGTACCAGCATCAGGCAACTGATCAGCAGGGGTACCGCCTGCATCTGAACCAGGGCGTCAAAATCCTGATGCCAAATGGCCATCAGCATATCCAGCATGTCACTCTCCCTACTACACGGTTCATCATGAACGAGGCAGGGGTTATAGCACCCATCCCCTGAACAAAACGTTAATTTTGTCCGGCACAGGAAATAAAGTGTGTCGAAATATTGCAGCAACGAGGGGAATGCAAGAAGGGCGAAAAGCAGAAACAAAAAGCCCCTCATCTTGCACGCACAAGGGAGAGGGGCAAACAGGCACAGAAATAAAACGGTTACTCGGCGGTAGCCATCTGCCAGGTTTTGAAGCCGCCGGAGAGATTCTTCACTTTAAAGCCGTGCTGACTCAGCAAGCGGCAGGCGACATGACCGCGCAGCCCGACCTGACAGCTGATCAGCAGCTCTTTCTCTTTGGGCAACTCATGGAGGCGACCACGCAACTCGTCGAGGGGGATATGCAGTGCCCCCGGAATGCGGCCCAGCTTGTCAAGCTCGGGGCCATTGCGCACATCCACCACCAGCTGATGGGGGTTACGAGCCTGCACCTCGGCCACGTGGCAGAGCAGGGTGTCCCCCTTCAGGTGGTTGCTTGCCACGAAGCCGGCCATGTTGATCACATCCTTGGCCGACCCGAACGGCGGCGCATAGGTGAGCTCCAGATCCTGCAGGTCAAACACGGTGAGACCGGCGCGCTGGGCCACTGCCAGCACATCGATGCGCTTGTCGATGCCATCCTTGCCGATGGCCTGGGCGCCATAAATCTTGCCATCCGGGGCAAACAGCAGCTTGAGGCTGACCGGATGTGCGCCCGGGTAGTAACCGGCGTGGCTGCCCGGATGGACATAGACCTTCTCGAACGGCAATCCCAATTGCACCAGTCGCTTCTCGTTGAGGCCAGTGCTGGCCACCGCCAGATCGAACAGCTTGCAGATGGCGGTCCCTTGCGTCTTCTTGTAGGTTTCGCTTCGGCCCAGCATATTGTCGGCGGCGATGCGCCCCTGCCGGTTGGCCGGGCCCGCCAGCGGGATCAGCACAGCTTCGCCTGTGACGAAGTCTATCTCTTCCACCGCATCCCCCACCGCATAGATAAAGGGATCCGAGGTACGCATCCCGGCATCCACCTTGATGCCGCCCCGTGGGCCCAGCTCCAGCCCCGCTTTGGCGGCGAGCAGGGTTTCCGGCTTGACGCCGATGGCGAGGATCAAGAGACCGGTATCAAGATGGGAACCGTCATTGAGGGTCAGGCGCAGGCCACCGCTTTTGGCGGTCGGTACGGCGGAGGTCTTCTCGTCAGGCAGATCCAGACTCTCGATGGCGGTGAGGCCGGTGCGCAGGCGAAGGTCGATCCCCTCTTCCCGGATGCGGGCATGGAGCATGTTGGCCATCTCCTTGTCCACCGGAGCCATCACCTGATCAGCCAGCTCCAGCAGGGTGACATCCAGCTTGCGCTGGTGCAGCGCCTCCATCATCTCCAGCCCGATAAAACCGCCGCCCACCACAGTGACGTGGCGCGGCTGATCGTGGTGCAGGGCCGCCAGAATGCGATCCATGTCCGGGATGTTGCGCAGGGTATAAACATGGGAGCTGTCGATACCGGGGAAGGGAGGACGGATCGGCGCCGCCCCCGGGCTCAGCAGCAGCACATCGTAATGCTCGCGCTGCTCTTCACCGGTTTGCAGGTTGCGCACCAGCAAGGTCTTGCCCGCCTTGTCGATCTCAATCACATCGTGGAAGACCCGCACATCGACGTTGAAACGGCGCTTGAAGCTCTGGGGAGTCTGCAGCAACAAGGCATCCCGGTCGGGGATATCGCCCCCGATGTGATAGGGCAGACCACAGTTGGCGAAGCTGACAAACTCGCCCCGCTCGAACATCACGATCTCTGCCTCTTCACTCAAACGACGAGCACGAGCCGCCGCCGATGCGCCCCCCGCGACACCACCGATAATCAGGATCCGTTTCATCTGCAAGACTCCTCATACATGATAATGGGCAATAAATTAGACTTTTCTAATTTAGAATTCAATGAAATTTTGTTTCACACCATTTTGCAGTATTCTTGCAACCCCGACGGTTGCTTAACAGGATGTTGTTTGTTCATGTCGTCTACCGCACTCAGTCATCTTCCTCCTGCCCTCCAGACGCCACTCTTTTTCCGTCTGGATCTGCGCAGTCAACGGCTGGTCGCCCTGACCGACGTGATGCAAACCCCGCTCTACTGGCTCGATGAGCCGCGCGCCCCCTGGCCTGCCCAGCTGCCCGATGCCCTGCGCCTGCCCATCGAACAACTGCTGGCCAACGGCCATGGCGGCAAGATCACCGTGCGCTTTGCCAGCCAGTTGTGGCATATCGCCCTCGCCCACGAGCAGGATGGCTTCTGGCTCATCTGTCTGCAGAACCTTCGCCAGGAGCCCATCGCCGATCTGGCATTGCAACTGCCGCGCCTCAGCCAGATGGCGAGCCAGCAACAGTATGCCCCCCTGCTCGAGGCCCTTAAAGAGAGTTTGGGGGCCGATCGGCTCATCCTCTGGCACTATCAGGCCAACGGCGATCTCGGCAGCGAGCAACTCACCCCGGTGTTCACCCTGGGGGTCGAGGCGCTCTACCCCATTCGCGGTGACAGCCGCTATATCCGCGCCCTGCGTACCCGCAAATCCTTAAGCTTCTCGGAAGCGGCCCACCAGCCGATGCTGAGCAATCACCTCTATCTGACCAGTGCCGGTGTGCGCTCACGCCTCGATGGTGCCCTGCTGGAGCAGGACAAGCTGTTCGGGGTGCTGAGTCTGGAGTATCTCGATCCCACCCCCCTTAGCGAGGAGATGTTGCAGCTGGTGCGCAGCAGCGCCCAGCTGCTCGGCCACTGGCAACCGCAACCGGAAGAGCACCGCGCCGAGCTGGCCCTCCCGCCCGAGCTGCACCAGCAGACCGGCATCGACTACTGCAAGACGCTGGTAAGCTGGGCCATGAGCGCCAGCGGTGCCCGGGTGGGCTGGATCGGCGAGTTCCAGCCCCGCGGTCAGGATCTCTGGATCATCCCCCGCTGCGTCATCAACGAGGAGATCTGCTCCACCCTCAAGCCCATCCAGCTCGACCCCGGCCCCGCTCAGGAGCTGTTCCAGCACGGTCAGGCCATCTATGTGGAAGATCTGCCCGTGCGCTATCCCAAGGCGACCCGGCTGCTGGCCCTCAATGCCAGCGCTTACATCGGCATTCCGCTCCATGGCCAGAGCGGCGCCCCCATTGGCCAGATCACCCTGCTGCTCGATACCCCTCTTGAGGAGCCCGAGCAACTGCTGGATCTGTTGAGCAGCCAGCACGAGCGGGCCGCCATCGAGCTCAAGCGCCTCGCCACCGACGATGCCCTGCGGCTGGCGGAAGTGGCCTTCAATACCCACGATGGGCTGATCGTGATGGATCACAACGGCATCATCCTCAAGGTCAACCACTCCTTCAGCCGGATCACCGGATTTGGCGAGGTAGAGGTGATCGGTCACTCCATTCGCAAGCTGCGCCCCACCTACTACGGGGATCATCTCAAGGAAGATGTCAGCCGCACCGTCAACGAGCAGGAGTTCTGGCTCGGGGAAGAGCGCTGCCTGCACAAGGATGGTCACCTCTTTCCGGTGCGCTTGATGGTGAACGGCGTCAAGGATGAGCAGGGGGAGCTCAGCCACTTTATCTGCAGCTTCTACGACATCACCCAGGAAAAAGAGGCGGCCAGACACATCGAGCAGCTCGCCTACTACGACGATCTCTGCGGTCTGCACAACCGCCGCAGCCTCAACCATATTTTGCAGCAGACCCTGAGCGCCACCAACGGCCAGTGGGGCGCCCTGCTGCTGGTGGATCTCGACAACTTCAAGTCGATCAACGACTCCCTCGGTCACGCCTGCGGCGATCTGTTGCTGCAGTCCGTGGTGCAGCGTTTCAGGGAGCTGCCCCAGGACAATCTGGTGCAGGCGCGCATCTCGGGGGACGAGTTTGCCCTGCTCTTTACCCAGCTCGGACAAGGCGAGGTCACCGCCAAAATTCTGGCAGAGCACTTCGCCCGCGAGCTGATGGGGCTGTTTCGCACCCCGTTCGACATCGGCGATCACAAACTGCACTGCAGCGCCTCGGTGGGGATCAGCCTCTTCTCCGGCAACGAGACGGATCATCTGGTCCTGATGCAACAGGCCGACACCGCGACCCACATGGCCAAGCGCGCCGGTCAGGGCCACTACGTCTTCTTTACCGAGGCGATGGCCCAGCATGAGAAGAACCGGCTGACCCTCACCAATGAGCTGCGCGATGCCCTGCGTCACCACGAATTGCAACTCCACTATCAACCGCAATACCGGGTCGACAATGGCTCGCTGTCGGGCATCGAGGCGCTGCTGCGCTGGCAGCGCAGCGACGGCACCATGGTGCCGCCCGGGGAGTTTATCCCCATCGCCGAAGAGACCAGCCTGATCCTCGAAATCGGCTACTGGGTGATGAAGACCGCCTGCGCCCAATACAGCTTCTGGCTCAACCGTGGCCTGCAGATCCCCCATCTATCGGTCAACGTCAGTGCCCGCCAGTTCCACACCCAGGGCTTCGTGCAACAGGTGGAGTACATCTTGCGCGATACCGGTGTGCCCCCCTCCCGCCTGCTGCTGGAGGTGACCGAATCGGTAGTATTGGAGAATCGGCAGGAGAGTATCGCCAGAATGCGCCAGCTCAAGGAGCTCGGCATCCTCATCTCCATCGATGACTTCGGTACCGGCTACTCGTCGCTGGCCTATCTGCGGGATCTGCCCGCCGACGAGGTGAAGCTGGACAGAAGCTTCATTCAGACCCTGGTACACAGCGAACAGGACAGAGCCATCGTCAAGGCGATACTCGATCTGGCCCAGGTCTTCCGTTTTACCGTCACCGCCGAAGGGGTGGAAGAGGAGGCGCAGCTGGCCATCCTCAAAGCGCTGGGATGCCAGCATTATCAAGGGTTTCTCACCAGTCGGCCGCTCACCGTCAAGGGGCTGGAGCAGCTGCTTGGCAGCCGGGCGCCGGACTAAAGGTGTAGGATCAATAGGGGTTTATGTAATAAAATAACGGCCTGCTCGAATCGTTGGAGTTGTTTATGTCTGTCATTAATCGGATCCCTGCCGTTGAAATCAGCCAGCCAGCCGGAGCTCACGGCACCGTTGGCCGGATCCATTCCGTCGAAACCTGCGGCACTGTCGATGGCCCGGGAATACGCTTTATCGTATTCATGCAAGGCTGCCTGATGCGCTGCAAGTACTGCCACAACCGCGATACCTGGGATACCGAAGGTGGCCGCGAAGTGACCGTACCGGAGTTGATGAGTGACATCACCAGCTATCGCCACTTCATGAATGCCTCCGGCGGTGGCGTGACAGCGTCCGGCGGTGAAGCCATGCTGCAACCGGCTTTCATTACCGAACTCTTTACCGCCTGCAAAGAGAAAGGGATCCACACCTGTCTCGACACCAACGGCTTCGTCCGTCATCTCGACGAACAGGTGGACAAGCTGCTCGACCAGACCGATCTGGTGCTGCTCGACATCAAACAGATCAATGACGAGAAACACATTCCGCTGACCCACGTCAGCAACAGATACACCCTGGAGTTTGCCCGCTATCTGGCAGCCAAAGGCAAGACCATGTGGATCCGCTACGTGGTGGTGCCGACCTGGAGCGACGACGACGAGAGCGCCGAAGGGCTGGGCCAGTTCATCGCCGAGCTGGGCGAGAGCGTGGAGAAGGTGGAGCTGCTCCCCTACCATGAGCTCGGCAAACACAAGTGGGATGTGCTGGGCGACCCGTACGAGCTGAGCGGGATCAAGCCCCCCAGCAAGGAGACCATGGAACGGGTCAAGGGCATCCTCGGCAAGTACCACAACAACGTCAAATATTGATGGTAAAAGCAGACTGACTCGTCAGCCTGCTCTGCTATGGGGCGGTCGGGAAGGCCGCCCGGACTCTACTGCATGAATGGACGACAAGATGAGTGAAGGACAACTCGCCGCCCTCCTGATCTGGCTGGTACTGCTGGCCTTCAGCCTGCGCCGCTCCCTGTGGCAGACCCTCCATGACAACCCCCTCTATCAGCACCTGCTGCTGGGGAGTGCCATCGCGCTGGTGCCGCTCTGGTATCTAAGAGCCGGTCTGCATGAGGGGCTGGAGGTCCATTTTCTCGGGCTCACCTCCCTCACCCTGCTGCTTGGCTGGCGGCTGGCACTGCTCGCCCCCTGCCTGACCCTGCTGGTGCTCGGTTACTTCGGTGTCACCAATCTGGCCGATTTTGGCTGGCAGGCACTGGTGGGCATCGCCCTGCCGGTAGCCACCAGCTGGCTGCTGTTTCTGGCCAGCTGGGCCTGGCTGCCGCGCCATCTCTTTGTCTATATCTTCGTGGCCGCCTTTCTCGGTGGCGCCATCACCATCTCGGTCAAGGTGGCCGCCAGCGCATTGCTGATGGGGCTAAGTCACAGCTACCCCTGGCACACCATCACGGCGGATTACCTCTCCATCTGGCCACTGCTGCTGTTCCCCGAAGCTCTGCTCAACGGCATGGCGATGACAGTGCTGGCCATCTACCGTCCTCACTGGGTCAATACCTTCTTCGACCGTACCTATCTGGGCAAGTAACGCTCTCTTTCCTGAGCTGCGCCCATAAAAAAGGAGAGGCCATCGCCTCTCCTGTTGGTATTCCGAATTCTGTCAAACCTTGGCTTAGTGCAGCTTCAGGGTCGGGCGCAGTACCCGGTTGATGCGACCCACCAGCATGATGAGGCCTGTCTTGACGTAGCCGTGCAGGGCGATCTGGTGCATCCGGTAGAGAGAGATGTAAACCAGACGGGCGATGTAACCCTCGACCATCATGGAGCCACGCATCAGGTTACCCATCAGGCTGCCCACGGTGGAGAAGCGGCTGAGGGAGACCAGCGAACCGTGGTCGTGGTAGAGGTAGGGCTTCATCTCGCCGCCGTTCATCTTGGCCAGGATGTTCTTGAACGCCTGGCTGGCCATCTGGTGGGCAGACTGGGCGCGCGGCGGCACGAACTTGCCATCCGGCTGCGGGCAGGCTGCGCAGTCACCGATAACGAAGATGTTCTCATCACGGGTAGTCTGCAGGGTCTCTTTCACCACCAGCTGGTTGATGCGGTTGGTCTCAAGACCAGCGATATCCTTCATGAAGTCAGGTGCCTTGATACCGGCCGCCCACACCATCAGGTCAGCTTCAATCAGCTCGCCATCCTTGGTGTGCAGACCGTCGCTGGTCGCTTCGGTGATCATGGTGGCGGTACGCACGTCCACACCCAGCTTTACCAATTCCTGATGAGCGGCGCCGCTGATGCGCTCCGGCAGAGCCGGCAGAATGCGCGGACCCGCTTCCACCAGGGTAACCTTCAGGCTGTCGGTGGTGAGGTTCTTGAAGCCGTAGGCGTAGAGCTGCTCGACAGCATTGTAGAGCTCGGCAGAGAGCTCGACGCCGGTGGCGCCGCCGCCGACGATGGCAATCTTCACCTTGTCGCCCGGCTTATATTCGGTGGCGAACTGCAGGAAGCGGTTCATCATGCTGTTGTGGAAACGGTGCGCCTGGGAGGGGCTATCGAGGAAAATACAGTTATCCTTGATGCCCTTGGTGTTGAAGTCGTTGGAGACAGAACCGATGGCCATCACCAGATAGTCGTAGGGCAGCTCGCGCTCGTTGACCACGATGTCGCCATTGTCGTCGTGGATCGGGGCCAGCACGATGCGTTTATCGTCACGCTTGATGTCGGTCAGGGTGCCGAGCTGGAAGTCGAAACCGTGGTTCTTGGCGTGAGACTGGTAGCTCAGAGCATCGATGCCCGCGTCCATGGAGCCGGTGGCCACTTCGTGCAGCAGGGGTTTCCACAGGTGGGTGCGGTTGCGATCGACCAGAGTGATCTTGGCCTTGTTCTTCTTGCCAAGCTTGCGACCCAGACTGGTGGCCAGCTCCAGGCCACCGGCGCCGCCGCCTACAACGACAATATTCATCATGATGATTTTCCTCGGTTCCTCAAAACGAAAGGGAGCCATTGGCTCCCTAAAACGAAATCGGTCGACGTGATGGATCAGGCTTCTTTGAAGGCCTTCATCCGCTGCAGATGATGCGAGATATTTTTGAACTTATGAGTCTCGCGCTCATCCCACACGATGTCGTAATAGTTCTTCAATTCACGTTCAGTGTCCCGATTATCGCGCACTTCATCCTGAACGGAAAGGATACACAGGCAGTTTCCTGAATTTTTCTTACGAAATTCAGTTACACACTTGGTACCGATATCGTCATATTCTTCCGGCCGGTCGATCTTGCCCTGCATGTTCTCTTCCGGATGGAGGTTGGGGTTGAAGATCACTTGGCGAATGCCGCACAGAAAGCCGATCCGCTCGCTCCAGTAGCCACCAAGACCCACGCCGCAGATCAGCGGTTTAGGATCGGTACTCATATCGAGCTGTTTTTTCACTTCCTTGAGCAGATGGCTCATATCATGACGGGGGTGAACCGTGCTGTAGTGCACGAAACGCACATCATCATCAATAAACTGCAACTGCAGCACTTTCTCGTGATTGCCTGGGCTGGTGGCATCAAAGCCATGCAGATAGATGATCATGGATAAGACCTCAGGATCTGTGTCGGTTCTATCGAAACTACCCCAGCGGCGGCCCCGTGCGCCACCAAAACATCCAACTTTCTTGCTTTGGATCACGCCCCCGCCCCCGATTGCGCCCTGCGGCCCGCGAGCGCCGTCACATGCAGAGGGGCGCATTGCGAGCAACGCTCTGGTGCCTGGCTATCAAAGTGAGATCGCCAGACCGATAATGATAAACCCCTTACCAATCTGAGATGCCCTCACCTCCTTCCCCTGCCAGCAGCCGGACACTTATCTGGCCGGTATGTGACTCATCCCGCAAAAACAAGGCGTTATCGCCAAACGTTTTCTCTCGTGAGTGGCGTTGTGCATGTTTTGTGCACTGACCCGTGCTGCACAGGATCCCTCTCACTACTGCCGAGGGATCTGGCACTTCTGTCAATACACGAGATCAATGACCGGGAAAGCTGCGGCTTTCACTATCTTGCCTGTAGCAGTTGCGCGGGCTTCAAGGAGTGATCTGTTCATGAA
Organism: Aeromonas sp. R5-4; assembly: GCF_040908215.1. Classification (NCBI taxonomy): domain Bacteria; kingdom Pseudomonadati; phylum Pseudomonadota; class Gammaproteobacteria; order Aeromonadales; family Aeromonadaceae; genus Aeromonas; species Aeromonas sp. R5-4. Next base: position 27,023 of record NZ_JBFODG010000003.1, on the reverse strand, counting down.
CGAGACCAATCCCCCCTCCCCCCGACCGGGTGCGCGCAAGCGCCCGGTGGATGAAGTGGAGCGCATGCTCCCCATGGGCCAACTCTTTACCCTGGGCCTGCAACATGTGCTGGTGATGTACGCCGGCGCCGTGGCGGTGCCGCTGGTGATTGGCGGCAGTCTGGGGCTGCCCAAGGATCAAATCTCCTACCTTATCAGTTCGGATCTCTTCTGCTGCGGCATCGTCACCCTGCTGCAATGTGTCGGGATTGGCCGCTTTGCCGGGATCCGGCTGCCGGTCATCATGTCGGTCACCTTTGCCGCCGTGATGCCCATGCTGGCCATCGGAGCCAACCCGGATCTGGGGCTGACGGGCATCTTCGGTGCCACCATCGCTGCCGGTATCATTTCGACCCTGCTGGTGCCGCTGATAGGTCGGCTGATGCCACTCTTCCCCACCGTCGTCACCGGGGTGGTTATCACCTCCATCGGGATCAGCATCATGCAGGTGGGGATCGACTGGATGGCGGGGGGCAAGGGTAATCCGGAATATGGCAGCCTGCGCTATATCGGCACCAGCTTTCTGGTGCTCGTCTTTATCCTGCTGGTGACCCGCTTCACCAAGGGCTTTTTCAGCAATATCTCGGTGCTGCTCGGGATCATCTTCGGTTTCGTGGTGGCCATCGCCATGGGCGAAGTGAGCCTCGATGGCCTCGGCGAGGCAGCCTGGTTTGCCCCCATAGTGCCCTTCGCCTTCGGCTGGCCCACCTTCGATCCCATCTCCATCGCCACCCTGACGGTGATCATGCTCATCACCTTTATCGAATCCATGGGGATGTTTCTGGCCCTTGGCGACATCGTCGGCCATCCGGCCAGGCGCGGTGATATCGTACGCGGGCTGCGGGTGGATGGCATCGGCACCATTATTGGTGGGATATTCAACAGCTTCCCCCACACCTCGTTCTCCCAGAATATCGGTCTGGTGAGCGTGACCGGGGTATCGAGTCGCTGGGTCTGCGTGATGTCGGGGGGGATCCTGCTCGCCTTTGGCCTCATCCCCAAGATGTCGGTGCTGGTCGCCTCCATCCCGCCCTTCGTACTGGGGGGCGCTGGCATCGTGATGTTCGGCATGGTGCTGGCCACCGGGATCCGCATCCTGGCGCGCACCGATTACAACAGCAACCGTCACAACCTCTATATCGTCGCCATCAGTCTCGGAATTGGCATGATCCCGACGGTCTCCGGAAATTTTTTCCAACAACTTCCGGCGCAGCTACAACCGCTTTTTCATAGCGGTATTCTGTTGGCCACCATCAGTTCAGTGCTGCTCAACCTCTTCTTCAACGGCTATCAGCCTGATCTGACTCACCAGACCCGTCCTCTGTTCGTTGGTCCCATCAAACCGCAACAAAAGCAGGCATAACAAACAGGCCCCCGGACAGCGAGACTGTCCGGGGGCCTGTTGTTCATATCACCGCTGACCCAATCAGGCAGGCAACTGTGCGAAGCGTTCTATCGCCTGCGCTACTTGTGCCAGACTCCCCTGCCAGAAGGCGGCCTCACGGATATCCTGCCCCAGATGCTTGGCTACCAGATCTTCGGCGCTCATCCGGCCGGTATCGCGCAACAAGGCGCGATACGCCTCAGCGACACCCTCTTCCCCCGCCGCCTTGCGGCTCATCAACTGCTGATAGACCCCGAGGCTGAACAGATAACCGAACAGATAGGGGTAGTTGTAAAAGCCCAGCCCCGCGATGGAGAAGTGCGCCTTGGCCGCCCAGAACATGGGGTGATAGCGGGTCAGGCTCCCCTCATACCAGCGTCCCCACGCCTCGTCAGTCAACGCCTTGAGCCGCTCTGCCGACACATAACCCTGCGCCCGCTCGGCCACCAAGGCCTGCTCGAAATCGAAGCGGGCCGGGATATTGACCAGGAAGGTGGCTGCGCCGTCGGCCTCGGCCCAGGCGATGGCCAGCTGCTCTTCCGGGCTTTGCGCCTGCTCGAACAGGGCGCTGCGCACCAGGGTTTCGGCGAAGATGGAGGCGGTCTCCGCCAGCGTCATGGGGTAGCTGCGCTGACTCATCGGCAGATCGCGGATCACCCAGTTGTGCCAGGCGTGACCCAGCTCATGGGCCAGCGTAATGACATTGTCCATGGTGCCGGCATAGGTAACGAAGACCCGCGGTTCGACCGGTTCGGCAAACTTGGTGCAGTAGGCGCCGGTGCGGCGATTTGGCGTGGGCGCCGCATCAATCCACCCCTTCTCGGCCATCATGCGGGCAAACGCCCCCATCTCGGGATCGAATCGGCTAAAGGCATCGGCAATCAACTCGATCGCCTCCTCGAACGGGATCTCGCGGCTGCTGACGGCCGGAGGCGGCGCAAAGAGATCCTCCGGCCCCAAATCGTCGAGACCAAGGCGCTCGGCCATCAGCTCCAGCGCCCGCTGGCCCAACCCACGGGCTCGCCAGGTTTCGCTCATCAGGGCATCGAGGGTGGCACGCTCGATATGGCTCTGGTGGCAGGAGAGATCCAGCGCATCAAGCACACGGGTTTTGCCGCGCTGACGGGCCAGCTCCAGCCGCCAGCCGTTAAGGGCATTGAGGATGGCGGCCACCGTCTCCTGCTCCCCTTCCCAACCGGCGCTGATGGCATCAAAGGCTTCTAAACGCAGCGCACGCACCGGACTGGAGAGCAGGTTGCTCGCCTCGGCCAGCCCCATCTCGCGGCCATCAATGGTTAACCGGATCTTGCCCACCAGATCGTTGTAGAGGTTGCCCCAGGCGTGCAGGCCATCGGTACCCAGACCGATCACCAGTTGCTCCGCCTCCACCGGCAGGCGCTGATCCTGCAAACGACGCTCGTGGCGCAGGCGGTACGCCTCTTCACCGAGCAGCGGATCCGCCATCAGCGCGGCGAATTCCTCTTCCGGCAACGCCAGCATCAGATCTTCCACCGGCGCAAGCGTCTTGAACAGATCGGCATTAAGGGCGCGGGCACGGGAAGCCAGCTGTTTGGCCTGCGGATCCCGCGCATCCTGACTGCCGCGGCACGCGGCCAGAATGGCGACGTTCCAGCCGATATGGCGAATATCACGGGCGCGCAGCCGCACTTCCCGCAAAAAATCCTGCAGCGCTGCGTCAGCGTCGCGCACCCCGTCCAGACCCGCCATATAGCTGGCCAGCTCCTCCAGCGCGTGGCGGGCTGCGCGCATGTCCGCTTCCAGCTCTGGGCTGTCGAGGCCCGGGTAGATATGGTCGTTATTCCACTGTTGTTGATACATAGCTTCTCGCAAAGGCCTTTATCGGGAGGCGCAACAGACCTGCGGGCAGCAAGTCAGAGACCGGGCAACCCGAAGGCCAAAAAATGAAGAGAGGAAAAAAGAGACAATGGCCCGCAAGCTCGCTTATCCCTTGGCCGGGGCAAGACGGCTCACCAGCGTCATCACGGCAACCAGCAGCAGACCCGCCACCACACCGGCCACGGCGTTGAGCAGCGTCGGCGTCACCGCCGCCAGTACGGCCCCCACTGTGGGCAGGGTGGCGACAACAGCGGCTGCACCTTCAATCAGGTGATGGGCAAAAGGCCAGCCATGCACCAGAATGCCGCCGCCCACCATAAACATGGCGATGGTGCCGACCAGTGCCAGCAGGTGCATCAGACGGGGCGCCGTCACCAGCAGACCCTGCCCCACCGCGCGGCGCAGGGCGCTGCCATCGTGCTTTTGCAGCAGATGCAGACCGATGTCATCGAGCTTGACGATCAGCCCCACCAACCCGTAGACCCCGATGGTCATCAGCAGGGCGATGCCCGCCACTACCGAGAGCTGCAGCGTGAGGCTTGCTCCCTGTACCGTGCCAAGAGCGATGACGATGATCTCGGCAGAGAGAATAAAATCGGTGCGGATCGCCCCCTTCACCTTCTGCTGCTCAAACGCCACCAGATCATCAGGAATAGGAGCAGTGGGTGCCTCACCTTCACTCGCCTCATGGGGCAGGAACTTGTGGGCCAGCTTCTCGGCCCCCTCAAAGCAGAGGTAGGCGCCTCCCAGCATCAAGAGTGGCGTGATAAGCCAGGGCACCAGGGCACTGATGGCGATGGCGGCAGGCACCAGAATCAGCTTGTTGCGAAATGAGCCCTTGGCCACCGCCCACACCACCGGCAGCTCCCGCTCGGCACGCACCCCGGAAACCTGCTCCGCGTTGAGGGCCAGATCATCCCCCAACACCCCGGCAGTCTTCTTCGCCGCCATCTTGGTCATCAGTGCCACGTCATCAAGCACGCTGGCGATATCATCGAGCAGGGCCAACAAACTGGTTCCAGCCATATCAAAGATCCCTTATATCAGTGAGAAACGTCTTCCCGAAAAATGTCTCGTGCTTGTTCACCACGACCTTGGTCATCAGCGCCACGTCATCAAGCACGCTGGCGATATCGTCGAGCAGGGCCAACAAACTGGTTCCAGCCATATCAAAGATCCCTTATATCAGTGAGAAACGTCTTCCCGAAAAATGTCTCGCGCTTGTTCACCACGACCTTGGTCATCAGCGCCACGTCATCAAGCACGCTGGCGATATCATCGAGCAGGGCCAACAAACTGGTTCCGGCCATATCAAAGATCCCTTATATCAGTGAGAACAACCCCGGGAGAGAGGTGTACGTCCCGATAACCACCAAGGTCAACAGGACCACCTCATGGCGATCGCAGGCCATCATCGGCCGAGCCAAGAATCCGGTGCTCACCATCGGGGGTTACGTCTTTCGGGCAAAAGATGGCACAGTGTAACGAGAAGCCGCCGTTTCGGCAGCACCCCTGAGCCATTTGTTCCTGGTTCCCTCTGAATCACCTCAAGGAGTTCCCATGCAACCCTGGCAACCTCTGCTCGATCTCTGGTTTGGCGACGAAGCCGATGACGTCCTGCGGGCCACACGGCAAGCCCCGCTCTGGTGGGGAAAAAGCAGCGAAACGGATGCCCTGCTGGCCAGCCGCTTTGGCGAGCTGGCACAGGCCGCAGCCAAGGGCAGCCTCGCCCACTGGGCCGATCTCCCCAGCGGTCGGCTGGCGCTGATCCTGCTGCTTGACCAGCTGCCCCGCAATATCCATCGCGGCACGCCTGCGGCCTTTGCCCAGGATCCGCTGGCCAGGGATCTCTGCCTGAAAGGGCTATCCATCGGGGCGGACAAATCCCTCTCGCCACTGGAGCGGGTCTTCTTCTATCTGCCGCTGGAGCATGCCGAATCCCGCGAACAACAAGCCCGAAGTGTGGCCCTGTTCGAGGCACTGGCTGCCGAGCAGGCTGGCACACCGGCGCAAGCGACCTTCGCCGGATTTGCCGACTTTGCCCGCCGCCATCAGGTGATCATCGAACGCTTTGGCCGCTTCCCCCACCGCAACGACATTCTGGGTCGCACCAGCACACCGGAAGAGGCGGCATTTTTGCAGCAACCGGGCTCAGGCTTCTAAGCAGGTCATATAAAAAATCCCCGCCAGCTGGCTGGCGGGGATAGAGATGGATAACAACCGTCAGCATTACTGAATGCGGTAACGGGATATCTGCTGGTGGATGCTCTCGGTAGTGACATTGAGCTCCTCGGCGGCGGCTGAGGTCTCTTCCGCTGTGCTGCTGGTTTGCTGCACGACCTGAGCAATCTGCTCCACCTGATGAGCGATCGACTCGGCGGCCGAACTCTGCTCGCGGATGGCATTGGTGATCTCGCCCACCTGATCCATCACCCGGTGCGACGCACTGCGGATCTCGGCAATAATGGCGCCACTCTCGGTCGCCATGGTGACCCCCTGACTCACCTTCTCCTCCACCAGATGCATGCGGGAGACCGTATTGTTTGACTCCTGCTGGATCGCCTCTACCGTGGCGGAGATCTCCTGGGTGGATTGGGCTGTGCGCTCTGCCAGTTTGCGCACCTCATCCGCCACCACCGCAAAACCACGGCCGGACTCCCCGGCCCTCGCCGCTTCAATGGCCGCGTTCAAGGCCAGCAAGTTGGTCTGCCCTGCCACATCACGGATCACGTTGACCACACCGCCAATGCGCGAAATGCCCTCACCCAGCGCAATGACCTCGGCCGAGGCCTGCCGAATGGAGTCGGCTATCTCGTTGATGGCATGAACGGTGCGCTCGATGGTCCGGCCCCCTTCGGTCGCCAGCTGCCCCGACTCGTTGGTAATGCGGCTCGTCTCCTGAGTGCGCTGGGAGATATCTGTGATGCTGACCGTCATCTCTTCGACACCGGCGGCTATCAGACTGGTGGCATCATTGGCCTGATTAGCCGAGCTGGCCAAGTGTTGCGCTGCCTGAGAGAGGGATTCGGCAGTGCTCTTGATCTGCAAGCTGCCGACGGAAAATTCGGTAAATGTCTGTTGCAGCGTATCGAGCAGCCGGTTGACCGCATTGAGGGTCAGGCCAATCTCATCCTGCTGTTTCACATCAGCTCTCAGGGTAAAGTTGAGGTCGCGCTGGATCCGGGTCAGGGTATCCATGGCGGTGCGAAGGGGATTGGCCACCTGATTGAACAACCAGACAAACAGCCCCATCGTCAGTACGGTGGCACCACCGGCGATAAACAACAGGGTTTGCAGGCTGCTGTCGTAGTTCTCCTGGCCCTGCTTCTTGAGCGCCAGTCCCAAATCCATATTGAAGTTGACGTGAAGCTCGATTGCCTTGGCAAACTGCTGGAACAATCCGTATGCCTCTCCCGCCAGCATGTCTCTGGCTTCATCGTTCTTGTTTTGGCGGGAGAGCTGCAGAACCTTGTCTATCTCCTGATAATATTGCGCGACAATACGTTGATCATCGTCGGTCAGGCGCCGATCTTCATCATTGGAGAGCATCTCTGCCTTATATTTGTCGAGCAGCGAATTGATCTGTCCCCGTATCTCGGTGATACCCGTTTCAATCTGCTGCATCTTGCTTGAGTCGGTATTGAGCACATGTGTTTGCACCAGCGAGTGCAATTCATAGAAATCGGCCTGCACTTCCTTAATCAGCGCAATACTGGGCACCGTATTGTCCGTCACATAGCTCAAATCACGGTTGCCTGCCCCAAGGCGATTGATACTGAACCAACTGAGAAAAATGAGCGTCAGCATCACCAGCAGCGCTATCAGTTGCAGTCGACGAGCAATATTCATAACCGTACACTCCAGATGGAAACTATCTAGCAGTGTAGACGAGCCATAAACAACAACGGCCCGCATTGGCGGGCCGTTGTTGTTTATTTTTCATGGCGTTGTGATCAGGCTTTGGCTGGCTCACTCTCGCCCAGCGCGACGGTTTCACCCAAGCTGTCTTCGGTCTTGGCAACCACGCTGGCGGCGATGGCGTTGCCCAGCACGTTGGTGGCAGAGCGGCCCATGTCGAGGAAGTGATCGATCCCCAGCAGCAGCAGGATGCCAGCTTCCGGAATATGGAACTGGTTCAGGGTGGCGGCAATCACAACCAGAGAGGCGCGCGGTACCCCGGCCATCCCCTTGGAGGTGACCATCAGCAGCAGCAGCATGGTGATCTGCTGGGCCATGGAGAGCTCGATGCCATACGCCTGGGCAATGAACATCACCGCGAAGGTGCAGTACATCATGGAGCCGTCGAGGTTGAAGGAGTAACCCATCGGCAGCACGAAGCTGGCGATGCGCTTGTCACAACCGAACTTCTCCAGACGATCCAGGGTCTTCGGATAAGCCGCTTCGGAGCTGGCGGTCGAGAAGGCGAGCAGGATGGGTTCGCGGATCATCGCCAGCAGCTTGATGACGCGACCACGCAGGAAGACGCTGCCCATGGCGATCAGCAGCAGCCAGAGGCAGGCCAGCGCGATATAGAACTGGGCCATAAAACTGCCGTAGGTAACCAGAATACCCAGCCCCTCTTTGGCCACCATGGCGGCGATGGCGCCAAACACCGCGAACGGCGCAAAGTTCATCACATAACCGGTCACTTTCAGCATGATCTCGGCAGCGCTGGCCATCAGCACCACTACCGGCTTGGCCAGATCGCCGAGCGCGGCGGCAGCCAGACCGAAGAAGAGGGAGAAGACCACGATCTGCAGGATCTCGTTGGTGGCCATCGCCTCGACCACACTCTTGGGAATGGCGTGGGTCACAAAATCTTTCAGAGTAATGGCACCGGCAGCAATGCCCGAGCTGGCGGTGTCATTGGGCAGGGAGAGCGAGAGACCCACACCCGGCTGCATCAGGGTCACCATCACCAGACCCAGGCTCAGGGACATCAGGGAGGCAAGCATGAACCAGCCGAGGGTCTTGGCACCGATACGCCCCACGGTGCGGGTGTCACCCATCTTGGCGATACCGACCACCAGGGTAGTGAAGACCAGGGGAGCGATGATCATCTTGATCAGGCGCAGGAAGATATCGGTCAGGATCGTGATGTTATTGGCGAAATCCGCAGCCTGATCTGCGGCAAACATCCGATAGCCCTGGCCGGTGAGGATGCCAAACATCATGGAGATGAGGATGGCGACCGTCAGTTTATTCATTTTCATGGGGGAGTCCCGGTTTTGATTGGTGCAAGCCGTAAACAGTGGCGTGGGAGCCACTACAGTCCGTTTTTGTGATCCGAGCCGTTGATTCCTGGCGGCTGGTATGCTGGGAGAATGCCTAAAAGCAGGGGGTAAATCTAGAGGCTTTATCCAGAATTTTATCCTGCCATTAGGTGTATGTGATATAGATCTTGCAAACCACCAATATTAATCACTGTTTATTTTGATTTCGGCGAGATATTTCGCATTCAGAGTTCGCTCATCGAGTGCCCGTGACAACAGGCGAAAAGTGAGCAGCGCCGAGATGGTATGCTGCACCTGCATCTGGGCCATAAAGAGATCCGGTTCATCTTCGTCAAAGCCGAAGATCGGCCGTGATGGGGTCACCCTGACGGCATCGCGGTTAATGGTCAGCTCATCGACCTTGAGCCAGGAGTAACCCTCTGCCAGTGCCAGCTCCCCTGCCCGCTTGAGCACATATTTGCGGGCGGTCTCCCTGTCCACCAGATCGTTGCCGACAAACTCCAGCTGCCACTTGTCAGGGCCAAGCCGGGTCTGGGAGAAACCGGTCTGGCCGTTCCAGAATGACTTTTCACTCTCGTAAGGGGTGGCGCAGCCCACCAGCAGCAGGGTGAGCATCAGCAGACAACAGGGTTTAGATACGGATGCAGACACGAGAGGCCTCGCCAGGCAAATGAGCAACAGAGTCGTTACTACACCATAAAGCGCGGTGGCTGCACAATCGACTCACGCCAGCAGCGACCTGCACGCATCACCACTGCACGCCTGTGCGGCAAATCGCAGGCAAAAGAAAAGGCCTTGTCGTTTGACAAGGCCTTTACCGGTGAATTTGGTCGGTGTGAGAGGATTCGAACCTCCGACCCTCTACACCCCATGCAGATGCGCTACCTGGCTGCGCTACACACCGACGGAGTCAGCTCGGCTGACGGGGGCAGAGTTTATGGAGATGACCCTGCCCTGTCAACAGGGAAACGCCGCCAATTCCTAAGCCACGGTGCGTTCGCCTGCTTTGCGAACAATCAGCGGTTAAAGGTCAGCCGCTTGCCCAGGATCTGGTCAGTCACCTGCCCGTTTTGCCAGGCGATCTGGCCGTTCACCAGCGTCATCTCCACCGTGCTGTGGAAGCGGTAGCCGTTGAAAGGCGACCAGCCACAGTGGTAGAGGATGTTGTCATCGTTGACCACATAGGGCTTGCCCAGATCCAGCAGCACCAGATCGGCGAAATACCCCTCGCGGATATAACCGCGATCCTGCACCTGGAAGCGCTCGGCCACCGCATGGGAGGTCTTCTTGACGATAGTCTCCAGGGTAAACACGCCGTTGTGGTAGAGCTCCAGCAGCGCCTGCAAAGAGTGCTGCACCAACGGCACGCCGGACGGCGCCTTGAAGTAACTGTTCTGCTTCTCTTCCCAGGTGTGGGGCGCGTGGTCGGTGGCGATGATGTCGAGCACATCGTTGCGTACCGCATCCAGCAGCGCCTGCTGGTCGGCGGCACTCTTCACCGCAGGGTTGCACTTGATCAGGCTGCCCTGGGTCTCGTAATCGGCTTCATTGAAGAAGAGGTGGTGAACGCACACCTCGGCGGTGATGTTCTTGTCCTTCAGCTCGCTCAGGTCGTGGCTGGCGGTAAACAGCGACAGCTCCTTGGCCGAGGTCAGATGCAGCACGTGCAGCTTGGCACCGTATTTTTTCGCCAGCGCCACCGCCATGCTGGAGGATTTGTAGCACGCCTCGTCACTGCGAATGCGGCCGTGCTCCCCCATCGGCACATTCTCGCCCCACTTGGCCCGCGCCGCCTCTTCGGCCTTGGCGATGGTCGGGGTGTCTTCGCAGTGGGTGACAATCATCACCGGACTTTCGCGGAAGATGGCCGCCAGGGTCTCCTGATTGTCCACCAGCATGTTGCCGGTCGAGGAGCCCATAAACACTTTGACCCCGCAGGACTGCTTGGGGTCGAGACGCTTGATCTCTTCAAGGTTGTCGTTGGTGGCGCCGAGATAGAAGCTGTAGTTGGCGACGGAGGAGTTGGCGGCGATCTGGTATTTGGCTTCGAGAGCGTCGAGGGTGGTGGTCTGGGGATTGACGTTGGGCATTTCCATGAAACTGGTGGTGCCACCGGCGACGGCGGCGCGGGATTCGCTGGCGATAGTCCCCTTGTGGGTCAATCCCGGCTCCCGGAAGTGGACCTGATCATCGATCATTCCGGGGATGAGATGGCGACCTGCGGCATCGATAACCAGCGCATCGGGCGCCTCGATATCCGGGGCGATGCGGGCAATCCGTTCCCCCTCGATCAACACATCGGAGGCATAGATACGGCCTTCGTTGACCAGGGTGGCATTCTTGATAAGCAGTTTGTTCATGGGGGGTTCCAGTTCCTTTGCCGATAATCGCGGGTCATAATAGCGCAAAACTGCCCTTTCTCTGTAGCAAGGCCTGACTGATGAAGTTATTTGTAAGAGATTTGACCGTGATCGACTCCAGCTACCTGTGCGAACGCCGCGGCATGGTGGGCGAGAGCTGGCTGGTAGATATCGAAATGAGCGGTGAGCTCAACGAAATGAGCATGCTGCTGGACTTTGGCCGGGTAAAGAAGCTGATCAAATCGATCATCGATGACGAGGTGGACCACAAGCTGCTGGTGCCGACCGAGTGCCCGCTGATCCACGTCGAGACACTGGATGGTGACGAAAGCACAGTGGATCTGCTGCGCCCGGGTCGCTCCATCCATCTGCGCTGCCCATCCCAGGGCTTCGCCTTTATCCCGGCTCCGCAAGTTGATAAAGAGTCGGTGACCCGCTATCTGCTGGCGGTACTGGCCAAACGGCTGCCGGGCAATATCAAGGATCTCTCCCTGACCCTGCGTCAGGAGGCGATCACCGGCGCCTTCTACCACTACAGCCACGGCCTGAAAAAGCACGATGGCAACTGCCAGCGCATCGCCCACGGCCACCGCTCTCCCATCGAGATCCACGTCGATGGCGAGCGCGACCAGGAGCTTGAGCTCAACTGGGCCGAACGCTGGGGCGATATCTACCTCGGCACCGAGGAGGACAAGGTGGCGCTGACCGAGCTCGCTTTGAGCCCCCGCGCCAATGCCCAGCTTGGCGAGCATCACTGCGGCTTCAAATATGTGGCGCCGCAAGGGCTGTTCCAGCTGGCCATCCCCACCGCCGAGGTGGAGATGATCGACATCGACACCACGGTCGAGCTGCTGGCCTGCTACATCGCCCGCGAAGTGAAGAAGATGGTGGGCGACAAGTTCGTCAAGATTGTCGCCTATGAAGGGGTCGGCAAGGGCGCGATTGCCTACGCCTGATCCCCTTGTCACGGCCGCAATCAATAAAGAGAAGGCCCCGCATCTGCGGGGCCTTGTTGTTTCAATTCTCGACCATCAGGCGCTCAGGCGGAAGCGCTTGACCAGGCTCTCCTGCTGCTCGGCGAGGGAGTCCAGCTGCTGGCTGGTCTGGGCTACCCGCTCAATCCCCTGATAGTTGAGATCCGAGATATCGGAGATGCGGTTGAGGTTGGTGGCGATATCGGCGCTGGTGGCCTGCTGCTGCTCGGCGGCAGAAGCGATCTGGCTCGACATGTCGCTGATCAGCACCACAATCCCCTGCACTTCCTCCATGGCGTTGTTGGCATGAGAGCTCTGATCCACGCAGCTGTCCATCTCGCGAGAGCACTCCTGCATTACGGTCACTGCCTTGGCAACCCCCTGCTGCAGGTTCTCGATCATGGTCTGGATCTCGCTGGTGGACTGAGCGGTACGACCCGCCAAACTGCGCACCTCATCCGCCACCACCGCAAAGCCACGACCCTGCTCGCCGGCCCGCGCCGCTTCGATGGCAGCGTTGAGGGCCAGCAGGTTGGTCTGCTCAGCGATGCCGCGAATGACATCGAGGATGTTGCCAATCTGGCTGCTCATGGCACTCACATCACCAATCACCTTGCCGGTCTGTTGCAGCTTGCCCGCCAGTTGATGAGTGGTGGTGATATTGCCTGCCATCACCTTGCGTCCCATCTCGGAGGCCTTCTCCACATCCTGCACCCGCTCCAGGGTCTGGTTGGCAGCCTGCGCCACCTCCCGCACCGAGGCCTCCATCTGGGTCATGGCGGCGGCGACCGAGGCGGTCTCCTGGCGCTGTTTCTCCAGATCCGCCCGCACCGATTCGGTGGTGTGGCGGTTGCCGTGAGCAGCATCGTTAAGCTGAGCCGACGCTTGTGAAAGCTGCGCCAGCACCTCCCCCATCTGGGCAATCAGCAGGTTGATCTGGCTGCCCAGCTGGCCGAATTCGTTCTTGCTCTGAAAACCGATGCGCTGGGTCATGTCGCCCTGGGTCACTTCGGTCAGCACCCGCAGCAACTCCCTGAGCGGACGGCGAATGGCCTTGCCCAGGGTATAAGCCACCAGCATGGCGATCAGGATGGCGACGACGATGCTGGTTCCCTGTGTCAGGGTGCTCTGGCTCTGTGTGGCTTTGGCGTGCTGAATGCTCTGACTCATCAGTTGCTGACTCTGGCCGGTGATCCGCTCAAGCCGGTTCTGGATCTCGACGATCAGGGCGCTCGCCTGCTTGCTCTTCTCCCGCATCTGTTCCTGCTGCTTCATCAGCGCCAGATACTGGGAGAGCACGCCTTCGCTTGCGGTGGTGTCGCGCACGAAGCCGTGAACATAGTGGCCCATGTCGTTCTCGAAGTTCTTGAGCTCCCCCTGCAGATCCTTGATGGTGCTGTTGAACCCCTCGATCTGCATCTTGTTGCGCTTGAGCGCCCCTTCGATGGGAGCCGGAATAGTCTGATTGAGGGCGTCCATGGTGGAGAGTTCGATGGCGGAAAGCTTGGTGGTCAGGGTCTCGGAGAGCATCTTGATAAAGCTGTCGTCGATGGTGACCATCATGTCACCCAGACTCTTCTTGAACTGGGGCAGACTGACCTGAAACTGCCCCTTGGCCAGATTGACCTTGTGCAGTCGGGTGAGCAGCGCCTCGTGTTCGCCGGGCAGGGTATCGGTCAGTTGCAGGTAGCTGTCGACCTGCTGGCTGAGGCTGCTCATCTCCCCTTGCAGTTCGGGGTGGTGGGCCACCTGCTGGCGCAAGACGTCAAGGCTCTTGCCCACCGCGGCCTTGGCCTGTTTCAGTTCGGCCACTTCGGCCGGCAGCTGTTTGGGATCCTGCTCGGTGAGCACATCCCCCAGCCACTTGTTGGCGCTGAGCAGGGTGATCTGGGTCTGACTGCTGGCAATCACCAGCGGCATAGACTGCTGGGTCACCTGCTCCAGTGCGTTCCCCAGGGTCTCCTGACTACGAAATGTGAGCAGTGAACTGGCCACCATCACGGCCACCAGGATCGCGAAGCCAAGGTAGACTCGCTGCAAGATGGAGAGATCCGACATTGTTTGTTTCATTATTGTCCCGCTGTATATGCAAAAGTCCCTTGCCTGAGTACCCCGTCCTTTTGATACCCTGCAGACCACCCTGAACAGGCGCTGCAGATGACGTCCCTCTGGCTATCGGTATTTTTAACAATAACTGAAGGGAATGGGACATCAGCTGTGTCAAATGTCGGCTTGTGTCACACTTGGCGTGCTGCTCGCCCCCCTTTCGGGAGCCGCTTGGGGTTCTAGTTCAATTTTCTGTTTCATATAAGGGAGTTAGCCATGGCGCAAGAAACCATTTTCAGCAAAATCATCCGTAAAGAGATCCCCGCCGACATCCTTTATCAAGACGATCTGGTCACCGCATTCCGGGATATCCAGCCCAAGGCCAAGACCCATATTCTGATCATCCCCAATGTGCTGATCCCCACCGTCAATGACGTGGAAGCCGAACATGAACTGGCCCTTGGCCGGATGTTCACCGTGGCCCGCAAGCTGGCCAGCGAGGCGGGCATCGCCGAAGATGGCTACCGTCTCATCATGAACTGCAACCGCCACGGCGGGCAGGAGGTCTACCACATCCACATGCATCTGGTCGGTGGCCAGCCGCTGGGACCGCTGCTCAGCCTGTAATGAATCGCAACGCCTCAACCTGCCGCAGCGCCCTGTTGCTCTGCGGCGCCCTGCTGTTGCTGGGAGGCTGTGCCTCCCGCTGGCAGGATATGTTCGTCTCCTACTCCGATCAGATGGTGCCCCTGCGCAACCAGCTGCTGCTGGGCCATGCCGCCGAGGCGTTGCCCGAGGTGCGCGACTCCACCCTTGGGGATGACACCTTTGTGCTGGATCGGCTCGAACAGGGGCGCATTGCCTGGCTGGCAGGTCAGGATGCGGGCAGCAAGCAGGCGTTCACCGCCGCCGACAGCCGCCTTCAGTGGGAAGACAATCAGGCCGAATACCGGCTGAGCCATGGTCTGGATCAGGTGGGCAGTCTGCTCACCAACGATCAGTCGATGGCCTATCGTACTCCCGATTACGAACGCACCATGCTGCACCACTATCTGGCCCTCAACTATCTGCAACGGGGTGATGCCGATGGCGCCCTGGTGGAGGTGCGCCGGGCCAATCAGGTGCAGGAGCAGGCCCTGAAACGGCGAGCCGATGAGGTGCGCAAAGCGAAGGATGAGAGCGAAGAGGCCGAAGCAGAAGGCGAGATGCGCCAGCTGATGTCGCGCGGCGCACCGGATCTCGACCGGTTGATCGGCCGGGTCAAAAACGGTTTTCAGAACGCCTACACCTTCTATTTTTCCGCCGTGCTCTATGAGGCGGCCGGGGATCTCAACGATGCCTGGGTCGACTATCAGCGCGGCTACCAGATAGCGCCGGACAACCGCAGCCTGCAAGATGCCTTGTTGCGTCTGGCGCGGCTGCGTGGCTCACCGGACGAGATCCGCGAGACCGAGAAAAAGATAGGCCGCAAAGCACCGCCGCTTGCAAAAGATCAAGGCCAACTGGTGGTGCTGTTTGAAGATGGTTTGATCCCGGCACGGCGCGAACTGTTCCTGCCACTCCCCATCTCCACCTCCCGCGGCGATTTTCGCACCTTTACCGTCGCCATCCCCTATTACGATAATCGGGCCAGCGACACCGGCCCGCTGACGGTGGAAGTCGGCAAGCGGGTCGAGCAGACCAGCGAGCTGGTCAGGCTGGAAGCGCTGGCCGCCAAAGATCTGCAGGAGCGGCTGCCCGGCATGCTGACCCGCCAGGCGCTGCGACTGGTGGCCAAGGAGCAGATGCGCCGCACCGCCGCCAAAGAGGGAGGGGATGTGGGCAATATTCTGGTGGGGATCTTCAACACCCTCTCGGAGCGGGCCGATACCCGCAGTTGGCTGACGCTGCCAGCTCAGGCATCGAGCTGGCAGGGGATGGTGCCGGCAGGTGACATCAATCTCACCCTGGGCGCGGGGGCTGCGCAGCGGCAATTGCCGCTCACCATCCACAAGGGCCGCACCACCCTGGTCTGGGTACAGCGCCTCGGCGCCGGTCTGACCACCCGGGTGATGCCGCTCTGAGCAGATGGCGAAGAGATATGAGCAAGACCATTAACGGGCAGCCCCTCAGTGCTGCCCAAATCCCTCCAATCAAGGAGAGCAAGATGAAATCATACGGGTTGGCCCTCGGGCTCGCGCTGCTGACCGGCTGCGCCACCAACACCTCCGGCGTGGCGCTCTATGGCCCGGCGGGCGGTGCACCCACGCTGGAGCAGCATCAAAACGTCAACGTCACCCTGACCGAGCTGAGCCGCCGCCAGCAAAATGGCCTGCTGCAGGTCAATGTGGCCGCCGCCAGCACCCAGCGCGGCGATAACAAGCTGCAATATATCTTCTATTGGTATGATGAGGCCGGTCAGGAGGTCGCCAGCGATGGCCGCGGCTGGACCCCCATCAAGCTGCATGGCTATCAGACCCGCACCCTCTCGGCCCTGGCGCCCAGCCCGGCGGCGCAGGGTTACCGGATTTACGTACGCGAAGTGATTGAGGAATCCTACTGATGAAAATGAATCATGCCCTGCTGATATTGACCGGCGCCTTGCTCTTGGGCGGCTGCTCCAGCACCACCGTCAGCTATGGCGATCCCACTGAAACCGAAACCGTTACCGTCGATTACGGCTCAAGCGATCTGCAGGCCATCGCCGACAAGATGGCGGACTCCATGCTGGCCTCCCCCGCCACCAGCGAGATCACCGCAGGCGGTCGTCCGGTGATGTTTATGGACTCTATCCGCAACAAGACCTCCGAGCACATCGATACTGAAGCCATCACCGATACCATCCGCACCAAGTTGCTGCGGGCCGGCAAGTTCCGCTTCGTCGACATGAGCAAGGTGGCCGCCGTCAAGCAGCAGCTCGAATACCAGCAGAGCAGCGGCATGGTGGATCCTGCCTCCATGGTGCGTCTGGGCAAGCAGACCGGTGCCCGCTACATGGTCTATGGCAACCTCGCCAGCATCGTCAAGGACAATGGCAAGGTGAAAGATGTCTACTACCAGATGACCATGAACCTGATGGATCTGCAAAACGGCGAACTGCTCTGGGCCGATCAGAAAGAGATCCGCAAACAGGCGAAGAAATCCACCTTTGGCTGGTAACAAGCTCCCGGTGACAGGCAACCGTGATCCGCTACTGGCCAGCCTGCCCGCCCCCTGGCGGGAGGGGCAGCTGGAACCACTCGGGTTAGGTCTGACCAACTGCAACTATCGACTGCGCCTCCCCTCGGGGCGCAGTTACTTTTTGCGTCAGGGCCACTCCGACCCGGTGCGCCTTGGCATCGACCGTCCCACCGAGTGGCAGCTTTATCAGGGGGCGATGGCAGAAGGGTTGGCGCTGCCCTGCCACTATGGCGATCCCGCCAGCGGTCTGATGCTGCTCGAATGGTGCGATGAGCCAAACTGGGTACACGCGGCGCCACCAGAAGCCGATCAGCCCCGCTTGCTGGCGGAGGTGCTGCGCAAGCTCCATCGCCTGCCGCTACCTGCGGTGGTGATGGCGGTGCGGGCTCACGCCGCAGGCTATCGCGCCAGACTGGCCCGCATCCCCTCCTGGCTGCCCGCCCTGGAGCGGGGCTTGCTCGCCAGCAGTGAGCCAAATGATTGCTGGCGCCCTTGCCACCATGATCTCAATCCGGCTAACTTGTTGGGAAGCAAACCCTGGGTCATCGACTGGGAATATGGCGCGGCAGGTCACCCCGGCTTTGAGCTCGCCAGCATCCAGCGCACCCATGAGTGGCCCGCCGAGCGGCGCGACGAGCTGGAAGCGCACTATTTGCAGGCCGTGCCGCGCCACCAGTGGCCCGATTTTCAGAGCGAGGCATTTTTACCCTGGGTCGACTATATAGGCCTGCTCTGGGCCCTGCTGATGGCAGAGCAACAGCCCTCACTCGACTATGACACCCTGATCGCCATCAACCGGCAACGACTGGAGTAACAGATGATAAACAAGTTGCGCTGGCACAAGCCGAAAACCTGGGGTCTGCTGCTGATCGGCCTGCTGCTGACCGGCTGCTCCACCCGGGTGATCTACTACTGGCTCGATACCGCCATCATCTGGCAGCTGGATGACTACTTTGCCCTCTCCTATTCGCAGAAGGATCTGCTCAGCCGCGAAGTGAAGGGGCTGATGGCCTGGCACCGCCAGCACGAGCTGCCGCGCTACGCCAAGGATCTCGATGCACTGGCCAAGGCGGTGGCCAGCCCCATGACGCCGGAGCAGATCTCGACCAACCTAGATGCGGTGCAGCAGAGCCTGACCCGCACGCTGGAAAATACTATCCCCCGCGCGGTCAGGCTGGCGCGCACCCTGACCGACGAGCAGGTGGCCCGCTTTATGACCGATCGGGTCAAGCGGCAACAGGAGCGGCAAAAGGACTTTGCCACTGAGCCCAAAGAGCAGATGCTGGCGGAGTTTCGCGACAAGATGAACCAGCGGCTCGAGTTCTGGATTGGCGAGGTGAAACCGGCACAGGCGCCACTGGTGGCCCAGTGGGCCGAATGGCAATACGAGCTGATGCCCCCCTGGCTCGAGTTTCAGGAGTCCTGGACCCAGGAGCTGGACAGGCTGATGAAGCAGCGCCAGAGTCCCGACTTTACCCGCGAGCTGACTGACCTGCTGGCCGAGGGGGATGGGCTGATGGATGGCCGCTTTACCGGCTATACCGAGCAGTCGCGCCAGCGTACCGTCAACTGGCTGAGCGCCATGAGCCAGTCGCTGGATATCTCCCAGCGGGCCCATCTCTACTCCCTGCTCAAGGGCTACGCCCGCGACTTCAAGCAGATGAGCGGCAGCTGATAGAAGGCACCGAATGGAGCCGCACGCCCGAGGCAACCTTGTTCAAACCGGGCGCTTATGGTAGTTTGCCCTTTCTATTTATCGGGAATTAACTTTTTGCGCCTTATCGACAAAGTAAAACTGGTGCTGGTAACTCTGGTTATCGCCCTCACCCTGCTTTGTTCCATCGCCCGAATGGAAGGCCCGCTGCTACCCGCATCTCCCCACAGTGAACAGCAGCAGACTCAGGTGTTCAATCAGCTTAGCGACAGCGACGATGGCATCATCAAGTTTGTTGGCAGCCATCAGAATCACCTGCTGCGTCTCGAACAATCCCTGCGCAGTGACAACCAGCCCAAGAATGTGGTCTACGAGCTGATCCAGAGCTGGTCGGCCCAGGCCATCCTGCTGTTGCTGCTCGGCTGGCTGATGCTGGCCCCCGAGCTCTATCACAAACAGAGTTTTCGCGATCGCTTCGGTGCGATCCATCGGCGCCATCTACAGCGCCAACATCTGCAGTACCGCTTCACCCAGAGCTATCTGAACGCCTGACCCCGGAGGGGCTGGCACATCCACTGTTTGCTCATCTCCTCTTCCTGACGGATCCGGCAACTGCCTGATCCGCATCTGATGCATCCCATTTTTTGCGCCTTGCCGAGCCTTGTTGCAATCGGCCTAGGTACCATTCTCCTGACAGAGGCTTGTTTGCCATGAGAAAGAGCAATCGCACCGTTCTCAACCGCATGAGCAAGTGGCAGTACGCACTACTGCTGTTGATGCTGTTGACCTTTACCTTTTACTCCCTGCCCACCTTTTTCGGTGAGCAGCCCTCCCTCGGCCTGCACGGACAGCAGCGCCTGACCGCTCAACAACAGATGCTGCTGAGTGACAAACACCTGACCCCGCTCAAGGTCCTTGAGCAACCTGAGCGGGTCGAGCTGGTCTTTGCCAGTCAGGGCGATCAGCAGCGCGCCAAGCAGTTGCTGGAGCTGCAAGGGGTCGACAGTGCCGCCCTGACCCTGGAGTTTCACTCCAACGCGCCGGCCTGGATCACTCGCCTCGGCGCCGATCCCATCAAGCTGGGGCTCGACCTGCGTGGCGGCTCCCAGCTGCTTATCGGGGTGGACGTGGACTTTGTCATCGACAATCAGACCAAGAATCTGGTCGACACCCTGCGCACCCGTTTCCGTGAAGCCAATCTGCGCGGCGCCAGCGTCACGCGCAGCGCACAGGGCGCCGTAGCCGTCACCCTGCCGGAGGTCGCCGAACAGGAGAGCTGGCTCTCTATCATCAAGGAGAGTGCCGGTACCCGTCAGGATCAGTGGAAGCTGACCCGCTCCGGCAATGATCTGAAACTGGTGCTGAGCGAGGCGGAGCGTACCCTGCTGGTCAACAACGCCGTGACCCAGAACCTGTCGATCCTGAAAAAACGGATCAACGAGCTCGGCATCGTCGAAGCCTCGGTGGTGCGTCAGGGGCAGGATGGCATCCGTATCGAACTGCCCGGGGTACACAACCCCAAGCAGGCGAAAGAGGTGATCGGGGCCACCGCCTCGCTGGCCTTCTACGAGGCCAAAGCCGACAGCCACTTCTATATCGCCGATCGCAACGGTCAGGCCGTCGGCATGGCACGCAAGCCGGTACTGACCGGCGAGCACATCGTCGATGCCCGCGCCAATATGGGCGAGATGGGTCAACCCCAGGTCAATATCGTGCTCGACACCCTGGGTGGCAGCAAGATGAACCAGTTCAGCCGCCAGCATGTGGGCAAGCCGATGGCGACCGTCTTCACCGAGTACAAGACCAACGCTCAGGGCAAACTGCGCGCCCAGAGCGAGGTGATCAACGTCGCCACCATCCAGACCGCCCTTGGCAACCAGTTCCGCATCACCGGTATTGGCAGTCTGCCGGAGGCGCAAGAGCTGGCCATGCTGTTGCGTGCCGGCGCCCTCACCGCCCCTCTCAAGATCCTGGAAGAACGCAGTATTGGCCCGACGCTGGGGATGCAGAATATCGAGGCGGGCTTCACCGCGCTGGCCTTCGGCATGGCAGGCATGATGCTGTTCATGATGGCCTGGTACCGCAAATTCGGCTGGGTTGCCATCACGGCGCTGGTCGCCAACCTGTTGATGCAGGTCGGCATGCTGGCAGTGCTGCCGGGCGCCGTGCTGACCCTGCCGGGGATCGCCGGTCTGGTGCTGACGGTGGGCATGGCTGTGGATACCCATGTGCTGATCTTCGAGCGGATCAGGGACCGGCTGCGAGAAGGGGGCTCACTGGCCAACGCCATCGACTTTGGCTATCGCTCGGCCTTCCACACCATTTTCGATGCCAACATCACTACGCTCATCTGCGCTGTGGTGCTCTACTCCATCGGCTCCGGGCCGCTGCAGGGCTTCTCCATCACCCTCATTCTGGGTCTGCTCTCCAGCATGATCACCGGGATCTGGGGGACGCGCGCCATCATCAACCCCCTGTGGGGACGCAGCAGCGAGCGCACGCTGAAGGTGTAACGGGACAGAGACAGTTGTCCCTCTGATGAGCGGCTTTGGCTGCGCCATCGGCCATGGACATGGCCGGAGCGGCCAAAGCAGAACACTATTTCCCGGCGTGTCGCGACACGTCGTGATGGGCCAACAGCCTGGTGCTGGCTGGCCAAGGAGAGAATTATGTTGAGAATGATCGTTGCCATGGGGCTGACCCGTTGGCGTTATATCGGCCTGTGGGCTTCCATCCTGCTGACCGTGGCCAGCGTCGCCATCTTGCTGGTGAACGGCCTCACTCTGGGGCTCGATTTTACCGGCGGGATCCTGCTGGAGTTTCATATCCAGACCCTGAAAGAGGCCCATGAGCTCAATGCCATGCTGGCCTCCCCGCTGGCGGGAGCCGTTGAGCTGAGTTCGGCCGGTATTCCCGGCGAGTGGCTGATCAAGCTGCCCCCCCACGAACTGCCCTGGCCCGCGGCAGATCTCGCCACCATGCTGACCCAGCAGTTGGGGATGCCGGTCGAGTTGCTGCGCACCACCATCGTCGGCCCTCAGGTGGGTGCCGAGCTGTTCCAGCAGGGGATGCTGGCGGTGCTGGTCGCTTCGCTGGCGATGTCGGCCTATCTGGCGTTTCGTTTCGAGTGGCGTCAGGCCATCGGAATCCTGCTCTCGGTAGTCCATGACGCCATCGTGGCACTGGGACTGCTGTCACTCTTTCAGATCGAATTCGATCTGAACATCATCGCCGGTTTGATGGCGGTAATCGGCTACTCCCTCAACGACAGCATCGTCATCTCGGACAGGCTGCGGGATCTGCTGAGCTCGCGTACCCAGATGGGCATCCACGAGTGCTCCGATGTGGCCATCAAGGCGACCTTCAGTCGCACCATGATAACCTCGGGCACCACCCTGTTTACCGTGGGCGCTCTGTTGCTGTTTGGCGGTGACGCTCTCTACGGCTTCTCCTTCACCCTGTTTGCCGGGATCCTGGTGGGCACCGTCTCCTCCATTACCGTCGCCTCGACCGTGCAGGAGCTGCTTGGGCTCACCCCGCAGGCCTACCAGAAGAAGAGCGAGGAGCCACTGGCCAACGCAGCCTGAACCTTGTTAATCAGACCCGGCTCACCGGGTCTCAACAAACCGGGCCCCTGCCAACCATTGGCAGGGGCTTTTTCATCCCTCCTCTCTCGCCGCCCATTTTGTCGTTCGGCTCGCCTCAATTGACAACTGACCATATTGAAAGCAATGACGGATCAACCCGTCATTTTTAATAACAAAAAGGTCATTTTATTACGTCGCAAACCATAAAATGTGACTGAAAGCACTTTCTTGAGGGCTCAAAGGAGGCAACATTGTAGTGATTTATCTACAAAGGGATATGAGATGTTGTTACAACCTGCCAATACAGCAAAATCCAGACAGTTGCTGAACGAGACCATGGCTTTGGTACTCGCAGGAGGGCGGGGTAGTCGCCTCAAACAGTTAACCGACAACCGTGCAAAACCTGCCGTTCATTTCGGCGGAAAATTCCGCATCATCGATTTCGTGCTCTCCAACTGCATCAACTCCGGCATTCGTCGGGTCGGTGTCGTGACCCAGTACAAATCCCACAGCCTGTTGCGCCATCTCCAATCGGGCTGGTCTTTCCTGCGCTACCAGATGAACGAGTTTATCGATCTGCTCCCTGCCCAGCAGCGGGTGGATGAGGTGAACTGGTATCGGGGTACCGCCGATGCGGTCTACCAGAATCTGGATATCATCCGCGATCACGCCCCCAAATATGTGGTGGTGCTGGCAGGCGATCACATCTACAAGATGGATTACGCCGCCATGCTGCTCGACCACGTCAATATGGGTGCCAAGGTGACCGTTGCCTGCATCGAGGTGCCACGCAGTGAAGCAAGCGCCTTCGGGGTAATGGCGGTGGATGATGATCGCAAGATCAATGCCTTCGTCGAAAAGCCTGCTAACCCGCCCGCCATGCCGGGCAAGGCCGACACCGCGCTGGCCTCCATGGGCGTCTATATCTTCGATGCCGAGTATCTCTATCAGTTGCTGGAAGAGGACATTGCCAACGAGCAGTCCCATCACGATTTCGGCATGGATGTGATCCCCCGCGTGGTGAAAGAGGGCACCGCATTCGCTCACCCGTTTGGCATGTCCTGTGTCGGCTGCTGTCCGGATCGCCGCCCCTACTGGCGCGATGTGGGCACCGTGGACTCCTTCTGGGAGGCCAATATGGATCTCGCTTCCGTCACGCCTGAGCTGGATATCTACGATCAGGACTGGCCCATCTGGACCAGTCAGAACATGACTCCTCCCGCCAAGTTCGTGCAGGACCGAAACGGCCAGCACGGCATGACCATCAACTCCATGTTTGCCGGGGGAACCATCGTCAGTGGCTCTTTCATCCTGAGTTCGGTGCTCTTTACCAATGTGCGGGTCGACTCCTTCTGCACCCTGGATCAGGCCGTGATCTTCCCGGGTGTGGAGATAGGTGCCGGTTGCCGACTGCGCCGGGTGGTGATCGACAAGGGGTGCAAACTGCCGGAAGGCACAGTGATCGGTGAAAACGCCGATGAAGATGCACGTCGCTTCCACCGCTCCGAGCAGGGCATAGTGCTGGTCACCCAGGGGATGCTCACTCGCCTGAACAAAGAGCTGCAGGGAAAACAAAAGCGCTGATCCGCAGCCAGACGGGATCCCCCTTCCTACCGCAAAGGGAGCCACTATGGCTCCCTCTTTCTATGGCTGACCAGATAGCCACCTCACACCATCATTGCCATCGCGTTGCAGTCTCCCAGAGATACCATTTACTGTGGGTAAACAGCTGGGCAACGCAGCCTTCACGCCCTCAAGCCGTAAACATTAAATTACATAAAAACCATTAACCCTCCGAAAAATTCTCTGTATTATTCCTGTTTGCGCTATATAGCAGCTCTTTTATCTGACTTTTTAGCGGTAAACCCACTAGTTTCACTTGATTGTTTGTTTTTCCTTGGTAAGGTGATGGCGGTTGCGTAACAAAGCAGGTACCAGTGTAAATATATAGGTACAACCGCTTTTGGCTTAATACAGTAGAGAGAATGAAATCATGCAAAGAGACCCCCTGAACAACATCCATATCCAGTCCGAACAAGTGATGATCACGCCTGCCCAGCTCAAGGAGAAGTTACCCATCTCCGACAAGGCGCTGGCATTCGTGCAAGGGGCCCGTAATACCATCGCCGATATCATTCACCGCCGCGATCACCGGCTGCTGGTGATCTGTGGTCCCTGCTCCATCCACGACATGGACGCCGCCAAAGAGTACGCAACCAGACTCAAAGCGCTGCATGATGCCTATCAGGACTCTCTCTACATTGTCATGCGGGTCTACTTTGAGAAGCCGCGCACCACGGTCGGCTGGAAAGGCTTTATCAACGACCCCAATCTGGATGGCACCTTCGATGTGGAGCTGGGGCTGCACCGTGCCCGCGAGCTGCTCTGCTGGCTGGCGGAGCTGGAGTTGCCGCTGGCCACCGAAGCGCTCGACCCCATCAGCCCGCAATACCTGGCCGAGCTCTTCTCCTGGTCAGCCATCGGCGCCCGCACCACCGAATCCCAGACCCACAGGGAGATGGCGTCCGGCCTCTCCATGCCGGTCGGCTTCAAGAACGGCACCGACGGCAACCTGGGGACCGCCATCAATGCGCTGCAGGCGGCCTCCTCCCCTCACGCCTTTATGGGGATCAACCAGCAGGGCCAGGTTGCGTTGTTGCAGACCCAGGGCAACCCGGATGGCCACGTGATCCTGCGCGGCGGCAAACATCCCAACTATGACTCGGTCAACGTGTCGCTGGCGGAAGAGGCTCTGGAGAAAGCGGGCCTGCTGCCGAGCCTTGTGGTGGATTGCAGCCACGGCAACTCCAGCAAGGATCACCGTTTGCAGCCCAAGGTGGCCGACAACGTCATCCACCAGATCCAGGAGGGCAACCGCTCCATCATCGGGGTGATGCTCGAATCCAACCTGTTCGAGGGAAACCAGTCCAGCGAGCAGCCCAAGGAGCAGATGCGCTACGGGGTCTCCATCACAGATGCCTGCATCGACTGGGACACCACCGCTACCCTGCTGGCCCGCTGCCACAACCAGCTGGCTGACCCTCTCAAGGGCAGAACTGCACGGTAAGCCGTGGTATCTTGTCGTAACCTATTGAACAATCGAGGTATCACCGCTGGTAGCATCAAACCGCTCATGCCGTGATACCTTGTTGCATCTTGATTTTCAGGGCGTCGCCGCTGCGGCGCCAGCAGGGACTGGATATGGCTGAAGAGTTGAATGTACTCAGGGACAAGATAGATGCGGTGGACAAGCAGCTTATCGATCTGCTGGCCGCCCGTCTGGCCCTGGTGGGAGAAGTGGGTGAGGTAAAGAGCCGCCACGGCCTGCCCATCTATGCACCGGATCGGGAAGCGAGCATGCTGGCCCGCCGCCGCGCCGAGGCCGAGCAGTTGGGAGTGCCCGGCGATCTCATCGAAGACGTACTGCGCCGGGTGATGCGCGAATCTTACGCCAGCGAGAAAGATACCGGCTTCAAATGCATAAAGCCGGACCTTGGCAAAGTGGTCATCATCGGTGGTCAGGGCCAGCTTGGCCGCTTGTTCGGCCATATGTTCAGCCTCTCAGGCTATCGGGTCGAGACGCTGGAACAAGCCGACTGGCCGCGTGCTGACGAGATCCTCGCCGGAGCCGGTCTGGTGATGGTGGCGGTGCCCATCGATATCACCTGCCAGATCATCGACCACCTCGGCAACCTGCCCGCCCACTGCCTGCTGGTCGATGTCACCAGCGTGAAAGCGGCGCCGCTCGAACATATGCTGGCGGTGCACCAAGGGCCGGTACTGGGACTGCACCCCATGTTCGGGCCGGATGTGGCGAGTCTCGCCAAGCAGGTGATCGTCTGCTGCCAGGGCCGTGACCCCGCCGCCAGCCAATGGCTGCTGGATCAGATGACCATCTGGGGCGCCCGCTTGCAACAGGTGGAAGCCAAGGCCCACGATGAGGCGATGACCCTCATTCAGGCACTGCGTCACTTCGCCACCTTTGCCTATGGCTGGCACCTCTCCCGGGAGCAGGCCAATCTGGATCGCCTGCTGAGTTTGAGCTCCCCCATCTACCGGCTGGAGCTCGCCATGGTGGGGCGGCTGTTCGCTCAGGATCCCCACCTCTATGCCGACATCATTTTGTCGTCACCGCAGAATCTGGCGATGATCCGTCGCTACTACCAAAACTTCGGCGAAGCGCTGGGGCTGCTGGAACGGGGGGACAGGGACGGTTTCATCGAGGCCTTCTCGCAAGTCTCCGGTTTCTTCGGCGAACATGCCGACCAGTTCCTGCGCGAAAGCCGCATGCTACTGGCCCAGGCCAACGACCGCCGCCAACACGGCTGATCCTGCAACAGCAGTAACGCTCATATCACCAAAAAGGGAAGATACTCAGGCATCTTCCCTTTTTTTGTTTATTACCGATTTCAACGCTAACTTAGTCGCGAGCGGCGACACATCAAGTACCTACCGCTGATTGGCCTCACAATCCCCTCCCCCTGTGCTGCATCACATCCCAAGTATGCCCCCTCAATATCCGCGCAAATAGCACCGCCCCTTGCAAGGGCTGCCAGATACTCACGGTCAAACCAAGCTGCTGCGAGCAAGGCTGTACGAGGCAAAAGAAAACAAGCGCCTCCCATCAAAGAGATAAGCAGGAAGCAGGAAGCAGGAAGCAGGAAGCAGGAAGCAGGAAGCAGGAAGCAGGAAGCAGGAAGCAGGAAGCAGGAAGCAGGAAGCAGGAAGC